>CAYSWT010000277.1:0-1555 GCA_964434845.1 uncultured Atribacterota bacterium | reverse complement strand
CCCCAGGGGATTCGAGAAGCAACTAAGCTGATCATGGCGATTCCAAAAATAAATGCAAAACCAGCATGAGAAAGACTCATTTCCTTCATCATGACTGTTGATAGTGGAGCGGTCGCAAATAAGAGTAAATGGAGCATAAAAGCAATGGCGAATGAAAAAAAAGACATCTTCAGTTGATTCATGTTCATTGATTCTTTACTCATTCAATTTGCCCTTCTTTCTTTTAAATATTTTCAAGGGTTCCCATCGAGTGGCGCTTGCCTAACAATTGGTTCCGTTTTTTATAATACGACTACTCCCTTTAAATAATGCTGGTCTTGTCCAGAAGCTGCTTCAAAACCTTTTTGAATATCTTCAAGACGAAATGTATGAGTAACGAGCTGATCGAGGGGGAGAAAACGGCTAACGAATCCCCAAACTCCTTTTTCAACGTCTTCCATAAAATTCAATGAATGCCAGGGATGAACTGATTTAATAATTGGAGATTTAAACATTAAATGATAACCAAGTTGATTACTCATGATTTGATCACCAGCGTAAAATGAAGAGGCGATAATTTTTCCTCTTCCCTGATATCCATAAAAAGAAGCCCATCGAACCATGGAGGAAGCCATTTCAAGGCCTTTCCACTTTCCTGAAATTTCAATGACCACATCGACTCCGTGTCCATTGGTAATGTCCTGTATAATCGGTTGAACATCCATTTTTGAGGGATTCAAGAGAAAATGAGCCCCCATTTTTTTTGCCCATTCTAAGCGTGTATCTTGAAGGTCAATAGCGATGAGCCCACGAAGTGGCATTCGACTCAATGCTGAAAGACAGAGGAGTCCCATTGATCCACAACCGATGACTGCTACCACATCACCATATTCAGGTTGAGCAGATCGAATAATATTGGATACACAGCCTAAAGGTTCGGCTAAGCAATATTTGAGGTCGATATTGGTATCGGGGTATTTTACTATCTTTTTGGGAATAGTAATTATATGAGAAGCAAAGGATCCATCGATTGGGCCTCCTACTCTGTCGTCAATTTTAAAATCCTTTACCTCTTTTCCCAAATCAATGATTATCCCTGAGGGTTCATGCCCTAATTCCACAGGGTAAGGAATGTTTTTTTCGAAGCGGTAGTTTTCGAGACCATCAATTATGGTAGCGCTCTCTCCCAAATAGGTTGACATTTCGGTATGACAAATCCCACAGGCTTCAATTTTGATAAGGACCTGGTCATTTTTAAGGAGTGGGATTTCTTCCTGTTCAATAACAAACGTTTTTGGTGATATTAACTTGGCAACCTTTCTTTTCATGATATTTCTCCATTAGTATTCATAAAAAAGTGCTTTCGATTATTTTCATCCATTTTATCTTTTCAATCCCTTTATGGCTATTTTAAAGTAAAATCTATCCTGGAAAGACACCAGGATATCAGCCTACGGCGTAAGATGAAAAAAATTCAAAACAAGATGCATACACTTGGAGAAAGAATCCAAGAGTATGGCATGAGGATCTCATCTTTTTATCTTTTCCAACTCAACACCTCAACCTCTCAACAACT
>CAYSWT010000276.1:0-1585 GCA_964434845.1 uncultured Atribacterota bacterium | reverse complement strand
TGGTCTCAATGAAAACTTTGATAATTTGTCTTTCCCGACCGCTCCGGAGTTGAGTATTCAAAATGCGCCGTAAAGTACGAGAAACCGTTTTGCAAGTCCTCTTTCAAATGGATCTGAGAAAAAAGACTGTCAGTGAGATATTGGCTCTTTTCAAGGTTCCTGCTAACTGGAAACAAGATGATCGAACCTTTTTTCTCAGCTTAGTCCGGGGAGTCGAAAACAATTTAGGTGATATCGAGCGGGTTATATCCTCTTATAGTCAAGATTGGCCATTGCATCGGATGCCCACCGTCGATCGCAACTTATTGAGAATAGCTGTTTTTGAAATGTTCTATCTCCCCGAAATGTCGGTGAGCGTGTCGATCAACGAAGCTGTGGAATTAGCCAAACGGTACAGTACCGAGGATTCCGGAAAGTTCATCAATGGCATATTGGGGAAATTGGCACGAAACTTAGAAAAAGGGAAGAGCCCTTTGGGGGCAAAGTAGGACAAAAGTGGACATTCTTGAATATATACGTGAAAATGCAGCCCTGGTCGATGGGTATTTGAACCGGAAATTGGATTATCCTGGAGCACCGCCGCGACTGAATGAAGCCCTGCGTTATGGGGTCGTCGGTGGAGGCAAAAAAGTCCGGGCATCTCTGTGTTTAGCGGCAGGGGAAGAATTCGGGATAGCGCGAGAAAGGCTGTTACCTCTCGCCAGTGGGATCGAGATGATTCATTCCTTTTCGCTGGTTCATGATGATCTTCCAGGGATGGATAATGACGACTATCGCCGAGGAAAATACAGCATGCATAAAGCTTTTGGAGAAGCGATGGGGGTTCTGGCCGGCGACGCTCTCCTTGTCGAAGGGTTAAAAATTTTTATGATGGATAGCGAATTTTCACATTGGGCGGGTGATACCAAATTGGTGAAAATTATAAACATTCTCCTTCATGCGCTCGGTGTTGAAGGAATGGTCGGAGGGCAGGTACTCGATATTGAATCCGAGGGGGTTGAAGTCGACGAAGAACAGGTTATGACCATTTACCGGACGAAAACCGCCCGCTTTATTCAGGCTCCTATTCTGTGTGGAGCCATTGTCGGGGGAGCGACGGAGAGCGAATGTAAACTTCTCGAAAAATTTGGAATTCTGGTGGGAGAATGTTTCCAGATCAAAGATGATTTGTTAGATGTGACCCAATCCAGTCAAGTTTTGGGGAAAACCCCCGGGAAAGATCTCAAACAGGATAAGGCGACACTGGTGAAATTATACGGAATTGAAAAAACCCAGGGAACGATGGAAAACCTTTTCCGACAAGCGGAATTTCTTTTGAGTTCGACCAGCCGTTCTTTTCAAACTTTGAGAGAATTGGCACAATTTATCGCTACCCGGAACTACTAAATCTATTTTTATCCTTCCCTTTGCTCCCCTCTATCCTGGAAACTATCACAAAATTCGATATTAATCGTCACCCCTGAATGTTTCTATCAGGGGTCTAAAGTAAAAAAGACTTAGATTCCCGATTAATACATTCGGGAATGACGGATGGAAGGCGTCACTTATCCTGTAAACTGTTAGGATGGCAGCCTACGGCGTAAGA
>CAYSWT010000275.1:0-1586 GCA_964434845.1 uncultured Atribacterota bacterium | reverse complement strand
TTTCCAGGATAGACCCTCATGCCACGTTGTGGCACCATATGATAATGGAGATGAGAGGGTCTATCCTGTCAGTTTTTTGCTTTTCAATTTTTTCATCTTACGCCGTAGGCTGAAATCCTGGGCAGTTTCCAGGATAGATTATGAAAACTCATATAGAGGAGTCCATTATGAATCAAGAAGAGCTGATAAATAAAATCACCCAAGAGGTTGTAAAAAGGTTGAATGAGATAGCCGATGGTAAAGATTCACCGGTGGTTCATAACCAAAAAACAAAAAGTACACTTGACCGCTGTGATAGCCCGGGTGGTATTTCCATCAATACCCCGATGGATTTGGCGGCGTATATTGATCACACCCTGTTGAAGCCCGATGCCAAACAACCACAGTTCGATCAACTCTGTCAAGAAGCCATCCAATACCATTTTTACTCGGTCTGTATACAACCTTATTGGGTCAGTTATTGTGCAAAAAAACTGAGAGGGACCGGGGTAAAGGTCTGTACTGTAGTGGGATTTCCTCTCGGAGCCAATGATTCACGGAGCAAAGCATATGAAACTCGGCAAGCCATTGAAGACGGCGCCCAAGAAATTGATATGGTGATCAATATTGGAGCCTTAAAATCGGGAAACGTCAAAGCAGTGGAAGAAGATTTACGCGCCATAAAGCGGGCGTGTCGATCTACCACCATTACCAAAGCGATTATTGAAGCCTATCTTTTAACCGATGATGAGAAAATAATTGCCTGTCAATTAGCCAAAAAAGTGGGGTATAACTTTGTAAAAACATCGACGGGATTTGCCGGAGGGGGGGCTACTACCCATGATGTGGCTTTGATGAGGAGGGTAGTCGGTCCTAAAATGGGGATAAAAGCCGCAGGAGGCATTCATACCTTCGAAGAAGCGAAAGCCATGATCGCAGCCGGTGCCACCCGAATCGGAACCAGTTCCAGTGTAAAAATTGTCAATGGGTAAAACCATGAATGAGAAAAGAATATGAGTGAAAAGAAACGAATCAATGATGGGATTTTGTCGGAAGTCATAAGTGAGGTCGTTTATAAGTATATCACTGAGAGTGGGTTGCTTTCCTTCCAGGAATACGCCATACCAGTTGAAATATCCAACCGACATGTTCATCTCACCCAGGACGCTTTAGATAATTTATTCGGAAAGAATTACCAATTAACCAAAGTTCGAGACCTATCCCAACCAGGTGAATTTGCCAGCAATGAAAAGCTCACCGTGATTAGTTCCGAGATGAAAGTCATCGAAGGGGTCCGAATTGTCGGACCGGTACGGGAATATAACCAAGTCGAATTGACGATTACCGACGGTTTTGTTTTGGGTTTGAACCTCCCAACCCGTTTATCGGGGGATGTAGCAGGTTCACCCCCCATCACTCTGGTTGGTCCAAGGGGAGTTTTGAATCTACCTGAGGGAGCCATCCGCGCTGCCCGGCATGTTCATATGATGCCCCAGGATGCAGAAAAATATAAAGTCAAAAATAATGATCAGGTAAAGGTTGAGATCGAGGGAGAAAATGGAGTGATATTCAAAGGTGTCATCATCAGGGTATCCGATGCGAGTAAG
>CAYSWT010000274.1:0-1593 GCA_964434845.1 uncultured Atribacterota bacterium | reverse complement strand
CCTTTTTCCCGACGAAAAGCTCGGAAATGGCTTCTAACTGTGGACATCTATCCTGAAAATACAGTAACGAGTAACCAGTGTACAATGAAAACTCATTTTATTAAGGATATTCAACGATGCCCATTCACCGATCCTCTCCCTTTGGATAAAGGGAGATTGAGAGGGATTCGATTATACCAGCCTTCAGCGTAAGATAGAAAAAATCAAAGATAAAAGGGTAGCCTTGGAAAAAGCAACCAAGGCTGAGGTCGTGGCAATCTTATCTTTTCATTCATTCCAACTCAACGACTCAACAACTCAACATCATTACAGTAAACATTTTCATACTCTGCTGATGCCAGGGTTTTTGCCGGGCATGAAGATCTGTTTACCATTCACTGTATTTACTGTCTGGAATGTGATAAACTTAGAAAAGTTGATGGAGAACTACTGTAATATAAAAGCATGGGGGAACGATTATGGCTGGAGATATTAATTATTTTTTCGGTATCGGTAACCTGACTCGGGACCCGGATCTGCGTTATACACCCCAGGGGACCCCAGTGTGTCGATTTGACATTGCCATGAACCGGAACTATCAGAACAAAAACGGGCAAAAGGTGAAAGAGACCACTTATCTTCGAATTGCTGCCTGGAGCAAGATTGGTGAAAATTGTGCTCGTTATCTTCATAAAGGGAGCCGGGTTGCAGTTGTAGGAGAGCTCCTTGCCAATAACTGGGAGGATCGCAATGGCGTGAAGCGAACTTCATACGAAGTCCGAGCAGCCAATGTTCAATTTCTCAGTCCACCTCAAAAGGGCAATGAAGAAGTGAAGGAAATTGAAGATGGGTTCCCTTCGGAGGTCGAAGTTGAACCGTTCACTTTTGAATCACACAACACCGAAAACGCCCTGGGCGATTTGGAAGACATACCATCGGATGGGAATACGGATGTCGCGCCTTTCTAAAATTACTTTAACCAGTATTTTTTTTCTCTTTCTTTTTTTGTTGTTCTCTTTCCCTCTCTCAGCGAAGACGACGGTTGAATACCAGGGGAAATCATTTACTGTCGATGTGGAAACCATAGAAACCAATGGTGAAACCTATCTGGCGGTTGGCAGCCTTTTTAAACAGATGGGAGGGGTAGAATATTATTCTCCCATCATGAAAAAAGTCAACCTGTTTTTTGGTGGAAAAAGTTGGGTGTTATCGCTCGACAAAGGAAAAGCAGTGGCTGAGGGGGAAGAGGACATTCCACTCGGTCGTTCGGTCGTTATTCAGAACAACACTGTCTACGTCTCACCTCAATTACTCAATCGGCTCTTCGGCTTGACCACCGGTCAGGGTCCAACTCCACTGGCCCAAACCCCCACTCCGGAAATGTCACCTTCTCCAACACCGACTATGATCACCATTCCCAGCGGAACCTCATCGCTTCTGAATGTTCGTTCCTATGCTTCCGATCAAGAAAAGCGATCCCGAATCACCTTCGACTTCGGACAAAACTTACCGACTCATACCATGCAGATGGATCAGGCCAATAACCGGGTTATCCTTACCTTCAATAACGTTTCTTTAGCTCCGGGGACGCCTTCTTCGTTCAACGTCAACGAT
>CAYSWT010000273.1:0-1602 GCA_964434845.1 uncultured Atribacterota bacterium | reverse complement strand
AAGGTACTTATCCGCTATGGATGTTGAATTATTTTTTAACCATTTCTTGATAGAGAGCAAAAGCAATAAATAAATATCCAAAAACTCGAACCACAACTAAAAAGTTTACTGCACTGTCGACATTCACAAACAGCGTTACAAAATGGGAAAATCCAAAAATAGCAAAAGCAACTCCGATTAACAAGCTGATTAAACTCTTTTTCTCTCGATATCCCCAATATCCCAAAAAAAGAATAAAAATACAGAGCGCTCCATTCACAATTTCAACGGTCATGTTTGATTCCCTCCTTTATTATTAAAATGCAGTGAAATGTAAATTGTTAAAAGTATCTGTCATTGTGGGATCGACAGTCTACGACGTAGGATCAAAAGAGAAAAAAACGAAAAAGAAAACGTGGGGGGGAACCTTCCCACGTGCCTACGGCGTAAGATTAAATCAAAACTTCACTTTCACCGGTTCCCTTTCTTCTCCCTGGGTTTCGAAATACTCCCGCCTGTGATAACCGAATATTCCAGCAAAAATGTTGGCTGGGAATTTTTCTATTGATGAATTGTACATGAATACCGTGTCGTTATAAAATTGCCGGGAATAGGCAATTTTATTTTCAGTTTCGCTCAACTCGGTTTGCAGTTGGGTAAAGTTTTCGCTGGCACGCAAGACAGGGTAAGCCTCGGCAACTGCAAACAATTGGCGCAGAGCCTGAGTCAGCTGATTTTCCGCCTGCCCCTTCTCAACCGGTCCTTGAGCCGAGATCGCAACCTGCCGAGCCCGGGCAACATTCTCGAAAACTTCTTTTTCGTGAGCCGCATAGCCTTTAACGGTTTCCACCAGGTTGGGAATGAGATCGTAACGTCGTTTTAACTGAACATCCACCTGAGCCCAGCTGTTATCCACTTTATTCTTGAGGACAACCAAGCGGTTATAGAGTGAAATCAAATAAATGACTACAATGAGAATAATAAACCCTATCAGCCAACCCAAAGCAAACACCTCCTTTAATATTTCATTTCCTCAATTTCAATTGAACCCGATTTCTGCCAATTATCAGTGATTAACCGGCACTCGAGCCACCTCCACCTCCTCCACCGCCTCCACCACTGGAAAATCCTCCACCCACCGAAGTCGAAGACTGGAGAGCACGGGTGAGATTCGCCATATTTTCCATATTTCTTGAAATTGCCTCTAAACGGCTTAAGGTATCAAGTGATGCTAAGGTAAAAGCTGTACCATAAGGAACATGATACCATCCCGGCGCATAGAGTTCGGACCCGGTTTCACGTACATAGATTTTTAAGTTGCGGAGAAGTTTCTCTGCAACTCCCAGTGCTACCGCATACACTAAATATCGATCCCAAATCTGAAGTAAAACCGGTGGAGCTTCTTTCATCAGCGAATAATCACTAATAAACCGCTTAAATGCCATCCAACGGCGGTATTCGGTCAAACCTTCTTTACTCCATCGTCCTAACGATTTCCGGGCAATCAAACCAAACACAATGATAAAGGGTAAAAAGAGGATCCCTAAACCAATATATCCCCTATCGACACTAAAAGAAAGATTAATAGATGAAAAAATGAAAAAAAAGATTCCACCAATAAAA
>CAYSWT010000272.1:0-1614 GCA_964434845.1 uncultured Atribacterota bacterium | reverse complement strand
CTATCCTGGAAACTGCCCAGGATTTCAGCCTACGGCGTAAGATTGAAAAACAGAAAAGACTAAAACTGAAAGGATAGACCCTCAAAGTTTTCATCTTCATATGGTGCTGCGAAGCAGCATGAGGGTCTATCCTTAGCATTTTCCACCAAATATTATACTCATTTTGAATCACTCAACAACACTTCAATATCACCACTTAGGCGAGAGAAATGTTTCTTATCTAAAGTATAAATGGTTAGCGGTCCTTGTTTATTGGCATATTGGACGAGATAGGCGTCAATAAAATCGACATTTTTCTCTTTATAATCCTGTAACGCACCAACGATGATTTCTTTATCTGGGACTACCACATCCTTCGCTACAACGAGCTGTACCATTACTTCTGCAATCTTTTTTTTCGAATATTCATAATAACTTTCCAAAGTCCAAATGAGTTCAGCAATAATGAAAGGATGGATATTTATCTCCAAATCACCTTGTTCAGCTTGAAGAAAAAGAGGTTCTACTACCCGGAAAAGTTGAGGATCATCCTTTAACAAAAAACGAAGAATTACATTGGTATCAAGCCAGGCTGATTTTTTCATTTTTTATTCATTCTGAGCAATCTTACGTGCAACTATCCTTTTGGTTAGTTCTTCTTCTTTTTCTATCCCGGGAAAAACCTTTTTCTTAGGAAAAGTCCCAGCTAAATCGAGTAATTTTATCTTTTTTACAAATTTAACCCTTATTTCCTTCTGATCAGTAAGCTCAAAAAGAAAAGTATCCCCTATTTCAGCTCCAATAGCTTTACGGATTTTGGCAGGAAGTTGTATTTGTCCTTTCCCTGTTAAGCTAGTTTCCTCTCTAATCATTGATGCCATCACCTTTCATGATATATATTGTATCATTGAATATTTCATTAATCAATGAAATAATGACAAAATGAGGCCAATCCTGGAAATAAGGTGAGTGGTGAGTAGAAATTCTCGGGGTTCTGGCCTTAATTCTTGAATTTCTTTGAGATTTCATTTTTTCTCCTTCGTTTAAATCTTTTCCGCCCCCTCGCCCTATCTCCCCCTTCGGTTTTTAATTGTGGGGTCTTGATTCTTGAATTGACCTTTATGTATGTCAATCTGGCTTATCCATCCCTGGTTTGATAAATCAAGCGTTTATAAAAAAGATCAAAGAAGGCTTTGAAATTGAATAAAAGTAGTAACGAGTGGGAAAACAGTGATGAGTCTAAATATAGCGATTTATAAATTAGGTTTCGAATAAAAACTATAGAGATTTTTGGCATCAAATGATGAAAATTTAATATTCGGCATGCCATGGCATGCCGCTACATTTAACGGGCACAAGAAATGCTGAGGGGGAGAGGGCGCGAGGGGGCGAGGGGGAGAAAAAGGAGAAGGAAAGCTGGCTCATAATGACGGATTAAAGGCACACCCCCCTAACCCCCCTCAATGGGGGAATTCATTTGATGGTATTTCCAGGAGAGACATTCATGCTGCTTCGCAGCACCAGTTGAGGATGGAAATACCAAAATGTTGAGGTGTTGAGAGGTTGAGTTGTTGAGTTGAAAAAGATAAAAAGATGAGATCCTCACGCCATACTCTTGGATTCTTTCTCCACGTG
>CAYSWT010000271.1:0-1616 GCA_964434845.1 uncultured Atribacterota bacterium | reverse complement strand
TCCAACCTCGTGACCGGTGAGACGCTCGTTATTGATGGGGGGTACACCATCCAATAACGAAATTTTAGCATGATCAAACGATTTGGTACACTCCAAGAGATGATAATTCAGTAGAAAAACTGGTATATTGCAAATATTATCGTAAAATTCGAATGGAATAAAATATTTTTAGTAGAAACTTCACCTGATTTTGTTGGTACTGCAAGGGAGAAGGTCAATCTCAAAATCAATAGTGATTATTTGTCTCTTCTTTTTGATAAAGAGACGGAACAAATGGTATTATAAGAATAGACCGTCATGCTGCATGGCAGCACCATGTAAGGAATGAAAACTTCGGGTTCAATGGATTTTGATAGCTAATTTCGTCATCATCCATCATTACCGAATGTATCAATCGGGAATCTCAGTCTTTTTGATATTACTTTAGACCACTGATAGAGACGTTCAGGGGTGACGGAAAGGCATGAAACTTAGGATTTAGGATTCATATATCGAATCCCTCTCAATCTCCCTTTATCCAAAGGGAGAGGTTAGAGAAGAGTGATGATTGAGCATCTTTTAAACTTTTTACCTTTCACTTTGTTTATAAGATAGATTCATTTCCATTGAAAAGTTAATTAATCTCACATTATTCATTATCAAGAGAGGAGGAATACCATTGAAATTAGAGAATAAAATAGCGATTGTTACCGGTGCCGGGCAGGGAATCGGAAAGGGTATTGCCATTGGGTTGGCCAAAGAGGGTGCGTCAGTTGTTGTCAACGATATAAATGAGAAAACCTGTCAGGAAGTGGCACAAACCATCCGCGACACCTATCATCGAAGAAGTATAGTGGTCGTTGGAGATGTGAGCTTGGCAAGTACGGCAACACAAATCAAAGAGGAAACTCTGAAGGAATTCGGGCGCATCGATATCTTGGTGAACAATGCCGGGATTATGATTTCCGGCTTGGTTGTCGACTATAAAGAAGAGGATTGGGATAGAATATTCGCGGTCAATGCCAAAAGCGTCTTCTTGATGTGTCGGGAAATCGCCAAGGTCATGCTCGAGCAGCGTTACGGAAAAATAATTAATGTGGCATCCATCGGTGCCAAAAACGGCGATGTTGCCCAAGCGGCCTATGCTGCGACCAAAGCAGCGGTGATGAATTTTTCCCGGGCTCTTTCCCGGGAATTAGCCCCGTACAATATCAATGTGAACTCCATTTGCCCAGGAATTGTTGACACTCCATTGGGTCAGGTTAACCTGAATGATCCAGTTAAACGTGATAAATTTATCAAAATGACCCCCAAGGGGAGAATCAGTGTACCGGAAGATCTGGCAGGTATCACGGCCTTTCTGGCCAGCGATGATGCCGACTTCATAGTAGGGCAGGCGATCAATGTCGATGGAGGCATACTGTATTATTAAAATAGACCGCCATGCTGCTTCGCAGCACCATGTGAATATGGAAATCCTTTCCCCCACTTTAGAAAAGGGGGGTCAGGGGGGATTTGAAATGGACGGTCAACCCAATCGAATCCCTCTCAATCTCCCTTTATCCAAAGGGAGAGGTCCGGGGAATGGAATTATTGAATATCCTGAATAAAATGAGTTTTCATTGTTTGCTGGTTAC
>CAYSWT010000270.1:0-1618 GCA_964434845.1 uncultured Atribacterota bacterium | reverse complement strand
CTTCCATGTTCGGAGCGATTATCGGGGATGTTATTGGTTCGGTCTATGAATTTAATAATGTGAAACGGGAAGATTTTCCATTATTCGGACCAGATTCAACCTTCACTGACGATACTGTGTTGACCGTGGCAGTTGCGGATTGTTTATTGAATGGGAAGGAGTATTCCTACGCTTTTAAAGAATATGGCCGGAAATATTTCTGGTCTGGTTTTGGAGGGATGTTTCTCCAGTGGATCAGAACTCATGATCTCGAACCCTATAATAGTTATGGGAACGGGTCGGCAATGCGAGTCAGTCCAATTGGTTTCGCTTTTAATACCTTGGACGAAACCCTAAAAGAAGCGAGAAAAAGTGCCATTGTCACCCATAATCATCCCGAGGGCATCAAAGGAGCTGAAGCAACCGCCGCCGCAATTTACCTCGCCCACCAAGGAAAAAGCAAGGACAATATACAACAGTATATCGAGTCCAATTATGGATATAACCTCAAAATTACTCTTAATGAAATCCGACCCGGATATTACTTCGATGAAACCTGCTCCGGCTCCGTTCCCCAGGCTATTCGTGCCTTTTTGGAATCAAACAGTTTTGAGGATGCCATTCGCAAAGCAATCTCAATTGGTGGAGATAGTGACACCATCGCCTGCATTACCGGAGGCATTGCTCAAGCTTTTTACCGAAATATACCTGAACCCATCATTACCAAAGTGAGAAGAATCCTTCCTGATAAGTTTATCGAAATCGTGGATCAGTTTAATGAAAGGCATCACATTACTTTATAATTTATCCTGTTAAATAAAAGGGTGCCCCAGTATCTAATAAAACATCATATGAGACACCCTATTAATCGATCGTTTTCAACACTACTTATTGAAACGGAGCATTGATCAAGTCCATCAGATCTTGTCTGCCAAGAAGTTCATTAAATAGCTTTTCTGATTCACCATAATATTCTTCGGGAACAATCTGCTTATCGAGATCCCCTTGTTCTAAAGCCATCTTCATATAATACTCGACCGGGAGTTTCCAATAGAGCGGACTTTCTGAATTATAAAATCCATTCTTGGCTTCTTCAATAGATAAGAAATCATCGTAAATCGTCTGGAAATTAATATAATCTTGAACCGGGAAATCGCCCCCGGTCATTCTACCCAATGCTTTAGCCGCCGGTTCGGCAATTTTCATCGGATCCTGGTCCCATAACCTTATTGCTCGATAAAGCATGGCTATAGTACGAAGTGCGGTTTCTCTTTTTCCGATGATAAACTTATCTGTGGTTACCATGGTATCGTACCAAAGTCCACCAGGCCCAAGAACTTCTGAGCCACCGGCATTTACAAATTGATCCGACATTTTTAATAGTCGCTCTTCTTGGGGCAGACTACCTATATAGAAATCACCGGATCCTTTGATAAAAGCGGTTGCGGCTTTCTGATCATCTGCAAACTGAAGGAATTTAACGTCGTCAGCGGTTAGACCAACCTGGGCGATAGCATCCAAAATAAGTGGTTTTCTTTGAGGGATAATGGCAAACTCTTTCCCTTTAAATTCGTTCAAACGATATTTGAGAATGTCAACCAAAAAGTGAGCCACCCTGCTCATCAAAAGTGAGCCACCT
>CAYSWT010000269.1:0-1621 GCA_964434845.1 uncultured Atribacterota bacterium | reverse complement strand
GCTATAGAATTGACCTTCTATGAAGGTGGAGGAGTCAATTGTATCGGGGGAAATAAATTTCTTCTCCAGGCAGATGGTACAGCGATTTTTCTGGATTTCGGACAGAGCTTTTCTCTGGAAAAAAAATTCTTTGATGAGTTTTTAAATCCACGACCAGGAGCCGGTTTGGGAGATTTATTTGCCCTAAATTTTATTCCCCCAATTAAAGGGATCTATCGTGAGGACCTGGAAGTTCCGGAGAAAAATTGGTGGGAGAAACTCACTTCTCATCCCCAATATCAGGAATTAGAGATTGATGGAGTTTTGCTTTCGCATGCTCATCTGGATCACTCCGGATATATTTCCTTCATTGATACCAAGATTCCAATTATCACCAGTCTGACCACAGCGACCTTGGTGAAAGCCATCCAAGATAGTGCACGAACCACTTTTCAATCAGAGACCTGCTATATTACCCCTCGGGAATGTACGCCAGAAAATCTTTTAAAGGCGACCTTAACCAAGATTCCCTATGAACAGCGCCAATTCGTGGCATTAAACGCTCATCCTCTTTCACGGGAATATGAAGAATTCTGGCAACTCACTCCTACCAAACGGCCACTTACTTATTGCCATCTCAATATTTTTCCCGAAGATACCATGCGTTTAGGGAATTTATCGATAAAACTCTGGCCGGTGGATCACTCTATACCGGGAGCGTGTGCTTTTGGAATCCAAACTTCACTGGGATGGGTGATTTATACTGGAGATTATCGATTTCATGGGAAAAACGGCCATCTGACCCGGCAATTTATTGAAGAAGCGAGCCGGCTGAAACCGATTTTGCTCATCACCGAAGGGACTCGAGCCGTTCTGGATTTTCAAACTGATCAAAAGACATTGACCGAAGATGATGTGGCCGATTGCATCGAAAAAATTATTTCTCAAGCCAAAGGACTGGTTATTACCGATTTTGGAGCGAGACATGTCGAAAGATTGCTGTCCGTCCTTCACGCTTGTATTCAAAATGGAAGAAAGTTGGTTATCACCACTCGGGATGCGTATCTGCTGGAATCTCTCTCTTTGGTTAATCACTCGGAGATTCCCAATCCTCTGCAAGATGAACATTTGGCGGTGTATATTAAAGCCAGGATCTCTCCCACGACCTGGGAAAAAGGCGTGATCGAAAAGTATCGCTTCCGGTCGGTTAGTGCCCAAGAAATTCACTCTCACCAGAAAGAGTATGTTCTTTGCTTCTCTTATTATGATCTGAATGAACTCATCGATATCGAACCCGATCCAGGAGGATCGTATATCTTTTCTTCAACGGAAGCCTTCAACGAAGAAATGGAAATTGATGCTGAAAAATTGCTGAACTGGATCCGTCATTTTCAATTTGAGCTTTATGGACATCCAAATCGAAAGAACTCTGAAATTATTACTCATAATCAGGACTACATCCTACATGTGGGTGGCCATGCTGGCCCAAAAGATTTAATTGAGACTATCGAGACCATTTGCCCTCAATACCTCATACCGGTCCACACCGAATACGCCGTGTTTTTTGAAAAACAATTTGGGAACCACCCGGATATCCGGCTTATGGTCCCTGCTCAAAACCAAAGCTTCATTATTGAATGAG
>CAYSWT010000268.1:0-1644 GCA_964434845.1 uncultured Atribacterota bacterium | reverse complement strand
TTCAAGGGCAATACCATCTCTATAATGTTGGTAAGCTCGCTCAACCGTTTCTCTTCGTTCTTCTTTTTGGCGTTCTATTTCCCCGATGGCTTGGGTTTTTGAAAAACTAATCAAGACGTAGCAATCATACTTATCAAGGGTAAAACCCTTATCCATCCTTGTCATTTTCCGATAGTAAGTATCGACAACCGTTGCTCCCTGAACGGTGGCACTGCTCTTGTTCCTGACATTTATTATGATTTTTTGCTCGATAGTGGAAAGGTATTGGTAAAAATCGGACTTGATGTCGCTTCGGATGTAATTGGCGATTTGATTCAACGCATCCTTCGCCGCGGCTTCTCGGCCTTCCTCAAGACTCCTAGCACCAGTACAAATTCCTACAAAGTAGAGGATTTCTTCACCAGTGGGAGGCTGATTGATCCATCCCGGTTTTTCAGGAGTCGAAGCCTCGTATATGATTCTGGGTGGAGTTCCACAGTTTATGAATACAAATACCACCGGAATCAAAATAACTTTTATAATCATCAAGTTCATTTGTCGTTAAAGCTTTTTGATAACTGTTTATTCCTCGATACCCTGTTTAATGAGCCTCTGGCGTTCTTCCCTTAATCTTTCCACATGAACCTTTTCCCGAACATATTTGTCATTTGGATTGAAACGATTGGCAGTAATGAAACATTCAATGGCTCTATCAAATTCCCAGGTATACTCGAGGGCAAGCCCCAAATTCCAGTATGATCTTGCAATTGATATTGCCCCGATGTTCGGATTGTTTTCTGCAGCCTGGGCAGCGTTGTAAAAAATCTTTATTGCTTCTTCCATTTCCCCCATTTTGGCCATATTGATTCCCTTTTCCAGTTCTTTGACCTTTCCATCTTTTTCGAAAGGTACCATAATCCTTTCACGCCAGGGAGAAATTGCCCGGAAAAAGATATTTAAATCTTGGGAAATGCATTTGCCGGTTAGCACTTCTCTATCAATTCCCTTGGGCATCTTATCGGTTTCAGTTTCAGTATCACTGGCCGAACTTTGCAATTTTTTACTTTTAATAATCTGTCCAGTTTCTACATCTATCACATCAATAAATCCCTGTGTTGTATACTTTCCCTCTCTATTAAATGTTTGGTGAGTTTTTCCTTCTTTATCTTGATACGGATCATCTTTTGTTATTTTCTCTTCATAGTCACCGTTGTAATGACCCATAATGAGAGCGGCTGCGCTGAGCATTTTCCCCAGTTTTAGTCGAGACTTTTCATCACTGAGGTCTGATTGTGATAAATTTTGCTCTCTCAAGATTGCATTCAGTCTATCCCGGTCGATGACCTTGAGGTGACCAGCTTCGACCAGTCGGTATTTGAGTTCGTCGTAAAACGTATTGCCCAGGTTACCTTTAATATCGACAATAGCAACTTGCTGGTACTTCGAAACGTCGATTTCCGGGGGGTGAGTGACAGTAACTGGTACTTTAACTACCCCGCAACTCAAGGTAAAAAATACGATACTCAATAAAAGGGTCGTTACTTTTTTTCCGGGATGTACTTGTGATTTTCCCATGGTTTTACCACCTTCCGGAAAATTTGATTTTATAAACAAGGAGGGGGCGTAGAGAGGTCATGCCATTCTGAATAGATATAAGGCACTTTA
>CAYSWT010000267.1:0-1683 GCA_964434845.1 uncultured Atribacterota bacterium | reverse complement strand
ACAATTACCAATGCCAATGGGATGCCCGAATATCCTTCGCCCCGCTTAGAGGATCTCGATACCGATGGAGAGGGATATTACTACCGAAATGATTATTTGGGGAAACTGTATCTGGCTCGAATTCTCTACCAGGAAAAACGGTCAGTTTTTGGAAAGTTGAAATATTTACCTCAACCCGAAATAGATGATTTTTGCGCCTTGAGTCAGGCAAAGCGTTTGATCCCGGCGGCAATTGCTGGAAATGAGAAATTGATTGAATGGTTCGTCCCAAAAATTGAAGTGATTGTCGATTCATTTATTCTTGAGAAAGATGAAATGGGAAAGAATATTGGAGTCATTCAGGGACGGGTCGTTCACACTCCAACCGGAATGTATGATCAGCCCATGTTGTTTACCCTGCCAACCGATGGAAAGGTACAATTAATGATAAACGAGCAGTCTTTTGAACCTCCTTTGGGTGCTATATCAATCCAAAAAGGGGTAATCGAGGGAAAGATTCCGTCGCTCCCAGAAGTACCGATCAAACAGATTGGTTTGCTTCTGGATATTGGTGGAATCATGGTATCATCGTCAGAATCAAAAATTTATTCTCTGCAGCTTCACCCGGAACGAATGGATGGGACAACTGGTGAAAAATACGGATTTTATGTTACAGCAGATAATTCACCCTCCTGGGTGACCTATCGATGGGATTTTGGGGATGGAATAGTCGAAGATACCGAAAGTACCTCATGGGTTCACGCCTACCAATCGGAGGGGAAATATCAAATCCAGGTACAAATGAAGGATTCCAATACTGGAAAGATTCTGGCGGTGGCTCGAGGAAGGGCGTATATATCACCCCAAACTGAAATCCCCGAAGAGACAGCTACCATATCCCCCGAACCTACCCTGATGATTGAACCAACTCCGATCGAGGAAACACCACCTCCAAGTACTTTCACCCCAGTTCCGACTCCCGATGAGGAAGCCCATCGACAACAAGTACTTGCCGAATACCGTTCAATTTACCCCGGCTATTTGTCCTGGTTTCATAAGATTGGTCGAATTGAACTCATAGCCAATGCCGAAGAAGTGGGTCCGAATCAATACCGGGTTGCTTATAAGTTGTGGCAAATTATTGAGGACGGTCCGAGAAAAGGCGAAGAATACGAGGCGGTTTCGCTTGATTTAAATTTTAATTTAGGTCAGTTAGAAGCCGATTTAGCAATTATGAAAAAGAATCTGGGAATGGAATAAATAGAAATAGCTGGCGAGGAATAAGTGTTCGTCATCCTTATTGTTGTCATTTTATAGTTTAAAAGTTTTTATGTCTATTTATTGTTATTGAATTATTAAAGTGAGGGATTGACAGGTGCCAAGGCTCGGTACGGTATACCTTCGCGAGGCTTAGCCATCCAGGATGCAACGGTTTCTTTCCATTTCAGATAATGGGGGGTCTGTTTATGGGCAGCAGCAGCTTCTAAAGAATCGTATGCCTCATAAAGAAGAAATTGAGTCGGATCATTGCTGCTTTGCAGAACATCGAAACGGAGATTACCCGGTTCCTGAACAGACTGATTGTGGTTTTCCAAACTTGCTTTAATGAACTCATCAACATTTTCTGGTTTTACCCAGACATATACGCAGGTTACGTACATTATTAACCCTCCAAACTATTTATATTTAAATAGGAATTTGCTT
>CAYSWT010000266.1:0-1690 GCA_964434845.1 uncultured Atribacterota bacterium | reverse complement strand
AGGGCTAGTGTATGGCTGTTTGACAGCAAAGGAGATGAACTGCGATGCATTGACCTCTATGAGGTCATGTACGATCGACACACCTATGGGGTTGTGAAACAATAACTTGATCTATTATCGAGGCTAATTATTATCACTATATGGAACCAGACGTTACTTTGAAAATTCGATATGATAATATTAGTCCCCACTTAGATGAGAAGGCACGGAGGATTTGGCTAGGTAATGAAGCTCTAACAATTGGTCGAGGGGGGATTAGTTTTGTGGCTAAAGAAACTAATGTATCCAGAAATACTGTAAAAAAAGGAGTGGAAGAAATCAAAAACACCACTCAAAAAATAATAACTGGGGAAAATAACCGCATCCGTTCAAAAGGAGGGGGGAGAAAAAATCTTGTCCAAATAGATAAGACCTTATTAAATGATCTATACCTCTCAATTGAACCATTTATTCGAGGCGATCCTGAATCTTCATTATTATGGACAACCAAGAGTTTGAGGGATATTGCCACGGAATTACAGGATAAGGGCCATGATATAAGTTATCGAACAGTAGGCACGTTACTTGGTTCTCTAGATTTTAGCCTCCAAGCGAATAAAAAAACTGATGAAGGGAAATCACACGTGGATCGGGATGAACAATTCCTGTTCATATATAAGCGTTGCAATGATTTTTTTGAGGAAAAACAACCCGTGATATCAGTTGATGCTAAAAAGAAAGAACTTATTGGTAATCAAAAAAACAATGGTAAAAATTGGAGGCTAAAAGATAATCCAATTAACGTAAATGTTTACGATTTTTCTTCAATGGGTGAAAAGGCGATTCCGTATGGAGTTTATGATTTAACCAATAATAAAGGATGGATCAACGTAGGGATAAATCATGATACTGCTGAATTTTCGGTGGAAAGTATCCGAAGATGGTGGAAACTAATGGGCAAAATATTATATCCTGATGCTAAAAAGATATTCATTACATCGGATTGTGGCGGTAGTAATGGGTACAGAATCCGTTTGTGGAAACGAGAGTTACAAACGTTTGCGAATGAAGAGAATTTATCAGTATTTGTGTCCCATTTTCCACCTGGGACAAGCAAATGGAACAAGATTGAACACAGGTTGTTCTCATTTATATCAATTGCATGGAGGGGTCGTCCATTGGTCAGTTATCAGGTAATGATAAACTTGATAAAATCAGCAAAAACAAAAACTGGTTTACAGGTTGATGCTATTTTAGATGAGAATGTATACTCTAAAGGCATTAAAATATCCGATGAAGAGATGAATAGTCTCAATATCATTCGTGACACTTTTCATGGTGAATGGAACTATTCTATAGTGCCTCAAACCTCTTGAAATGATCAGTTTAATTTTTCACAAACCCTTAACATCATCAGAGACAATGACGATATCGCTATCGCTCCCGGGCATTCGCTTGTTCGTTGCACAAGATCCGAACAGGATGAGGTCATGTACGGTTATTCCCTTTGCGAGGATACTGTTCTTGAAAAATGTTACCGCTTCGAAGACTGTTGGATCAATTATCGAAGGGTCTCCTCTATCTGGTGCAGGGTCTTCTCCGTTTCTTCTTTTGTATATTGGCGGAGCACCTTTTCAAGGTTGGAAGGGTACCTCCCGGCGACTCCCAGCCGGTTCACAACCAGAGGCAATTCGATGAGATTGTACGGCAG
>CAYSWT010000265.1:0-1702 GCA_964434845.1 uncultured Atribacterota bacterium | reverse complement strand
GAGGATAGCTCACAACCAGCAACAAATTAGATTTTGAATGCCAAACCTGTCATGTATCATCAATTTCATCACAAATTCTCTTGAATCGCGCCAGAGTATTCAAGAAATCCAGGTTTTTTCATCTAAAAATTGGAAAGCTACCGCTTGGCGGGCTTGGGATGTTTCAGAGAGAAGAGCTGATTGAGGTTATAGGCGAAACAGGAAAAGAGATTTTTTGCATGAACCCTGACCAAAGTCGTAACGATCACATGACCTGAGTGAAACACTCTTTTTATCACTGCAAATGGCCGTTCGACGAGGGAACGAGTCCTGCTTATTGCTCGGTTTCGTCGTTTATCCTTAACGGAGAGGGTTTTCCCCCTTACGGCTCGTTTCATTGTTTTATCGATGGATGCAAATGGGTTAGTTCCAAAATATCCCTTGTCGCGGTATACCGTTTCGCCCTTCTCTGAGAGATCAATCTGATTATCATGGGTAGCGGCAGTTGTTGTATCAAAACGCCGGATAAGCTGGTGATTTGTGTCAATTAATGAATGCAACTTGAATCCGAAGTTGGATTTGACACCCTTTTTTCCCCAACTTCCATCCCGACTGCGTCGGGTCTTCGCTTGATCACCTCTTGGCTTATCTGCTGGTGCATGACCTGGATCCGCCGTGATAAACGAGGCGTCCTGGATAACCCCTCGTTTTATTTTATATCCTTTTTCATCGAGTTGTCTCTGAAGTTCATTCCAGATGAGGTGGACTTTTCCTTGACTCTGCAACCTTTCACGAAACCTCCATATTGTTGAGCGATCCGGGATTGTGTTTGGATAATTGAGAAAATGTCTGAATGAGATACGATCGTTTGCCTGGCGCTCGGCATCATAATCCGATAGACCATACCAACCCTGGAGAACCATCATTTTAACCATTAGAATCTCATCGACGTGTGGTCTTCCCCCTTCGATTTCATTATCGTGATACATGTCCGACAAGATGGGCCTGAACTTTTCCCAGTCGATTATACTCTTAATTTCCCCTAACCGGTCTCCCAATCCCTCCAATGTCGAATATTGTTGATGTAAAAAGTAGTCCCGGAATGTGTCCATATTTTTAATTCGATACTCTAAGATAAAAATGTAAGCTTGGGTTTTTCGCTATCCTCTAAAGGCAATAATCCGGCCCGAACGGCTGGACTTTGTTAAGAAGGCATTGGAAGACAAGGATATTCGCGGAATGACTGTCACCGAGGTAATGGGTAGGGGTGAACAACGCGGAATTCATCTGCAGTACCGGGGAGGAATAATGGCAATCGATCTCCTTCCAAAGGTTGCGGTTGAAGTCGTAGTCCCGGACTCAAAGGCCGATGAAGTCATCCAGATAATCACGGATACTGCACGGACCGGTAAGATGGGGGATGGTAAGATCTTCCAGATACCGGTCGAAAAAGTGGTCCGTGTCCGGACAAACGAAGTGGAGGCTTGATATGTAACTCATATCAACCTCCCAAAATCTCTCTCCGGTGTAGCGCTCACTACACCAATGCTCATTTCCAGGGAGTAAAATCCCTGGAATATTAATTATTATGCCCGGCTATTTTATTTTCTTTATTCACGTTCTGGTTTTACCGGATCGAAATTCCGTGAAATTCCCTGTTCACTTTTGAATACTCATTAGTCCTGTTCGCGCTGAAGGGGAAAAAATGCAGCAAAGTTAGAAA
>CAYSWT010000264.1:0-1705 GCA_964434845.1 uncultured Atribacterota bacterium | reverse complement strand
ACTCGTCACTCGTTACTTGTCACTGTCTTTTAATCCAACGCCACGTACCAGTTGCCCTGGGCGCCCCAGGCAGAAAGAAATTGGGAGATGGGGTGGGAATTGTTGGCTCCGTTGACCTTGCCCGGGTCATGAACGTAGATATTAGTAGAATCAATCCCGATGACCAGCATGGCATGTTTGGCACCCCCGTTGGGGTTCATGTTGGAGTACACCGCCGCTAAGAAGGGTTTTCCTTCCGAAAGCATGGTGCGAGCCCGTTCCAGGTTGCCCATACCCACCTTGGTCGGAACTCCTTCACTTTCCAGCCAGGCGCGGATCTGGAAGCTGTTGGTCCAATCGCCATTGTACCCGTTCACCGGAAGTCCATATCGAGCGCTCAGCCAGTTGTCGGCTTGAATGATGTGTTCCGGAAGCGGTTCAATCCCATAGTAGTAGGCTCGCATCATCACCGCTACCGTGTGGCCACAGTTGCGGGTGTTTGCCCAGTCTCCAGGTGGAACCTGAGGAAGAAATGGAACATCGAGGAGAATTTTGGTATCGGAACGCTCGATGAATTTCTCCAGCGAGATGACGCTGGTCGGTGAATTGGAAAGACCGACGCCGGTCCCTGGAGTGTTGACAAAATTAGAACATCCAGAGATGTATACTGTGAGGAGAAGCCCGAAGATGGTAAGCAGGAAAAACAGTTTGCGCTTCATCTCTCATACCCCCTTCAGGGCTTTCTCCGAAATGAGTTTTGAGAGTGACGCGCAGTTTTTACAGACCCTTTTGTGTAAGAGTCTGGCAACCCGACTACCTTAGCAGAATCTGCTTTAGGTTCGTGGCTTTGCGTCCTCTCCTTTCGGAGAGTTTGCCCTTGATATTACAAACTTATATCTTGTTTATTATTATCGGAAGGAAGGAATAAAACTTTAGCGGAAATCAAAGAAGAGATAAAAAAATATTTGGGTAAAATAATATTCAGGAAGGAACCACTGACTCGGAGGCTTTGCGGATGGTCTGGTAGAGAATATCAAGCCCTCCGCCTTTGACGAGATATGCATAGGCTCCATTTTTCATGGCTCGGTCTTTATACTCTTCGTACATGCTGAGCATGATCACTGGAACATCAAATTGGGATTTAATATTTTGCAGAAGAGTAATCCCATCAGTATCGGGAAGCCGCATGTCAAGAACGATGACATCCGGTTTGGCAGTATCTATCATTTGCAGAACCCCTTGAGCGCAATGATGGGTTCCAACCACTTCCATATCATTTTGACGATTGAGGAGAAATATCAGGCTTTCCAGGAAAAAACGATTATCATCTATTATAAATACCCTTTTTGCTCTAAATTTCATTTCAGCAAACACGAGTTCAATCGCTCCTCCCTTCTCTCAGTACTATGCTGCAATTATAAGAGAATCTCTTTAAAACTCCCATAGGCCAAAAATCCCATTTTATAATCTGATAGTACTAAACTGAAAAATTTGTGGAATTGTGGAATTGATTTAATTTAAAGATGTTGAGTCGTTGATTTGGAATGAATGAAAAAATAAGATTGCCACGACCTCAGCCTTGGCTGCTTTTTCAAAAGCTATGCTTTTATCTTTGATTTTTGAATCTTACGTCAAAGGCTGATATAATCGAATCCCTCTCGATCTCCCTTTATCCAAAGGGAGAGGCTTAGATAGTGTGATTGTTGAGTATCTTTAAACTTTTTAC
>CAYSWT010000263.1:0-1721 GCA_964434845.1 uncultured Atribacterota bacterium | reverse complement strand
ATCATAAACCATCAAGGAAATATTATATTAAAACAACATAAAATAAACCCATTTGTCCCCCTTGAGACAGCAATACCCGGGGATGAATTGATGGTTTATGCTGGGCCGAAGAAAAGTGTTTTCGGCATTATGACCTGCTATGATGGAGACTTTCCCGAGGTAGCAAGAGAATTAGCCATGAAGGGAGCTAACATCCTTCTCCGACCGGCCAGTTACATGGAGCCTTACAGTGAAGCCTGGAAATTCGTCAACCAAGCTCGAGCTTATGAAAATATCGCTTATGTGATAGCAGTAAATAGGGTAGGAACCAGTCATATATTCACCTGGTTTGGAGGGAGTATGGCGATTGATTTCGACGGAAGAATAATCAAACAGTCTCCGCTTGGTATTCCATGGATGACAAAAGTTGATCTTCCAATTCCCTTGGTTGAAGAGGCAAGAAAGGAATATAAAACTGGCAATCATTTGTTTAACTTAAAACATCGGGGGTATGCCGGCCTTCCTCCTGAGGGTGATACTCGGAATATATATTCTGTCTATCGAGAATGGATTTGATAAAGATACCACAACTATGATCATCAATATATAAACCTTCTTAATCAAGTTTAACTTGAATAATTTAATGATGCATGATCATAAAACTGACATGTTATAAAGGCTCCAAAGGATTTTTTTGTTTAAGGGACTCTTTCTGAATAGAAGTAACGCATGAAACAAAGGTGGGATTAACTAATGACAGAGAAAGAAACCTATGCGGAGAGGCTGCAACGTCTCGTAAATTATATCGAAAAGGAAAACCTTGATCTTTTTATACTTTATTCAGATGTTTGGAGATGCGGAAACGTCCAGTATTTTACACCCTGGTGTGAGCCTGGGGGTGGAACCAGTCAAGCCTCAACACTATTAGTGGTTCCGCAACACTCTATGCCGGTTCTATTCGTCGGTTTTGAGATGGTTGAAGATGCAAAATTAAAAGTCGATGGGATACAAATAGAAGAATCGAGAAAAATTGAGTCTTTTTTCAAACAATGGAAAAAAGCCAGTCGAATCGGGATTTGTGGGACCAATATTCTTCCCTCACGTTATATAGAATTAATTCAAACGACCTTGGAGAAAAGCGAAATTATCGATAAAACTCCTTTAATTGAAGAATGGAGAAGAATAAAGGTTGATTGGGAAATTGACCGAATGAAGGTGGCGGCTCAGATTTCAGATGCTGCCATTTTAAAAGCTTACCAATCAATAAAAAAGGGAATGACTGAAAAAGAAATCATGGGGCTAGTGTTTAGCGCCATTACCGAAAATGGATCTTTTCCGGCTTTTTATCCCATGGCCAGTGTGGGAAAAAACACGGCCATACCAATGAGAGATTCAGGCTATACCCAACTGAATTCGTCCGGATTAGTCATGATTGATTGTGGAGCAAAATATCAAGGATACGCCAATGATATTACTCGAGTTATTGGTTATGGCCCTCTTACTTCTGAAGAAATAAAAATTCTTGAGGTCGCCTTAAAAGCCAATCTTGCTGGAAGACAGGCTGTTCGTCCTAGAATTCGAAGCTCGGAAGTCAACCTTTCAGTGAGGAAAGCAACCATTGATTCTGGAATGGGAGATTATTTGATTCATGACTCCAGTCATGGAATCGGCATTGATCACGAAGAGAGTTTTCCCATCGAACAGGGCAATGACATCGAACTCCAACCGAATATGGTATTTAC
>CAYSWT010000262.1:0-1721 GCA_964434845.1 uncultured Atribacterota bacterium | reverse complement strand
CAGTTTCTCACTTATAAATCCCTGTTTCCTGTCCAAACAACCCCGACCACCTCTCTCTGACTCTTTAATATTTTCCTCATCTTCCATCTTTCTATCCCCATCCTCTTTTCCAAAGTTATCAGTGACATTCAATTTACCATCCCTTAAAGCATTTCTCTTCACTTGAGACACATAGCTCGGTGACACACCCTCTTTTCTTGCAATTTCTTTTTGTTTTAAACCTTCGTTCAACGATGCAATTATTGAATTCTCCCTCTCTTCAGCTTTACACTCTACTTTCCAATTTACTCCTTCTACCGTCAGGTTCAGACTTAAATGAAACGATTTTACAGCATCTCCACAAAGCCCTCGATTTTTTGTAAATTCAACAATGAAATTTGCACCTTCATTCTGTGTATATCCTTCTGGACGTTTTAATTTTATTGAAAAGTCGAGAGCGTCTTCCCTTGAACTCGTACCTCTCTGATCACCATTTTTCCCAGTATGGTGAATCATAATAACGGCTGTCCCAATCGATCGTAAATCTAAGAGCCATTGATTTATCTGATCCCAATCCTTCTTCGCATTTTCCTCAACGCCAGGCGTCAAAGAGGCTAGGTTATCAAGGATTAGCAATCTGATACCATTGTTTTTCTTGAGGTAATATAAAATGGCATTTCTCCAATTTTCATCTGTAAGTTTTGGTGATGGCTTCTGGCAGCTTCTCAAGCTATCAGCAGACAGCAATTTAAATTCAGCCTTGGATTCTGGCAAACCTAATTTTAATTGAAATAACCTCGATTGAAGCCAATATTCTGCCATCTCACCATCAATATATAAACATCCTGTTGGGGTACCAGTTTTCCATTTACCTATTGTCATCTCATGAGTTGCTGCCAATCCGATAGACAAAGCTAACCATGTTTTTCCTATACCTCTTGTCGCAGAAATCATTCCTATCTCCCCAGCTCTCAACCAAGGTTCAATGATGACTGATTTTTCCTCAATTGTTTTCCCCATTAGGTCATGGATGCTTATAACCGATTGCTCAATGATTTTAAGGCAACCTTCAGTAGGATTGTTATTAGCATGTCCATATCGTTTATAGTTATCTTTGATGGTGCTGGTCAGTTCATTTTCATCCAAAGGTGGCTGGTTTTTCTCATTCCATAATGCAAGTATTTTTTGAGTTTCATCTTCAGGTAAACTTATTGATCGATAATGCCCAGCCAATGATACAAGGGTTGTATGTCTTTGACCTTCTCTTACACCATCAAGCATGCTGGTATAGATACTTGGAGGGTTTACCGTCGATACAGCTTGTGATACGGCTGGTGGTACTGGTGGCAGACAGTCAAACTCACTTAGATCATAAACATTACCATTTATTGATGATAAAGTAGCGAGACGTGGAGGATCATATTTTTGATTATATGTCCCTGGTAATCTCAGAATGCGAGAAGCATCCATTACATTATCCCCATGAAAATATATTAATAACCTTTGATTGATATCTTCGATTTTAGAGATATCCTTTTTTTCAGCAGGTGTTTCTAAAATCCAATACAGATGCAATCCATGACCAGATTCTACGATCATTGAAGGTTTTAATTGAAAGTTTTTAATAATTTCATAAGCCTCCTTTTTTAAAGTATTCTTGAAATCGATATCCACCCATACTGCCGGAATTTGGACAATATCTTCTTTTGTTCCTCCTCCTTTTAAACGTGTAGCTACTCCGA
>CAYSWT010000261.1:0-1749 GCA_964434845.1 uncultured Atribacterota bacterium | reverse complement strand
CTCTAAAATGTCAACTTATACCGGGACAGTAAGCTAAATTTCCCAGATAAATTTGATTGTTGAGGTCAATTATCTATTACCGGTGAAAATGTAAGAGAAAAAAACAGAACCACAAAAAAATTATAAACAAAAAGACTAAATGCGGTAAAACTCAGAAAATATTGCGAAGCTGGAAGCTATCTTTGATTGCTAGCACACACATCCGGCTTCAATCTACTACCCAGGTATGGGTCTGTTCTTTTTCTTCATCTTCGATCGACGGGATCTTTTCCTATTCCTATGATTTCTGATGATTATTTCCGCTATACTCAAAGGAGTTTTAGGTTTTAAGGGTATCAAGGCCTGGATAATTTTCACAATATCCTGTGGAGTTGTATCCCTAATTACATCCAGAAAATGCTTTTGTTCCTTCAATACCCACAACAGTGCCAATAAAACCAAAGCCATATGATGATGCCACGCGTTCCAATTTCGTACCTGATAATCGGCCATGCCGGCAAGGTCAATAGCATCCTCAAATGAACGTTCTATCCAATACCTCTCGCTCTGCATTCTCGCCAGTTTATCCCAGTTGTAGAAAGCAGGAGCGTTACATAGCGAGTATTTAATATCCGAATCATCCAGTTCTTTGCGAATGAGAAGCCAAACTGGTAGAGGATGCTGAACATTTTTATCGATCCTCCAGATCCTTATTGCTGTAAATTTCACTTCAAGAAATCCTTCTGTTGACGCCCGTATCCGGATTGTCTTCCATCGATCTATGGATTTTAAAACCTCTTCTACGGTAATGGGAATCGTATTGAGAATTTTTACCCGCGTTGTCTTCCTACCACGAATGCCCTTTTTTATGGGAATACCATGCTCTGGTTCCTCAAGAATAACTCGATCTTTTGAACTAATGTCAGCTACATAAGTAAGGCCCATACTCTCGAGACGAGTAAGAAGCCAGGGATGCCCACCATAAAACCCATCCATGGCCACATGGGAAAACTTGATCTTTGCTTTCACCGCATTGCAGATCAATTCATAAGCCAACTCTGCTTTGGTCTTAAACGTTCGCGATTCGGTTGGAATCCCAGCCTCATTACAGCGGATACGGTCAGATGTCCAACTTTTGGGAAGGTAAAGTCGAAAATCAAGAAGCAACCGAAAACCATTCTTGACATATGCCATGAAGACGCCGACCTGACAGTTCTCAACTTTACCCATATTACCACAATATTGGCGGCTGACGCCAACAGAATAGTTTCCTGCCTTGGGGTTGCCGCATTCATCGATAACTAATGCCCCATTTTTTCCGATAAGCAACCACCCATTGGTGATGATCCAATCTGTTAGTAATCTATAGTCCCAGGGTGATTTAGACATGAAATGACTGAATGATTGGTTATTTACCCAACTGCAGTTGTCTGAAATAGAGGTTAAATCACACCTTGAAGGGTTGGTTAAGAGACCTTTTACATATTCAAGGGCAATATCCCAGCGGTTGTGTGTTCGTGTAGAAAAGCATTTTTTAAGGGACGCAAGTTCAAATAACTTTACAATGAAGACTATATGAGATTCTATGGCCTTTCGAAGTTTTTCAACTTCTTGATCTGAGCGTGATTTTGCACAGCTAATATATTGTACTTCATTATATAAAGATCATTATATATAACTCTGTATGCGTGATTTTCTAACTTGACATTTTAGAGATAATCCAGGGATGATAAATCTGGAATAGAAGATTGTTGGAGTTTGAGGATCTCA
>CAYSWT010000260.1:0-1755 GCA_964434845.1 uncultured Atribacterota bacterium | reverse complement strand
ATTGCCCGTATCTATCAAGACCGCTGGCAGATTGAAATCTTCTTTAAGACTCTCAAACAGAACTTAAAGATCAAGACCTTTGTTGGGACTAGTCAGAATGCTCTCTTCATTCAGATTTAGCTAGCACTCATCACCATCCTTCTATTAAAGTATCTTAAAGTTTCAATCAACCCGTAGCTGGTCGCTTTCAACGCTAGTGGCTCTCCTTCGTTATCATCTCTTTCCCTATCGGGATTTGTGGTCCTGGATCAACCATCCCTTCGAGGTTCCAGTGATGGTTCCAAATGTAACGGTGATTCCTATTCCTTTTCAATAACTTGGACAGCATCCACAATAAAAAAAGGAGGAACCTGGTTTTGAAATGATTCATGAACCTGTCTTAAATGCTTTTGTGATAAGGGGTGGTATTATGAATTTGAATTATTTTGGACAGCAGTGAACCATTTGATAAGTATGGTGTTTCATGATACGTAAAAAATGATGTTATCCTGATTCTTTACTTATAGCGTGCGAATGATTTAAAGGGAAATAATAACTAAATTTTTTCCTGTACTGAATTTTAAGGGACCAAACCAGGATCTCTTTATAGGCTTTCACCCTCATCCCTACCTTCTCCCATCAAGGGAGAAGGTAGGGATCTATTCTTTCATTATTTTTCCCTCGCCCCTCCGTGGGAGAGGGTTAGGATGAGGGGGCAACTAATTTTCATCCTCATTTGATACAACCAAGTGGCATGATAGTCTAACCTATCCTAAAATACAGTTATAAGAAAATTCCTTTTAAACCGACCTCTCCCTTTGGATAAAGGGAGATTGAGAGGGATTTGATTTTTTTCTAGTTCTTTCAAATCTCCCTTTATCCCCCTTTGCTAAAGGGGGAAATCGATTTTTGAGAAAGTATTTTCATTCTTATCTGGTGCTGCTATGTAGCATTAATATCTAAATAAAATTAAGAATGAATAAAAAAACGATCAAACAAAAATGAGAAATGCGAACTCTCCCTTGAATCTCCACTCAACGGGGGAATGAATTAAACAATTCCCCTCCTTGGAGGGGTGCTGTACGAACAGAGACATAGGTAACACTTTAGTCTAAGGACATAGGTAACACTTTTTAAGCATTTTGATACTCCAGCGATTCAAAGGTGTGAGTCTCTTTATCAATTGTACCAATATCATAATGAGAGAAACTGACTAACCAACAATCATTATAGTCTTTTAATCCTAAGAGTTCACCAGTGAAGACTTTACTGATTCTGACCCGGTGGTTTCCATTTAGAGAGATCCGTCCTGAGGAATCGACTTTACGAGTGAAAGAATGATTGGGATATTCACAATAACCCAGGGTTTTTGGATAGAGCCGGTCACTTTTCCGGTACCAGGAAGCTGGGGTTTTTTGGCTGAGGGCTTCATGGGGTCGGATGGTATTGTAGATCTTTTTGAAGGTTTCAAAAACTTCTTGTTGAGTGAAAAGATTCGAGGCTGGTGGGAAGCAAGCTTCTTCTTTTAAAGTCCGGTGCATCCGTTCATGACGACTATTTTGTTCTGGATGACCAAGGTCAATTCGCTCGAGGATGATCCCGAGTTTTACCAGCCACACTGCAAGGTGAGTGAGCCCAAAGGGAGCATGGCAAGAAGCAAAGGGAGTGCCGTTATCACTCCGCGGCGGGGAGGGTGCCTTGCTATTTTAATAGTTATATTTACTCAACTTTCGCACTAAAATAAATGCTAAAAAACCTTGATTTTAAAGGGTTTTT
>CAYSWT010000259.1:0-1757 GCA_964434845.1 uncultured Atribacterota bacterium | reverse complement strand
AAAAAACCATAGATTCCTGATTAATGCATTCAGGAATGACGATGTGGGAACATTCGGGAATGACGGATGAAGACGGCATTTACCCAATAAAACTGTTAGGATAGCAGTGCGGCAGTGCTATCTGCACCTGAATAAATACATTACGATACATTCCGTCGGGTTTTCATTTCATTCAAGGTACGGTTGATCCGTTTGATCACTCGTTCTTTCCCTAAAATCTCGAGAATCTCAAAAAGTCCCGGGCCCCCTTTTACTCCAGAAGTAGCCACTCGTAAGGGATGGATGAACTTGGCGGCTTTGATTCCCTGCTGTTCGGCAAGGATTCGCACCACATCTTCGGTGGTGGCAACAGTGAAAGAATCGAGCTTCGCCAATTCATCCCGGCAGAGAGTTAGGCGTTCATCGGCTCCGTTTTCCATAAGAACTTTGTCGAAGGCACTCGGGTCATACTGAAAATTGTCGGTAAAGAAATAAAAAGCATCTTCGATGATTTGTGCCATATATTTGATACGCTCTTTCATGACACCGATGACTTTTTCGCAATAGGAGCGATATTCGGGAGAAATCACTTCGGGCTGGACGATTTTTTCCCGGAGCATTATTTCTATCAGGATATTGACTAATGATGAATTATTCGCTTCGCGAATATAGACGCTGTTCATCCAGTTGAGCTTGTCCAGATCAAAGACGGCGGAATGTTTACTAACCTGATCGAGGGAAAAGCGCTCAATAATCTCCTGACGGGTGAATATTTCTTTTTCCTCTTCACCCGACGCCCAGCTCAAACGCGCTAAATAATTCACCATCGCTTCCGGCAGGTATCCTTTATCTCGATAGTAGGTGACCGAGGGAGATCCGTGTCGTTTGCTCAAGCGGGTTTTATCTTTTCCTAATATCATAGGAATATGGGCATATTGAGGCAACGGGAATTGAAAAGCCTGGTAGAGTAAAACCTGACGGGGAGTGTTGGAAATATGGTCATCGCCCCGAATGACATGGGTTATCTTCATCAAGGCATCATCAACCACGCAGGCAAAATTGTAAGTAGGCATTCCGTCGGATTTTAAAATGACAAAGTCATCGAGCTCGGTGTTTTGAAAAGTGACGTCACCTCGGAGCATGTCAACAAAGGTGGTTGACCCCCCCGGAATCAGGAAACGGATAACCGGCTTCTTTCCATGGTTTATTAAAGATTGTATCTCCTCTGGAGAAAGATGCAGGCATTTCCGGTCATAACGCCAGTTTTTTCCCTCAGCCATGGTTCTTTCGCGGCGTTCGGCCAACTCTTCTGGGGTACAGAAACAATGATAGGCCTGACCGGTTTTTAACAGTTTTTCAATATATTCTCGATAAATGGGAAGCCGTTCGCTTTGATAATAAGGTCCGTAGGACCCGCCAACTCCCGGTCCTTCGTCCCAGGTGAAGCCAAGCCATTTGAGGCTATCGAAAATAACATCCACTGACTCATCTGTCGAACGAACCACATCGGTATCTTCGATACGGAGAATGAATGTACCTCCGTTTTTCCTCGCAAATGCCCAGTTAAATAGCGAAGTCCGGGCTCCTCCCAGATGCAAAAATCCCGTCGGACTGGGAGCGAATCGTACTCTAACCGATTTATCCATTTTTCTGAAATCCTCCTCAGAACATCCTATCCTGGAAATACACCAGGATACCAGCCTACGGCGTAAGATAAAGATTGAAAAGATAAAAAAACAATGAGGATAGACCCTCATATTTCCATCTTCATATGGTGC
>CAYSWT010000258.1:0-1763 GCA_964434845.1 uncultured Atribacterota bacterium | reverse complement strand
GCTTTCCTGATATCGCTTAAGTAGATTTCGTGATGCTTTCCAATTCGCTTGCCTCTGGAATCAATAAACTGATGCACTTTATCAATGGTGGGTCCTTCTGCTGAGAATGGGCCTATATGAAGAATTTGCGCGCATTTCCCCTCCGATAGTGCTTTGAAACGCAATCTCGAGATCGCAACAGGGTTTTTCTTTTTTTTTCACCTCCAAAATGGCGCTGTCGATCATTTCTTTCGTAACAAAATCTGGCTGCATGATCATAAGCGTCCACTTCCAATTGGACTTATCTTCGATCGAAAATTTGGACATGTCGTCTACCCACCATAACCCTTCCAGGGGCATGACTCCGTAGTCAAGCGCCAAAGGACTCTTCTTGATCATGAACTTTACGGCATACGAAACAGCAAATAATGCCTCAACTGCATCAGAAAATGCCTGAGAATTGTTAGGGTCCCCATCACCATCTATCATCAAATAATTCATGGGGGGCACGTCAACCTGAACCACCTCTTTTGCTGATGGCTGGTACAGATGCTTCAACTCCTTCTTGATATCGATTTTTTCCATAAGCTCACCTCTTCATTCCAAAGTCGGAGTTAAGTCGATGGTGGCGCAAGAGATGCTCAGCTTCTAAGGAACCCTCCTTAATAATTCTAACTTCCAAATGGGTATGGAGTGACTTAACCGGGCGACACCAGTCGTGCCCAAACCAGGTGTTCAACCCGGTCTACAAAGCAAAGGTCATTGGTACTTTCTTTAGAACGAGTTTATTCTCCTATCATTTTTGCTTCGCCGGTCATATAGATGTCTGTTTCTTGTATTCAAGAAGTGGGTTCTGGTTCCATACCTGAGCCTCAATGTAATTGGCCAGGAAGCTGGGGAGATTTGTTCCCCATTTCTCTCCAGGCAATCCGTTTGACTCGACAACGGAACGAATTTCGGACAAGGTGAAAAGCCTCCCGTGATAATCGGGGATATGATATTCGGATTCTTTTTGATTGGCCAATAGAAAAGAGACCATACTATCCGGGTAAGTAAAACTGACATCACATTCTTGAAACAGGGAAAGAGGCACTTGTATTTCTGCGGTCGTGGCAAGCGTCGCTTTATCAGCGGCGGTCAGCAACCACTTGGATCTTCCCAGGATCATATAAATCGGATAAGATTCCTTTGGAGCACCACCTTTGGCAATGAACTCTTGACGGAGCCACAGTTCAATATGTCGGCGTGTCCGCAAATATTGACCGGGGTCTTTGAATCTTTCCCAAAAAATAGCCCCTTCAACATATAAATCTTGCATAATCTTCATCGCATCGCTATCCGATAAAGCCGACAAACTTCGGAATGGCTCTGTGCCCCTTCTATAGATATGAATGAGATAATCAATCATGATGAGTACACTCGGTCCATGCCAAATTTTTGTTCCCTTTTGCCACTTTCTTCAATCCATTCATTTTCCGGAGGATTGGAGTTATATTTACTCTTATTCTCTATGTGTGAATATATTATTTTATTTCAAATAGCAATTGTCAAGAAAATTTATTTGACTGGAGGTTTCCCGGCAGACCTCATCTTTAGGCGGTATTTGATTCCGGAAAGGAGTTGACTGTAACTCCTCTTTTAAGAACCGATCCGGTTATAAGTAGAGAAAAAAGCAAAAGGCAAGACCTGACCTAAATGGAAATAGCAGTTCGAAAACTGACATCGAGTCGCTAAACTATACAGCTGTTTTATCAGTGAAAGTACAGGTCAACACCCCGCATAAA
>CAYSWT010000257.1:0-1774 GCA_964434845.1 uncultured Atribacterota bacterium | reverse complement strand
ATTATGTACTATCATACAATGATAATAGGAGGTAATGAATGAACGCCTACGTTTCGTTGAGAGAAAAAATCAAAGGTGTCGTAGTAGTTATGGTCACTCCCTTTAAGGAAAATTATGAAATTGATGAAGATGCCCTGAGAAAATTGACACGTTTTTTAGTTGAAAGCGGAATAAAGGAAGGGAAAGGGGTTTTGGTCCCGGCTGGTAGTACTGGTGAATGCCCAATGCTTACTGAAGAAGAAAGAAGATACATATTTAAAGTCATCAAGGAAGAGGCAGGAAACGCAGTACCTATTCTTGGCGGATGTAATCACACTGATACCAGGGCGGTTATCAAACTCGTTCAGTATGCGGAAGAAGCTGGTCTTGATGGAGTCATGATCAGCCCCACCTATTATTGGAAACCAAACGAAGAAATGATACTCAATCATTTTAGAGCAATTGCCAAAGCAACTAACATGGGGATTATGGTTTATAATAACTGGTTTGCCAGTCAATTGGATATTCCAGTCGAGACCATGGTTAAACTGGTAAATGAGATACCAAATGTTATAGCACTGAAGGATAATACTCCTTATATCACTAAAATGGCACAAATGGTTCAAGCAGTCGGAGATAAAATATCAGTCATTGATGGTGCTGGAGAACCACAAGAGCCTTATGCCGCACTCATAGGTACCAGAGGTTTTGTTACCGGGGAAGCTTGTGTAATCCCTCAAACCTGCTTATCAATTTATAATGCTGAATTAGATAAAGACTATGAAAAAGCCAAGAACATACTCAAAAAAGCCGCGCCGTTATTAGATTTCTTCTTTTCTGGAAGCCATGGAGCCGAATACATAATTCGTATTAAGGCACTCATGGATCTCATCGGGCTTAAGGGTGGTATTCCTCGATTACCACTTCTTCCAGCCACCGAATCGATTCGTAAAGAAGCAAAAAAACTTATTGAAAATTATCCACTTCCAGAAAAATGGAATAAAAAATAGCGAAGAAGATGCTATCTGATCAAAAATTATAGTGATTGGATAGTGTCTGATTAAAATGAAAATAATTCAAGGAGGTAAAAGAGATGAATAAGAGAGTATTATTCGTTTCAATTTGTGTTGTTTCTTTAGTATTGGTCTTCGGTTTAACCTCATTTGCCCAAGAAACCGGGAAAGATGCATTAGATCTTGTAGTTGAACGTGGAAAACTTCTGGTGTCCACCGAGCTTGGGAATGCCCCATGGACTTTCGAAGATCCAAAAACAGGCGAAATTACCGGCTTTACAACCGAATTGGTCAGAATGTATGCCAAAGAAATTGGTGTTGAACTTGAAGTTAAGACCTTTGATTGGGCCGGTGTTATTCCAGCTCTCACGACCGGCAAAGTGGACATGGTTGCCGCACCTCTCTCCCGTACTATGCCTCGTTCTTTAAAGATACTTTACTGTGAACCATACATAATTGACCCCGGTGTCGGATATGCTCTGAAAGGGAAATTTAAAGATATTAGCGAATTAAATAAGAAGGGGATAGTCATCACCACCACCGCCGGATCCATTCACGAAAATATGGCAAAAGAACTCTTTCCCGAAGCCACCATACTTCCTCTTCCTACCATAGCTGATACCACCGCCGCCGTCCAATCTGCAAGGGCTGATGTCAGTCTTTCAAGTAAGATCGTTTCAGAAGGAATCGTACAGACGAATCCCAACTTAGAAATCATACCTGGATATACATTTATGGATTCATTTGCCTGTGCCGTTCGTCTTGACTCTTTTAAATTATGG
>CAYSWT010000256.1:0-1783 GCA_964434845.1 uncultured Atribacterota bacterium | reverse complement strand
GAATGGTTCTATCAGGGGTCTGAGGTAAAGTCAAAAGACTTAGATTCCCGATAAAGACATTCGGGAATGACGGAGGGTTGAGTATTCGGGAATGAAGAATAAGACATCGACAAGCCCATAAACAGCAAATGTTACTCGTCACTGCTTTTTAGCTTGCGTTCCGCTTCCTCGATGAGGACCAGAGCTGAAAGGAGCAAATGATCACTGTCAGTTCCAGTTAAAATCTTTTTTTCGCGGAGTGACTTTATTTTTACATCGATCTCATCAATCACTTTGCTTTCAACCAGAGGTGTCGGTGAAGCGCAAATTTTCTGATGCTTTTTCGCCAGTTCAATAGTATCCCCGAGATGGGGCACGATAACTGATTTCCCCCGCATTTCGAGAGAACGTGCAAAAGATTCTTCAATCTCTTCTTCACCGTGGGTGACGATAAAGGTCGGATTTGATCTATAGTAATCAGCCCATTTCAACAGATCATCTTGATCAGCATGGGCTGAGAATCCATTGATGGTATATATTTTGGCATTAACCGCAACATCTTCGCCAAAGAGTTTTACCTTTTTCACTCCATCTACCAACAATCGCCCCAACGTTCCTCGGGCTTGATACCCAACGATGATCAGATCGGTATTGGTTTTCCAAAGGCCGTGTTTGAGATGATGGAGAATTCTTCCCCCAGTGCACATCCCACTCCCGGCAATGACGATCGCCTGATCGATCTGATTGATTGCCCGCGACTCATCGGGGGTACTGACGGAGTGAAGCCCAGAAAGAGTAAACGGATTCTTCCCCTGAAAAATATATTTTTGAATTTCTCCGGCCATCAATTCGAGGTATTTTTCATAGATTTCTGTCGCTTTATTTCCCATCGGGCTGTCAAAAAATATCGGGCAATCAAATTGAAGCTTGTGTTTCAAGAGAGAGAGCTCGTAAATCACCCTTTGGGCTCGGTCAACAACAAACGAAGGAATGAGGACTTTCCCTTCCGACTTGATTGCTTCTCGAATGGCAGTCTCGAATTCATTTCTGGTTTCTTCCAGAGTTTTATGGCGCCGGTTCCCATAGGTGGATTCTAAAATGACATAGTCAGCATCATCGATCACTGGCGGGGAACCTTCCATCACATTATAAAAGGGACCAAGATCTCCCGAAAAAACAATTTTAACACCATTGACCCAGATTTCAATCGTCGCCGCACCCAAAATGTGAGCAGCATTGCGAAAAACCGACTCGATGCCATCTATCGGAATAATTTCATCAAAGGCAATCGGTTCAAAAAGACTGAGTGCCCCACGAACATCCTCTTCAAAAAATAGAGGTTCGGCTAATGGCTTACCGGAACGCATATTTTTCCGGTTGGCTCGGTCGGCTTCTTCCATCATTATCTTGAGCGTATCGAGCCATAGGACTTCACAAAGCTCAATCGTCGGGGCGGTGGCAAAAAGCTTCCCGCGGAAACCTTCCTTATAAAGCAATGGGATTCGCCCCGAATGATCAAGGTGGGCATGAGTGAGCAAAACAAAATCGATACTTTTCGGATCAAAAGGGAAAACAGCGGCATTTCTCTCCTCTCCACTGCCCTGTATCATGCCACAATCAACCAGAAACCGTTTTCCATCTCCTTCAACGAGATAACAGGACCCGGTTACCTCCCGTGCTGCCCCCAAAAATGTAATACGCATAATTCCCTCCACATGCGAAACTGTTTACTCGTCACTGCTTACTATTTTCTTCTATCCTGGAAACTACACCAGGATTTCAGCCTACGGCGTAAGATTGAAAA
>CAYSWT010000255.1:0-1785 GCA_964434845.1 uncultured Atribacterota bacterium | reverse complement strand
GGGATATAACAGCATGATCCGATCCCCACCGTTCGTATTGGCAAAGGTAACCGCCGCATCTTTGGTAGTCCCAGCTTCAATATCAATGAGAGCGATAGCCTTTAATTGATCAGCCTTGGCCTTGAGAGCAGTGATCACGGTTGACTCATGACTCCACTCCGGAGCAATCAGAATCCGGGGCTTGAACCCATAAATCCCCTGAACATCAAGCAAAGCTTCAATTCCTGACCGCTTCCCGGTCAAAGAATCAACTTCTCCAACAATATCCGACGCTGCAACTGCCTCAGGATCCGGTTGTTCAGGTTCTCCAGACTTATGAACCGCCGGGTCAAAAACATTGACACAAACCACCATTGCCGAATTATTCCCCTGGTCAAATATCTCTTTTAATGCTTTCGGGATGGTATATCCATCGGTGTCGGTTCCTTCATATGCCCCAAAGGTAGTCACCGCCTCAACATAATTGGTGATTAAAGTAGGAATATTTATCGGACCCTTTGAGGCTAAACCCACCAACCCAATAATTGATGATCTTGCTGTCTTTATTTGCCGATATCCAGATTCGACCTCTATGAATTCCGCACCATGCAGAAAATCAGTTGCCATTATTTAGCACCTCCACTTTTTTCAAAATACCCTGATACACTAACCTTCGGACAACTTTCTCATCCGGTCGCAATATAACCGATTCACCCGGAAGTAAGCGGTATTCTTTCCCGTCCACCTTAAAAAACTGTATTTTATTGGTTTGGTTCATAAACTGCACAAGAGGAATATATTCCTCTTTCCCCAAATCATCATCTTTCAATTTTTTTTTGGCTGACATTCTCAACCCCCCTGAATAACGATGGTTTTTGCTTTTTCCGTTTCCTCACCGATTGCGTAGTAATCAAATACCAAAAACCCGCCCCATGCCCGCAAGGATACAATTTGACCGCTTCCTTCTTCATTTGCCTCAATGCTCATCATTTCATTGTCACTCTGTTTTACATCTGCGATAAATACACCGTCCCATTCCAAAGTTCCGTTTATGGTGTATTGCTTTGACAGTTCAAAATAGAGCGACACCTTAAGCGCATAATCAAAGAATATCCTTTTTATCGTTTCTTCCTGCCCCCACGCCTGCAGTGACATTTCCACCGGCATTAAGATGCTATAGCTGGTAGCGGTATAAATTTTCCCATCCCATTCCCGAATGGCATAATTGTCTTTCCTTTCGGCGTTCGGAGCTCCGGCTAAAATTCGAACATGCGGCTCACTTGGTGTGACAATCGACGGTTCAACAATGACTTTCAGCTTCAATTTATCCGTTATATCACCCGCAAATGCCTGTAAAATACTGCCTATAAGCTCGTTTCCCATTATTTTTTCTCCGGTTTTAAGTAGTCATCCAAAATATTCCCAATAACCTCCGAATCATCATCATCGACATAAAAATGAGGCCGAGGTGGAATATAAACCACGTCTTTGCGGATATACAGGACAATTTTCTCGCTTTTGCCGGGTGGCGATCCCATAATCGCCTTTTTGGTAAACCAGATTTTCCACCCGTTCATTTTGAGATTATTCAAATAGGACTTAACCGATAATCTTTTTTGTCCTTTGAACCCCTTTTCATAAGCTGGGATAGCCAATTTCTTCGCTTTTTTGGGTTTAATTTCACCGCCCTGATCTAACATTCGAGCTTGTATCTGCGGAGAGCCAACCAGGACTGATTTCCCTTCATTCTTCAGCTCATAGGAAATTGAATTCATATAAATCCCATTATCTCTAAGCGGGTTTTTC
>CAYSWT010000254.1:0-1788 GCA_964434845.1 uncultured Atribacterota bacterium | reverse complement strand
GGGAAAAAGGTAAAAGGTTCGTTAGAGTCCGTGGTTTTTTGTTTTCCCCCCAAGGATTTCCAAGCGATTCTGGTCGAAAAAGACTCCTCCCTCCTTGAGCTGTGCCGCTCTGTGGTTCTCAATCCGGTTCGAGCGAAGCTGGTGGAATCAGTGTACTGAATCCTCGGTTTTTCCAGTGACGAGCAAATGTTTTGAATTATTTTGGAAAGAATTGATAAGGCTTATAATTCCAACCACTTTTCCCGGGAAACGCCAGTCTCATTGATGATTTGTCGAATGAGGCCGACGCTTATGTCTTGGCATTTATGAATAGGAATGATGATTTGTTTTTCAAGGTGAACCATTCGGGTATGTTTCCCGCCAGGAATTGGACCGACAAATCCAAGCTTCTTTAATTTGCGGATGACCTCTTCAGGTTTGAGTGGGGTTATACGGGACATCTTCTTCTTTGATGAGTATTCCTTCTATTTCGGGAATGTCAAAACCGAGTTGCAAAGCAAGGAGGATATTTCCTTCAATCACATCTTCCAGATTTCCTCGAGCTTCTTCGAAAGTCTCTCCCTGGCTGTAAAAACCTGATACGTTTGGTACCCGGGCAATGATCACGCCATTTTCATCTTTGGAATATTCAGCATGTTCCAAGGCTTTTTGGATATATTCATGGAGGAGAAAGCGTTTGATTCTTTTCATAGATCCCTCAGTTCATTCAGATAAATTCATTATAACATCTCATTACAGAGAAGAAACTTCATTTTTGAAAGAGAATAACTTTCTTCCAAAAAGAATAAATCCCTTTTGGCCGGCTGGTGGATACGGTGGGTAAATCGTTTTTGGATTGCCCAAATTATTGGGGGAATTGATTTTTGAATTACCCCGCAAGCACCAGGATCCATCAGGGATATGTTGGTTCGAGAATACTCATTTTTGAAATAGTTCACCACGGATTTTTGATACAATGTCAAATTTTATATATCACAATGATAGATCAAGTCCTATTTTATGTGTAAATTCATCCTCGGTTAGACGAGTATGACTTAATACCAATATTACATATTGAATTGAATTCCAGGTTTGACCAATTTTAAACCGGGAATGCACACCTTGAAAAGTCACCTCCCAACTCACTTTAGCTCATTTTGAGCCAAGTTCAACCTTACCCAGGATCAACCAGACGACGAGGGTTTGGATATTTTTTAACTCTGAAAAATCAAGAAATATTTAAGAAAAAGAAAGGGTTTCGTCCCTCTTGAGGGGGTATCTTGGTAACCAAGGTTTGGGGTGTCTGCCACTGACCACCGGTTTGCTTCCACTCATAATAATCGGTCATATCCACGTATTTCTTTTCCGACCACTTCTCATCATATTCGATGAGGAAGGCTCCAATAAGACGAAGGCTCGATTCCCGGTTGGGAAAGATGCGGATCACCCGCTCTCGTCGGCGGATTTCCTGGTTCACCCCGATAACCAAGAGAGCACTGCAGGAACGAACCCGATGGTCTTCACAAATCTTGATGACTAAGGCATCAACGATGAGGAAAGGATACTCTCTTTTGGAGAGAGGTCGCTCGTTCCAGGAGGTGACCACGGGATCGAGTCCTTTACACAATTCAGAAACGGTGGATTTGGAAAATTCTTCACCACACAGTTCGGTAGTGAGGTACTGGACCTTTCGGGTAGAGACACCGCTCACCACCATTTCCATCAAGGCAAGAATAAACGCCTGTTAACTCCGTTGAAACCGGGTAAACATGTCGGTGGAGAACTGACTGTTCCGGATGCGAGGGACCC
>CAYSWT010000253.1:0-1826 GCA_964434845.1 uncultured Atribacterota bacterium | reverse complement strand
TATTTAAGCTATTTTCATAATAGTAAAAAGTTTGAAAATTGATTAATATGTATATAGTTTGAAACTGCCTGGCAGGGAGGTCGATTATGGATACTGATCTCGGTCAAATGTTGACCGCCGTTGTGACCCCTTTTGATTCGAATTTGAAAGTGAATTATGGTGAATTTCGTAAGCTCGTGAAGCATCTGGTCGATGAGGGATCGGATGGGATTGTCGTTTCGGGCACAACTGGAGAATCACCGACGTTGACCAGTCAGGAGAAACTCCGTTTATTTGAAGAAGCTCTCGACCAGGTTGGTGATCGGGCAAAAATTATTGCTGGAACCTGTAGTTACAGTACGCGAGAATCGATGGAACTTTCCCGTGAAGCTGAAAAAATTGGTGTGCATGGTATTTTAGCAGTCGCTCCTTACTACAATAAACCTCCTCAAGAAGGACTTTACCAACATTTTCGGTCGATCGCCGAAGCAATTTCCATTCCGGTTATGCTCTATAATATTCCTTCACGGACGGGAATCAATATCGAACCGGAAACTGTCGCCAGATTAGCTGAGATTCCCAATATCTGCGCTCTCAAAGAAGCAGCGGGAAGTGCCGATCAGCTGTCAGTGCTCCATTCTCTTCTCCCCAATGATTTTGCTCTTTACAGCGGCGATGATAACATGACCTTCGTCACCCTGGCTTTAGGGGGGAAAGGAGTGGTGAGCGTGGCGTCTCATGTCGCTGCTCGGGAGATAAAAAAAATGATCGAACTCTTCAAGCAGGGAAAAATCGATGACTCCCGAACCCTCCATCTCCGGTTATACCCACTCTTTAAGATTATTTTCATTTCCACTAATCCTATACCGATAAAAGCTGCTTTGAACCTTTTAGGCTGGTCAGTTGGAAGCGTTCGTCCTCCTCTCTGTGCTTTGGAAAAAGAAAAAGAAGAAAAATTAAAAAAAATCTTGTATAATTTTGGCTTATTGGGTTGAATTTTATAACTTGATTATGTCATAATACTCTCGAATTTTTACCATTTGAATAGTGGATAAGCGATGACTGAGAAGTGAATCAGAAATTTTCCAGCGAGGAAGCGCATAGTGGAAGGCTTCTAAAATGTTCTGACTAAACGAGAACTCAGGAGCTGACCCCGAAGAAAAGGTATCCGCCTAAGTAGGGGAATCCGGATAATCCGTTATCGAAATGAGTGGAGCAGGGTGGCACCGTGTACCAGATGGTTCACCCCTGTCGTTCTATTCGAGAAAAACCTCGTCTATGGACGGGGTTTTTTTATTTGGATTATTTAATAAACCTGGTAGCATGGAATAATTGGGCATTAACCCCCTCATCCTTTCCTTCTTCCATCAAGGGAGAAGGGTGGTGGGAAAAGATCAAGTTGAGGGAGTTTCCAGGATAGACTGCCATGCCGTGGAACGGCACCATATGACAATGAAAACTGCGACGCAATAGATTTTTATGGCGGGTATCGACACCATCCGTCATTCCCGAATGTATTAATCGGGAATCTAAGTCTTTTTTACTTTACTTTAGACCCCTGATAGAAACATTCAGGGGTGACGAAAGTATATGAAACGTATGTTTCATAGATCGAATCCCTTTATCCAAAGGGAGAGTTTGTAGAAGGGCGGTGATTTAGCATCTTTAAACTTTTAACATTTTACCTTTCACTGTATTTCCTGGATAAACCGCCATGCTGCTACGCAGCACCATATGATAATGAAAATACTCCCCTCACCCTGACCCTATCCCGACAGTCTACGAAGTAAGATGGAAAAAATTTAGATGAAAAAAGATACGATTGGGAAAGGCGCCCAATCGTGGGC
>CAYSWT010000252.1:0-1836 GCA_964434845.1 uncultured Atribacterota bacterium | reverse complement strand
GCGGGAAGCGATATTGTAAAGGGAGCGAGCTTTGATAACAACATTGTCTGCATTTGTGAAAAAGAAATTTTAGCAGTGGCGAGCATTGCCGATCAACTGAAAGAGGAAATGAAAAAGCATGGGGCCTATGAGCTCAATAAAAGCCAGATAGATAAAATTACCCAATTGGTTATTGACATTCCGGGAGGTCCAAATAAAGAAGGAGAACCCAATAAAAAATTTGTAGGGAAAAATGCCAATTTGATTGCCAGAGAAATTGGGTTAAATCTTCCTGATCAGGTCCGATTGTTACTGTGTGAAGTTGACCAGGATCACCCGCTGGTGTGGACTGAACAGCTCATGCCGGTCATGCCGCTGGTTCGTTTCAATACTGTCGAAGAAGCGATCGATTTTGCAATTCGATGCGAACAGGGGTTTCGCCATACTGCAATCATGCATTCCAAAAATATTGCTCACCTCTCTCAGATGGCGAAAGTGATGAATTGTTCGCTTTTTATTAAAAACGGTCCCAGCTATTGTGGATTGGGGTATGAAGGAGCTGGTTTTACCTCATTCACTATAGCCAGCCCGACGGGAGAAGGGTTAACCCGAGCTCGGACCTTTACCCGTGAGCGGCGTTGTACGTTAGTCGATTATTTCCGGATTGTTTAAAAAAGAGGATCAGAGGGCATAACATGAAATTAGGAAGAGTCATTGGTACCGTGGTGTGTAATCAAAAAGTGGATTCATTGATGGGAGTCAAGTTACTATTAATTCAACCCTTAGACGAAAACTTGAATGATGACGGCATGCCAGTGGTTGGTTGTGATCCGGTCCAGGCGGGATTGAATGATGTTGTTTTTTATGAAGGTGGGCGGGAAGCAGCCTTAGGGTTAACCAATTGGTTTAATCCTTCTGATTTGACCATTATGGGAATTGTCGATACTCTTCATATTGGAGAAGAACACAGATGATTTTAGCCAAAGTAATAGGTCAGGTTGTTTCGACAGTAAAACTGAAGGTATTTAAAGGTTTCAAATTATTAATCGTTCAGCCGCTTGATTCTGACGAAAAACCGAAAGGGAAATCGATGTTGGTGGTCGATACGGTTCAGGCTGGAATCGGAGATGTGGTATTGGTCATTGATGAAGGAAACTCAGCACGCATAGTCATTGGGGATGCTTTGGCTCCTATTCGTTCCGTGATTGTGGGAATTGTCGACGAGATTCAAACCGATAGGAAAAAAGAAAAATGATGAATAAAGATCAGAAAAGCTCGATTCGCATCATCAATAACGTGGTGAACGGATTATATTCGTCGACCATTTATAGTCAACCGGAAAACCCCTCAGTCAACGTTAAAGACAAGGTTTTACGAGTCGCTATCGGTTCCGATCACGGAGGATATGAAACCAAGGAAAAATTGAAGGCCTTTTTAAAGGAATTAGGATATCGAGTCACCGATGTCGGTACTTACAATGCGGACAGCGTAGATTATCCTGATTTCGCCTTGAAAGTTGCCCTGAAAGTGAAAAGCGGTGATTGCGAGCGAGGAATTATGATTGACGGAGCCGGGATAGGATCTTCTATGGTCTGCAATAAAGTGCGGGGAATAAGGGCGGCGCTTTGCTACGACCTCAAAACCATTGTGAATAGCAGGGAACATAATAATGCCAATGTCCTCACTCTTGGTGGACCTTTACATCCGATCGAGCAACTTTGTGAGATGGTCAAAGTCTGGTTGGAAACCAAGTTTGCTGGCGGAAGACACTGGAAACGAATCAATAAAATGATGGATATTGAAAAAAAGTATTTATAGGCCGTCATGCTGTGCGGCAGCACCATATGACAATGAAAA
>CAYSWT010000251.1:0-1851 GCA_964434845.1 uncultured Atribacterota bacterium | reverse complement strand
AGGATAGATAAATGATTTCATTTCTTCCTTCAAATTCATCGGTTGCCCTTCAAGAATTTGCTTTTCAATCCGACGGACAAAATGTACTATTTCATCCCAATTTGGAGAAGAATTTTCCGAGATGATTTTTAAAATTTTTGGATGACCGGTTTCAGACGCTTTCTCATTCTCATCCCATAACTTTTCAATGATCTTCTCTCCCGGTCGAATCCCGGTCACTTCATAGTCTATATCTTTTTCAAACTCATACCCCTGGATTTCGCAAAAAACTTTGGCTAATTTTAAGATTGGTATCAACTCACCCATCTTGAGAACATAAATTCCACCATTATCCTCAAGCATACTGGCTTCGAGAACCAGTGTCACCGCTTCCTGAGTAGTCATAAAATATCTCTTCATCGCCGGATCGGTAACAGTGAGCGGTTGATTTTTTTGAAGCTGGTTTTTCCACACCTCCAGCACATTTCCCCGACTCCCCAGGACATTTCCAAACCGCACGACCGACATTTTGGTACCTATCATACTCTTCGATGCTGCCAATACCAGCATTTCGGTCATCTTTTTGCTCATGCCCATTATATTTTCCGGCTCAACGGCTTTATCCGTGGAAATAACTACAAATTTTTTTACTTTCTCCTTCACGGCTTCGATACAATTCAAAGTACCGACTACATTGGTGAGGAATGCTTCTTCGCAATTTTCCTCCATAAGTGGGACATGTTTATAGGCGGCGGCATGAAAGACCAGATCCGGACAATAAACACCGATAATATTCCGCAAATGCCATAAAAATCGTACATCAGCAATAACTGGATGCACTTTTGTCACAGTATTCAGTTCATGGTTGAGGTCGAAAATGCCGGTTTCATTATTATCAAGCAAAATCAGTTCAGCATTGCTCATTGCCAGCTGACGGCAGATTTCACTTCCGATTGATCCACATGCACCAGTCACTAAAACCTTGGTATTTTGGAAATAACCAGCAACTTTTTGAATGTCAAAAAAGACCGGATCCCGGGAAAGGAGATCTTCAAGATGAAATGTTCGAAGAGTTGATAGAGAGATTTTTTTCCCAATCAATTCATAAATTCCGGGCATAACCAGAGTTTCAACCGATAAAGAGGAGACCAAATCAAAAATACCACGTATTATCGATCTTCCCGCACTCGGGATGGCGACGATCACCGTTTCAATAGCATGTTTATGTATGATTTCGGGAAGGTTTTTAATTTTTCCCATCACCCGATATCCGTGAAGAAAAGAATTCACTTTTTTCGCTTCATCATCGACAAACCCAACAATATGGTATCCCAACTCGGGATGACTGGTAATTTCCTGGCAAATTTTTTCACCGGCATCCCCGGCACCGACAATTATGACCCTTTTTCCATCTTTTTTTAATATTTTTAAATGCCTCTCATTAAGGTAACCAAAGGCAAAACGGGGTAAAAAAATTATCCCGGAGCTGATAATTGGTGATAGTAGAAAAACGGAACGAGGAAAAACGCCTCGAAACAAAAGGAGAGTAAGAAGTATAAACAAAATTTTCTCAAAAATAACAACCTTGATTAATTCCCGAATCTCTTTAAAACCGATATATCTCCATATCTGCCGGTAAGTCTGATAATAAATGATGAAAAATAGTGCAAAACAACTATCGATCACTGTGCCCCACATCAAAGCATCTCGATAATGGGTAATGACTGTTTGTATACTCAGATCGAGACGTAACCAAAGCGAAACAAGAGTCGCTAAGAAAAAAGCTGAAAAATCAAAAACAAACTTAATTCGAGTAGAGATCATGCGTCCTTTCCTTTATTACAGTGAAAACGCAGTGAAAAGTAAAAAGTT
>CAYSWT010000250.1:0-1907 GCA_964434845.1 uncultured Atribacterota bacterium | reverse complement strand
TTCTTTGATTCAAAGTCTATTTTCACGTCTTGAAGAAATTTTTCAAAATCGGTGTTCTGTTCACAGAGTTTGTTGATTGTTTCCCAATCAAGAGTATTCCTCAATCTGGCAGGATAAAGAATGGACGATCCGTCAATATCTTTCGGATCGAGATGGATGATCCCAATACCAAATGAAGAGGCGAGACGTTCAAGTTCGGATAAAAAATCATCATCCTGAAGTATTTCTGCCGCAACGAGATAGCCTTCGTGAGCCCACGATGAGTTTGAGACAGCTTGGAAATAAGCCTCTCTGTAATTATTTTTACCCAGAGACTTCTTGAGTTCAAATGAAAACATCCTCAGAGAGTTATTATCAGAAAGTCTGTTGAATGCGATTACGTCGGGACGCCAGTCATCGAGTGGAAGGTAAAAACCAACGATATCGGGATGAATCCATTCGTTATAGCCTGTTTTTAGGGACTTCTCATGGTAGATGGTTTTTGTATAGATTGAGCGCCCGCGGTTGAAGGTAGGATTTGCGTAAGCAAAGTATGTTAAGAGTGGGTGAAGATCTCTTTCCTGATACGAGGTCTTCTTTTCTCCCTTTAGCGCTTCTTCCATTTCAATTTTAGCAACGGTATCTGGGCGAACTTCTTTTTGCCTCTCTTTCAGAAAGAACCTGGCCGGTTTTTTACCTACCTTAATGAACTTTGAATCTGCGTTGTCTCTTACTTCAACGTAAAGATACGCACCTAAGGTCTGCCATGGTGTCTTACCTGATGTTTTTATTTTATCCACAAAACCTTTATCCTTCCCGACTTCCCATATCTCCTGATAAGTGAGCGGCTTCGTCGATTGCTTCAAGACATCGTATGCCAAATCAAAAAATGAATAAGCCATTGCAACCTCCCATATTTGAAAACTTAAATCGTGTTCCGTTTGTGCTTCTTCATCGGAATGCGCCGCTTAAACTCACGCTAGTTATTGTATTTGCAGGGTAATTCTTCACTTTGAAAGAGCAATATTCGGGCCAATATATCGGATATGTGAAAGAGTAAGAATATATGGTTTTCACATGATCCAGAACTAGATATTAAATATTTTCAGTTAGTTATGATGATGTGGTCAGGAAAGGATAGATGACGGGTGATTGATTTAAGAATAGATTCAGTTATTTAAAGTATAAAGAGGATAGGCTATTCTTTCACGCCAAAAAATACCAAATTATCAAAGCCTGACCTAAGAATCCCATGTCAAGAAAATAGACCTGACCCCCTCTCCTAGATAATTGGTTTTCACGTCACCGCTCTCGCTTCGCCATTTTGTCTGCTCCAAAAATCCGCATATTGCCACCCTGTCGCCTTTAGAGAGGTATGTCGATGCTATCTCGGCAAGTTTTCCAAAAGCCACGACCCTAATCCAACTCGGGGCCTTTTTCCGGTTGTGGGCGAAGGCAAAGCTGAAACTCACTACTTCAGTCCCCTCGGAACTGAAATGGCTTGAAGGATTTTCCCCAAGATTCCCGGCTAGCACGCAGATGTTCAGCACAGAAAATCACCTCCTTTCTTTTGTATGAAATATTCACAATTCTCTTGTCATATTAGTTATTTATTAATATATATAATTTCAGGAGTTAACCCTGAATTGGAGGGATAAAAATTATGAAAAAATCACTGGAGCGGGTCTCGGTGTTGCCAATTAATCCCGAACTCAGAAAACGTTTTAAGAGTGGAGAGTTGATGAGAGTCTGGTCCCGACGATATAAAAAGATCTTCGATGTCAATGACCGCAAACTTGCTAAAAGCCAGAATGAGCGGCATTTCTATGAGTGGTTGGCTGCAATCCTGCTGTATCAAAGCACAGGGTATATAAGTTTAATTGAGAAATACCAATTTTCCAAAGAAACCCGCAAACGAGCTATTCTAG
>CAYSWT010000249.1:0-1909 GCA_964434845.1 uncultured Atribacterota bacterium | reverse complement strand
ATCTTTCTTTTCTCATGGTTAAAAAGTGCGCCTCCGCCTCCTTTCCAGTATTATTTTTGTTTATTGCTCTTTTCTTAAGCCTTTGGTAAAGATCGATTTTTTCAGATTATCAAAAAAACAGAGTCGCTTACCATTGGAGCGATCGAGAACGATATTGAGCGCGATTGAACCGAGCATGATGAGCCCAGTTGTCAGACGAGTCCAGAAACCTCCTACCCCGGAAGCGGTAACCCCGGTTTCCAGGGAACCGACGATAAACATCCCGAATAAGGTGCCGATCACCCGCCCTTCACCACCGGTTATTGACGTGCCACCGATAAATACCGCCGCCATCACTGGCAATAGGAAACCACTTCCCTGATTGGTCCAAAAATTAGTCATTTCAAAAGTGAGGAGACAGGCTGCGAAACCGCCCATTAACCCCATTAAAGTAAACACTTTAATTTTGGTGGCATCGACATTCACGCCCATCACGCGGGCAACGTTGACGTTATCACCAATAAACATGATACTTTCACCAAAAGTATGGCGATTGAGGATATACCAGATCAGAATGACAAGACCAATCGACCAGATCGCTTGCGCCGGAAAGAGATCGCCAATCCGACCGACTAAGAGAGTATGAAGGATTGAGCCTTTAACAGGATTTACGTTGAGCGAAATTCCGCCGGAAATCAGAATGGTGAGACCGCTCCAAAAAAAGTTGGTTGCCAGCGTGGTCATGATCGAGGGAATTCCTACTTTGGTGAGAATCAGACCATTGACATATCCGATAAAAGCGCCGACAGCCAAAGCAGAAAGGAAAGGAATAAAAATCATTCCGGTTAAATGGAAAAGATAGGAAAATACCATACCGCAAAAAGCGATTACCGAAGGAAATGAGAGGTCGATTTCACCAGCGGTAATGATAAGGGTTAATCCCGCAGCCAAAACCAGGGTGGGAGCGTTATAGGTTAAAAATGACATATAGATGGTGGGTCTTAAAAATGCATTGGGAGCAGTTTTCATAAAAGCTAAAATGATGACGACAAAAACTAACATCACTGGGAATCCCTCAATAGCCAGTATTCCCTTTTTCTGTGTTTTGACGGGCACTCTTTATTCCTCCTCCTTTTTTTTCGAAGCGTATTTCAGCAGGAATGCATCCAATTTTTCGAGGGTCATTTCTGACTTGGTAAAATTCGCCACCACCATACCCCGATCAATGATGACAAATCGGTCGGATATATCATAGACATGACCAATATTGTGTGAAATGTAAACACAGGTACGTCCAGATTCTTTAATTTTTTCAACAAATTTGAGGACTTTTTGTACTTCTTTGACTGATAAAGAGACGGTCGGCTCGTCTAATATGATCAAATCTGCGTCAAAGTACATTGCCCGCCCTATGGCGATCCCTTGCCGCTCTCCTCCGGAAAGTTTGCTGACTTTGGAATCAACCTCGATACCAACCCCTCGGAACCCGATCATTTCCATGAGGATATTATTGGCGATTACTTTCTCTTGTTTAATGTTGATGAAACCAAATCGATTGGTGATTTGTCTCCCAATGAAAAAATTTCTCCACAACTCTTGTTTTTCACCCAGTGACTTATCTTGATAAACAGTTTCTATGCCATAACTGTGAGCCTTTTTTACGTTGTAATCTCGTGCAGTAACCCTCTGCCCCCGGATATGTAATTCTCCACAGGTGGGATGGAGAACTCCGGTCATGATTTTTACCATAGTCGATTTTCCGGCGCCGTTGTCACCTAACAAGCCAACCACTTCGTTTTTACCAACAGCAAAATTGATATTTCTCAGGGCTTCGATGTTGCCAAAACGCATACCCACATTCTTCATTTCGAGTATATAATCATAATTTTTATCCCCCATAAAACACCCCGCCCTCGTATATCATCAATTG
>CAYSWT010000248.1:0-1998 GCA_964434845.1 uncultured Atribacterota bacterium | reverse complement strand
ATGCATTAATCAGGAATCTATGGTTTTTTCCATTTCCTTTAGACCCCTGATAGAAACATTCAGGGGTGACGAATGAAAAGAAATTCTAAGGATGTTTCCATGATAAATCCTGAAAATACAGTCTACATTCTTTACTAGCTCCTTGTTCCTGATCAATCTTCACCGTTTTTCACCTCAAAATAATCGCCGTTGAAATCTTGCGTTCGCCGGTTAAGTCAGAAGGCCAGTTGAGAATCTTGCCCTGGAGATAAAAGGTGACTGATCCACCACCATCGAAGTTGAGGGCATCGGTGACCTGGTAGGATTTTAATTCTTCGACGAGCTCGGAAATGGTGAGACCGACGCTGTGACCGGGACGGCGTCCGTCGACGACGAGGAAGAGGATTTTCCCGTCCCGGGTTTGACCGATGACGGTTCGGGGATGTTTCTGATCGACGATTTCCTTCCGAAACTCACCAAAAGGTCCGGGAGTACCATTTTGATAGAGGAGAGGACCACTGCTGATGATGTATTCAGCTCTTTTCCATTTTTCAAAGTCGCCATTTTCGGGACGTATCGTCATTTTTATTCTGAGGGCAGTTCCCGGATAGAGATTCTGCATCATCCAGTGAGTGGAATCGCCCTTTCCCTGGAGAACATACCCCCCCTTGGGGATCGGAGTTTCCCCCTGGGTTGGGGCAGTTTTTTGGACGACACTCCCCACGATGATACTTTCTACTCCTTCAGTACGCGGGGTTTTGGCATTGTAATTTTCGTCGAAAAGAATCACTTCTCCTCCCCGATTTACCCGATTGATCCCGTTAACCGGGAATGAGGTCTGGTCGGGAAGGAGAGCGTTGACCTCAAGATGAGTTATTCCAAAAACCAGTTCCTTCTCACTGGTAATTCCTACTGCATACCATCCATCCTGGGGGTCACTGATGACCTTGCGGTGAATCATGAGCAGTCCAATGGGATCGCCTTCTTTGGTGAAAAAGCCGGCATTGATGGCGAAAAAGGCATTTTTTTGCCGGGCCATAACGCTCACTTTTTCCCTCTCTAAAATTTTGTCGTGAGCCAGCACCACTTCGGGCGTAAAGGGAGAAATTTTGGGGTCATATAACAGCGCCAGGGTAAAAACCGCTCCACCCTTTGGTTCGCTAACTGGAACATTGACTGTTTTTTGGGGAATGGGAACGGTTGGAAACCCTTGTTTCTTCATTTTTTCCTGAAGAGAAGGAATCGCCTCAGAAGCAAAGGGACCGATTCTCACCTTAAATAAAGATTGTTCTTCAACGATTGACGGGGAATAGCCGAGCTCTTTGAGGTACTGAGCGGCATTTTCGGCTCGATACCTTTCACTGAAGGCGCCTACTTGCAGCAACGCCCCTGGTCCGGATTCGGCTTTGGTTTGGGTCGTCGTCGGCTCGCCATACCCGTACTTTTTCACGATGAGCATAATTCCGGGTTCAATCATTTTGGTGGATTCAAAAAGAAGATTGCCCTGAGCGTACGATTTGAGTTTTTCCTTTAAATACGAAAATTCTTTAACCGTGAGTGGATCGTTCGGACGAAATTGTCCTTGAACATCGCCGGTAAAGAGGACCGGTTGGAGCTGGGCGGTGAGAATAACCGCTTTTTTCTCTTCTATCGAGAGGTTTTGAATATCGGCAAATGGCAATGATCCGGTTTCGATAAAATCATAGAGATCGTTATAAGAAAGGGCATCGATGATGGTTCGTGCGGCATCGATCCGGGTTACGTATTGGGTATTTTTCCGACTTTGATTGATGACGATGGATGGCCCCAGGATATTCTTCAGCGAACCGATAAAATCATTCCAGGAGAGCTCCGACGCAAAGGTGAGAGCGCTCAAACTCACAATGATGATAAATATGAATACCCCAGACCATACAGTATAATTTCTCTTCATAACTCATCCCTGCTTTATATATATGAAATTCTTAAAATTGTTCCCAATAGCGTAGCAAAAAGGAACTGAAAAAACAATTAAATACA
>CAYSWT010000247.1:0-2045 GCA_964434845.1 uncultured Atribacterota bacterium | reverse complement strand
TAACTTGATAGGAAAGTGCTTCGGAATCGGCAACTAACCATACCGCCGACCGTTACAAACAATGAAAAAATGAAAATTAGAAAAATCACCATTACAATAACATTGCTTTTGGTATCAGTTTGCATCTATGGTCAAAAAAGTATTGATGATTTCAATATCATTGGTGATTCAACAAAAATGTTTAAAACAATCGATGATATTATTAAGATTGAAGCTCTGAAAAATAAAGTTGCTTATATTGATGTTTGGGGAACAAGATGTGGCCCATGTTTAATGGAATTTAAATACCTGCCTGATTTAAAAAATAAATTTAGAAATGATTCAATTGTTTTTTTGTACTTGTGCAGTCCGTATTCAATGACCTGGAATAATGAAAACGCCGAATTATGGAAGAAACTAATTATAAAACACAACCTTGATGGTATCAATATCTTTATGTCTGCTGAATGTTACATTTATGGTTTATATGAAAAATATAAAGAAAAATTTACACCTTCCACAATGTACATGATTCCACGTTATCTATAGTACTCCCTAAAATTCAGACCACTGGTTAAGTTTAAAAACAACTATTAAATTTACCAGTATGACGAAGAAAAGCAGAACCAAACACAGTGCCGCCTTCAAGGCTAAAGTGGCCATTGAGGCGGTCAAGGAAGCTGAGACGCTGAGCGAGTTAGCCAAGCGATTCGATGTGCATCCACAAATGATCTCCAATTGGAAGCGTGAGTTTATATCCCGGGGCGCGGAGATATTCTCCACCAAAGCTCCAGATGAAGAAGCCGCTAAACGTGAAAAGGCTTTGTATGAAAAGATTGGCCGTTTGGAGGTTGAGGTGGATTTTTGCAAACGGGCCTCCGAGCAACTGGGGATATTGAAGTCCTCAAAAAAATAGTGACCGTGAGGCCCGATTTGAGTCAACGCCGGCAGTGCGAACTGCTTGGAATTAACCGTAGCAATCTGTATTACAAAGGAGTGGAAGAGAAGACTGAGAACCTGGAGATTATGAAGTTGATGGATGAAGAGCATCTGAAGCATCCGGCTAAAGGGGTTGAACAAATGCTGGATTTTCTGCTGACGCTCAATATCGTGATAGGTCCCAAACGAGTGAGAAGACTGCTTCGTACCATGGGGATCATGGCCATTTATCCCCAGCGGAACTTGAGTAAACTGGGTGTTGCAAAGTATATTCATTCCTACAAGCTTAGAAAGATGGAGTTCTCCCATTCCAACCAGGTTTGGTCTATTGATATAACGTATATCCCTATGAATCGGGGATTTATGTATCTGACGGCTATCATTGATGTGTATAGCCGATATATCGTAGGTTGGGGTCTGTCAAATTCCCTGGATAGTGAAAACAGCCTCGAAGTCCTTCGTCAGGCCATAGCCCGACATGGAAAACCCGAAATAGTTAATTCCGATCAAGGTTCCCAGTTTACGTGCCAAGCCTGGGTTGAATTTCTTAAAAATCATGATATTGAGATCAGCATGGATGGTCGTGGCCGTTGTTTGGACAATAAGTGGATAGAACGCTTTTGGCGGACTCTAAAAAGAGAATACGTGTATTTGAACCCGGCTGAAAATGGCCATGACCTTTCTAAAGGAATCAAATGGTACATTCAGTATTACAATAACGAACGTACGCATCGTAGTTTGGACAGGCTAACCCCTTTTCAATGGTACGAGTATGCAGCATAGCAAGTGTGTGAGTGTGAAAAAAAGATGTTTATTAACAGAAACGAGTTAAACTAAGAAACCATCACCCGTGGTTGAAAAATGGGGAGTACTTCAATCTGCTTGTAAATAAAAAGGGTGAAATAGTTGATTTTAATGCTCCACGACCCTCATCCGGAGATATATTATATGCCGAAATACAAAAATTAATAAATGAAAAATAAACTGTTTGTAACACACCGCTAAACCCCGCGCCATCCAACCTTGATTGCTCAACGCGATCCATTGTGCTGGCGCACGGGTTTAGCGCAGCCCGTTAGGGATGAATCCGCTTCGCTAACGGGATTCTCCATTTAAAAATTTCCGTT
>CAYSWT010000246.1:0-2079 GCA_964434845.1 uncultured Atribacterota bacterium | reverse complement strand
CCGGATGTTTGAGGCGGTTGCCCTCGGAGCGGTCTGCTCTTATCAATCCGGTTCGAACTAACCGAGGCAAACGATAATTTAAAAAACTCGTTTGTCTCACGTGTATGAACCACTACAAGATTTTAGCTTTTGATCCCGGCACCAGATACATGGGTGTCGCCTTCATAGAAAACGGAAAACTCATCTACCACGGGGTCAAGATTATAAAACCTAAAAACTCCCCCCACGAGACCTTACAGCATGTCCGGAAGATTGTTCTCCGGCTGATCAAGGATTTCAAGCCCCGTGTGATTGCGGCGGAAAAGGCATTCTTCGGCAACAATCGGAGGGCGGCTCTGGTGAATGTAGTGGTCATGGAAATACGGGCCATTGCCAGGAGAAAGCAGCTTAAATTCGTAGACTTTTCTCCCAGTACCCTCAAGAAGTACATTACCGGCAACGGCAGGGCAAGTAAAATGGAGGTGAGCCGGGCGGTTGTCTTGAAATATCCCGAGTTGAAAGTGTTCCTCACCCAGGATCGGGCCTGGAAGGAGCGGTTCCACCAGAACATGTTCGATGCGGTGGCACTGGGAATCATGGCAAGTACAGATAGCCACAGAAAAACCGCTTATTGAGTTAAAACAACAAACCACAATATTTGGTGTTGGTGGTGTTTAAAACAGATTCTATATCGAGTCCTTGCGGAGTTAACTTGATAAGCGAATTAATAAACCAGATTCACGAATAGAAATAAATAAAATTTATTACACGTTTTTTCTTCTTACTTTTTACCTTTTGATCCATTAAATTATCCTTACAAGCACCGAGTATGATGAATCGGCTTAAGTCAAGGTAGCTAATGCATTTAGAAACGAGACAACTAAATTTATGAGGTGAAGACATGAAGAGCAAAAGCAGGAGAAAATCGCCTGAGATTGTTTTCCGAGATGGTAAACCAGCAGCGGTCATTGTGGATATTGATGAATATCAAGATATGTTGGAGAGATTGGAGGATGTCGATGACTTAAAGATGCTGAAAGAGATGAGAAAGCGGCCCCTTGAATTTCGGAAGGTAGGGGATTTTCTAAAGGAGTACTATCCGAGTGTATGAAGTCTATCTTGAGCGAGCAGCGGAGCAGGATCTCAGACAACTTTCTGCAAAGGACTTTCATCGCATTATTCGTCACATTGAGACCCTGGCCGAGGACCCGAGACCTTCTGGATGCCGGAAGATAATCGGTTCAAAGAGCGACTGGCGGATTCGGATTGGTAGCTACCGGGTTATCTATGAGATTGATGAGAAAGAAAAGGCTGTGAGAGTGATGCGTGTCAGACACAGACGGGAGGTATATCGATAGAAAGGGGCGACTGAGTTCTATCAAAATTAATCCGCATAGACGAGCGAACATTCGGATGTTTGCATATTTATCTTGTTTTTTGGAATAAAACCGTTAAATTTCCATCGTGTAACTCATCTTAACGTTCTTAATCTTAAAACTCTTAAATGAAATACTGAGGGGGTGTTACAAATGGCTCGTAAAGTTACTCGTATCATATCCCACTGGTACAAGCTTATCGAGGGGATGCAAGAGTCGCCCCAAAACGTATATACCCAGTTGGATCAGGCGATAACCAAGAGAGAACTGCCCAAGGTAAAGCTTTCCCGGGTAAAGCATCGAGAGTCAGGGTTATTCTCTCCCAAACGTGTGTACTTCCGCGTCAGGCGGAAAGAACTCATCTTTGACATCTGCGCTGCCCCGTACGCCAAGGGCTTTTTTATTTCCTGGTGGCTTGGCGAATGTCCGGCGATTATCTGGATTCTTTTGTATATCCCAATACTGGGGCCTTTAGTGATGTGGCTTTTCCGGCGTGAAACCTACTGGCGCATTGATACCGCCCTGATGTTCCAAGAGTCAGTCCGTGCGGCTGTTCTTGAAGTACTCGACGAGCTGATAAAAGCTCAAGGATTACGAGCTTTGACAGAGGATGAAAGAAAACCGATCATGCGTGAACTGTTCAAACGATAGATTTGAGAAATGAATGATACAGAAGAAGAAATTGATTATTCGGGTCTTTCCCTTAGTGAAAAACTCACCCTTA
>CAYSWT010000245.1:0-2123 GCA_964434845.1 uncultured Atribacterota bacterium | reverse complement strand
TTCAGTGTCGATGCCGAAAAGGACCGAAAATTCCATAATTCTTACTCACTCCATCAATCCTGTAAACGCATACGTAACCGTTACCATAATATGGAACTACATAAAAATTGTCAATATACAAGGTGAATGAAGAAAAAATAAATGTTGATTTTAAATTGTGGTAAAGCTGTAGACATTCATGCTGTTGTCAGCACCATGTGAGAAATGAAAATCAAATTATTTTCCGAATTACGGGAGCGATATGCCATGGCATGTCGCTACAATAAATTAGATACCGCTTTCACCTCAACTCTCCTGCTTTTGGATCTTAGCCCAGGTATCTTTGAGGGAAACAATCCGGTTGAATACTGGTTTTTCCCGGGTGTGGTCGAGATCGGCGCAGAAATACCCCTGACGCAGAAACTGGAATCGATCAAGGGGTTTGGCCTCGGCAAGGACCGGTTCGATCAGGGAGTCGTTCAGAACGATGAGAGAGTCGGGGTTCAAGTAATCCGTGTAGGATTTTCCTTCTTCCATAAGTGAAAGGTCTTTCAGGGTGAAGAGATGGTCGTAGAGCCGCACAGTGGCTTTCATAGCTGCCTCTTCGGCTACCCAGTGGAGAGTACCCTTCACTTTGTGTCCTGATTGATCGGACCCGCTGCGGGTTTTGGGATCATAGGTACAATGGAGTTCAATCACCTTGCCTGCGGAGTCTTTGACCACCTCCCGGCAGGTGATGATATAAGCGTGTTTGAGCCGTACCTCCTGACCAGGTGCGAGGCGAAAAAACTTCTTAGGTGGGTTTTCCATGAAGTCATCCTCTTCGATAAATAGGTTTCGGGAAAAGAGAATAGTCCGGGTTCCGTAACCGGGATCCTCGGGGTTATTATCAGCGGTGAGCTCCTCGATTTTCCCCTCGGGGTAATTGTCAATCACTACCTTGAGAGGCCGAAGCACTGCCATGACCCGGGGAGCAGTCTGGTTCAGCTCTTCCCGGATGATATGGTGAAGAAACTCGATGCTCACCAGACTCTCCACCCGTGACACACCGATCTCGTTGCAAAAGTGGCGGATCGATGAGGGGGTGAAACCCCGTCGGCGAAGTCCACTGATGGTAGGCATCCGGGGATCGTCCCAACCCGACACAATCCCTTGATTCACCAATTCCAGGAGAAAACGCTTGCTCATCACCGTGTAGCTTAAGTTGAGGCGGGCAAACTCGTACTGATGGGGGCGGCAGGGAATGTTCACATTGTCCAAAAACCAGTCATAGAGAGGACGGTGGTTTTCGAACTCCAGGGTGCAGATGGAATGAGTAATCCCTTCGATAGCGTCCTCATAGCCATGGGCAAAGTCGTACAGGGGATAGATGCACCAGGAGTCACCAGCGTGGTAGTGAGGTTTTTTGAGGATGCGGTACATCACCGGGTCCCGCATATTCAGGTTGGGGTGGGACATGTCGATTTTGGCTCGGAGTACACACTCACCTTCCTCAAATTCGCCGTTTTTCATCTTCTCAAAAAGTAATAGGTTTTCTTCAATCGATCGGTTCCGGTAAGGGGATTCAATGCCTGGCTCGGTGAGGGTTCCACGGGTTTCGCGGATTTCATCGGCGCTCTGATGATCAACGTAGGCTTTCCCTGCTTGGATAAGCTCCAGTGCCCATTCATAGAACTGCTGAAAGTAATTAGAGGCGTAGCACAATCGGCGCCATTTGAAGCCTAACCATTCCACGTCTTGGATAATAGCTTTTTCATATTCCGGCTCTTCTTTTTCCGGATTGGTGTCATCAAAACGGAGATTGCAGGTGCCACCGAACTTTTCGGCCAGGCCGAAATTGAGACATATCGACTTGGCGTGGCCGATATGAAGATACCCGTTCGGTTCCGGCGGGAATCGGGTCGCGACGGTCTTTACCCGTCCGCTTTTCAAATCGTCGATGATGATCTGTTCCAGAAAGTTGGCCCCTTTTTCGGGGAGTTCCGTCCTCATGAATCATACGCCTCCTGTATTCGAGCGGCTTGGGGGGGGATGTATCTTCCCTTATGCCGTTTACGGTCAAGTATATTCGGTGTTTTACCGTTCATTATACCAGAAGGGTGGGAGGAGATACCTCATCGGTCGGGAATATTGGAGTTCAGTTC
>CAYSWT010000244.1:0-2139 GCA_964434845.1 uncultured Atribacterota bacterium | reverse complement strand
ATTTTAAGATTATGACTAAGGTGATTATCCCCCAAATTTGGTATCAAGTTATTCCTGCTCTGGCAGGCCAATATATTATTTTAGTCAAAGATACCGCCCTCATTTCGGTTATCGGGGTTAGAGAGATTCTTTGGTCAGGAAGACAATTGATGCAGCTGACGTTCAAGCCGTTCCAAATATTCTTTTTAATCGGGACCTTCTTTTATTTAATTTGTTTTACATTACAACAAATTTCCATATGGGCAGAGAAATCACTCAAACAAAAGATCGTTGATTCTGGAGGAAGAACATAATGAAGGGTGACGTGCTGGTTTCTTTTGATGAAGTCACCAAGTCTTTTGGGAATCATATTGTCATGGATCATTTATCCATACAATTTTTTGAAGGGGAAACGCATATCATTTGTGGTCGAAGCGGAGCAGGCAAAAGTACTTTAATTCGATGTATCAATTACCTTGAAAAGATCGATAGTGGTAGGCTTTATTTTCAAGACCTAGAAGTGAATAAAAAGAATGCTAAAGAAATAAGAAAGAGAGTATCAATGGTTTTCCAAGAATTCAATCTTTTTCCGCATTTAACCATTTTAGAAAATGCAGTTTTAGGACCAGTTGATACCCTCAAAGAACCAAAAAATAAAGTGGAAAAAAGAGCCATGGAACTCTTTGAACGGGTTGGCTTAAAAGAAAAAATTCATCACTATCCATATCAGCTCTCAGGTGGTCAAAAGCAACGAGCAGCTATTGTTCGGGCATTAAATATGAATCCCGATCTCATTTTATTTGATGAACCAACTTCAGCTCTCGATCCAGAAATGATTGGAGAAGTGACCGAAGTCATAAGGGGACTTGTCAAAGAGGGGCGTAGCATGATTATTGTCACTCACGAGATGAATTTCGCGTTAGAGGCATCTGACAAAATTTCATTTTTAGCTGAAGGAAAAATTCTTTTAACGAAACCATCGAAGGAATTTTTTCAAGAGCCGGAATATGATACTATCCGTCAATTTTTAAGACAAATACTCGGCACCAAAAAAGAAGATGAGGAGATTAAGCATGAATAATTACTCATTGATGATACCCGGACCGATCGAATTATCTGATGACATCCGATTTGAATTAAGTCAACAGGTGAATGCTCATTATGGCAAAGATTGGGCTGATTTTTATAATGCGACTATCTCTTTACTGAAAAAGGTGTTTCAGACAACTTCTGACGTATTTTGCATGGTAGGGACCGGGACAGCTGGCATTGAGTCAGTCATTTCAAGCATGATCGCTCCGGGAGACAGATTGATGGTCCTCACCAACGGTTTCTTTGGAAATCGTCTTGCTGAAATCGGGAGGTCGTATCGGGGTGATGTCGTAGAAGTATCATTCCCGCTCAATACCCAGATCGACGCCGATAGGGTAAGAAAAGAATTGAAAAATCAGTCGCAGGTGAAAGCAGTCGCGATGGTGCATTCTGAAAGTTCAACTGGAATGCTAAACTCATTAAAAGCGATTGCCGATATTTGTCGTGAATATAATATACCACTTATTGTGGATGCCGTGTCTTCATTAGGTGGTGTTGAAGTGAAAATGGACGAATGGGGTATCAGTGCTTGCGTTTCCGCTTCTCAAAAATGTCTCGAAGGTCCGACCGGTTTGGCGGTGCTCGCCATATCAGATTGGGTGTGGCCAATTATTGAAAATACCCAGTCAATGGGATGGTACCTGAACCTTAAGGTATGGAAAGATTTGTATTATAAATGGCATGACTATCATCCTCATCCGACATCGATGTCCACACCACTGGTGCGTGCGTTAAAGAAATCTCTAGAGAATATATTGATTGAAGGGTTGGATAAACGATTTGAACGTCATCTCACTATGTCAAAATTGCTAAGGAATAAATTAGCCGAAGTGGGATTTACCTTCTTTCTCCCTTATGAAATTTCTTCTCCGACTCTGGTATCAGTCAATGGAAGTCAGGAATTGCCTTCGGATATGATTGTCAGCGAATTAAAAAAGAGACATAATCTTCAAATTGCTGGAGGAATCGGACCTATGGAAGGAAAAATATTCCGTATTGGTTGTATGGGATCTTCAGCGAATCCCGAGAAGGTCGAAAAAGTAGTTAGCGCGATTAAGGAAATTGTAG
>CAYSWT010000243.1:0-2160 GCA_964434845.1 uncultured Atribacterota bacterium | reverse complement strand
TTTCCCCACTTTAGAAAAGGGGGGTCAGGGGGGATTTGAAAAATTCGGTAAAAGGTAAAACGTGAAATGTAAAAAGTGTAAGGATGGGAAAAAATAAAAGACGAATAGCTCGAATCCCTCTCAATTTCCCTTTGTCCAAAGGGAGAGGTCCGGATAAGGTGATGATTGAGCATCTTTACACTTTTTACCTTTTACATTTCACTGTATTTCCAGGATAGACCCTCATGCCGCATAGCGGCACCATATGAAGATGGAAATATGAGGGTCTATCCTCATTGTTTTTTATCTTTTAAATCTTTTTATCTTACACCGTAGGTTGTTATCCTGGTATATTTCCAGGATAGTAATATTATGTAAGTTCTCGGTGTGTAATAGAGTCAACGAGGTGATTGGCCATCATGAAATGTCAAACGCATATCAGATTGGGGTTTTTTCGTTTTTATTTCTTTTTTACGACCATACTTTTTACTCTATTGTTTTTTCATTCGGTTTCCTATGCTAATCAAAATACTTTTACACTTCCTCAAGTGGTAGAATTGGCTCTCGCTCATGATAGCGAAGTACTTGATGCCCAGGATAATCTGGATATTGCTCTATCCAACCTTCAGATCGCCGAAAAAGAAAAAGGGTTTAATCCGACAGTCACTTTGACTGGAGACCTCGCACTGATAGGAGAAGTCAAATCTGGGGCGTCAATAGTGATTTCCGATTCGGTTGCTCTGAATAATTCTTCAAGTAAAGCTGCCTCCCAGGTAAAACAATCGGATTTAAAAGCCCAGCAGGCGAAGAATGCTTTAGAGAAAGTGCAGGAAAATGTCAAGCAAAAAGTAATTCAACGTTATTTTGAAATTTTAAAGGCCGAAAAAACCAGGGAAATGGCCCAGCGTTTGCTCGATCAATCTCAAATTCTTCTTCAAGATGTTGAAACAAAATTTAATCAAAACATGGCTTCGTCGGTTGACCTCCTGCGAGCCAAACAATCTGTGGAAAATTCCCGGATAAACCTCGCCCAAGCTGAAAAGAATGTGCAATTCCAGAAACAGCAAATGAACCTTCTTATCGGTCGTGATCTACAACTCCCGCTCTTGCTTGAAGATCAATTTTCTTATAAAACTTTTCCTTTTCAATTGGATAGTTTGACTTCAAGCGCAGTTTCTTCCCGGTCCGAATTGAAGGACCTGCAATGGCAGCGAGAAGGTGAGAAATTGACTCTAAAAGACATTCAACGCGACCGACAAGCAAAAATACATCTTATCGGTTCCTATGTTGAGGAGAATTATAATGTCCATCTCGATCTTTCCAGTCCCGATTGGTCCTTAGACTGGAGAATAACTGGTCAATTCACTGATGATAAGGAATCATTGGTTAATAATATCCAAAACAATACCGATCCTTTCACTCCTTCCAGTCCGGGGTGGGGAGTCGGGTTAGAAGTGACCTGGGTTCCTTTTGATGGAGGTATTTCTGAAGAGAAAAAAAAGCAGCAAGAAATCAAGATTGCTCAATTGGAAAGAAAGTTAAACACCTTACCGGATTCACTCTCACTTGAGGTGTTGGATGCGTACGATCGTCTGCTTCAAACTGATCAGGCGGTTCTTTCTGCTCAATTGGAAAAACAGATTGCCGATGAAAGTTATCGGATCCAGAAACAGCAATTTGATGCCGGGTACATCACCGATCGGACATTGAAGGAGAGTGAACTCTCTTTACATGATGCGACTGTTAAATATGATAAGGCGCTTTATGAGTATATCCTTGCGAAAGTTCAGCTCTACCAGGCAGCCGGAAAGCCAATTCTATTGGACGATCTATAGTTACTCGTAATAGACATTCATACCAGGCAAATGCCCTGATACCAGGAGAAGATGAAAATATTTAATGTAAAGATGTTGAGTCGTTGAGGTGGCAAGAATGAAACAATGAGATTGCCACGACCTACGCTTGGATGGTTTTCCCAAGTGTCATATTTGATCCTTTCATTTTTTTAATCTTACTTCGTAAGCTGACGGTCTCGCAATGACAGATTATTATTGGAGCTTTTACTCGTTACTCGTCGCTGTATTTCCAGGATAGACCGCCATGCTGCTTTGCAGCACCATATGAATATGAAAATACCAAAATGTTGAGGTGTTGAGTCGTTGAGGTGTTGAGTTGGATAAG
>CAYSWT010000242.1:0-2162 GCA_964434845.1 uncultured Atribacterota bacterium | reverse complement strand
GAAAGGTAAAAGGTAAAAAGTTTAAAGATACTCAATCATCACCCCATCCGAACCTATCCTTTTGGACAAAGGGATTCGATTTTTTCGTCTTTTCATATTTCTCCTGTTTTATACATTTTACCGTCTTTGGTTAAAGTGGGGAATAAAATCGATCTTATGGTGGGGTGCAATTGTTTGCACCTGTTGTCTGAATGACTTGGGTTTGATAAATCAAACCCCCTACAAATAATTTAATGATTGTAGGGGCATAATTTATTGCGCCCGATATCTGAATTTAATTGTAGCGACATGCCATGGCGTGGCAATCTCATTTTTGATCCATTCCAACTCAACGACTCAACAACTCAACATCTTTACAATAAATATTTTCATCCTCTCCTGGTGCCAGGGTCGTTGCCTGGCATAGATGTTGACTCCATTCTCTCTCCCATCGTTTTTAAAAATAATGACACAATTTGTGGATCGAACTGTGTTCCGGCTTTATTTTGGATCTCAGCTAAAGCCATTGGCGAGGCTAACTGGTTTTTGAATGGGCGGGGGTGAATCATGAGATCATAGGCATTAATAATGGTTGAAATGCGGGTGAGGTAAGGAATATTTTCACCGGATAATCCTTGAGGATATCCGCTCCCATCCCACCATTCGCAATATGAAAGGGCAGGTTCAGAGATTTTAAGTGTATTTGGAAAATACTGAAAAATTCGGAAGCTAATTTCCGGTATCTTTTTAAGGATTCCCCAATCTTCGGGTAAAAGTGAATCCTTTTTCAATAAGATTTCGATTGGCACGGTAATTTTCCCGATATCGTGCAGCGATGCCAAGAGAAGAAGATCATTCAAAGATTGTTGGTTCAATTGAAGTTTTTGTCCTATTTCCAAATGGAGGTGCAGGCTATGGGAATTTCCTTCCTCCCGATAAAGACGCTTTACTTTCCAAAACCGCTCCTTTAATGAAGCCAACAGATTCTCTCTGATCTGAACACTTTGTAAGGTTTTGGCATGATACATCTCTTCCTCAGCATACTTAAGGATATTTTTGATATTTTCGTTCGGTTTATTTTTGGTTGCCATCCCTAAAGCGATGCTGAGCGGAATAGATTCAGTTTTAACTTTCTGACAATTCTCCTGGATACGCTGACTGATTCCTTTGACAGTCTCGGTCTGGGTGCCGGGTAAAAGAACAATAAATTCATCTCCTCCCCAGCGGGCAATGATGTCTTCCTTGCGACAGGAATCTTTTAATATGGCGGCGAATTTGATTAAATGCTGATCACCCGCAACATGGCCAAAAACGTCGTTCACCAACTTAAGACCATTCACATCCCCCATAATAATACTCAACGGCATTTGACGCTCGGTATCCAGTCTCTTTAATTCTTCTTCAAATAATTCGCGATTATATAAGCCAGTGAGAGAATCGTGTAAAGCGAACGGCTGCGATATGTTTTCCTGGAGTCTGACAGTGATATTTTGAAATATTTTTTCTTCCTGATAGATATAAAAGGTGAACTCATTATCTTGATGGTGGTTCATAATTATATCATCATTTTCATTGACTTTACTTATCTTATCATGTTCCTCAACATGGTTTAAATCATCACTCATTATCTGCTCTGGGTTAATGTGGTCAGGCTCAATAATTAAATCATCATTGTTACACTCATCATCAAAATGATTTGAATCGTTTAATATTTCTCTCTTGAAATTTTTAGGATGGGATGATTTTGAAAAACCCCTTTTGAGGACCTTCTTCTTCACCAGGAATAATCCCTTCCCACCCATTTCTTATCAAACCAGTGGTAGAGACATGCCATGGCATGTCTCTCCAATATTTCAGGTTATTTTAATATTCCCTTCCCCCGGAGGGGGTGGCTCATTGTGCCGGGGAGGGTAACATCCTCATCCGTCATTTCTGAATGTCTCCACACCGTCATTCCTGAATGCATTAATCAGGAATCTATGGTTTTTATAGACCCCTGATAGAAACATTCAGGGGTGACGATTATTTAACCCTTCTCCATTGATGGGAGAAGGTGAGGATCAGGGTGGATTTTTAAACTACTCACGATTCACGACTCACGGTATTTACAGGATAGTATGATTGCGAAAAAAATGTGATGTTGGAAGCAACCGAATAGACTTTTTCATTATAATACATTTTCT
>CAYSWT010000241.1:0-2206 GCA_964434845.1 uncultured Atribacterota bacterium | reverse complement strand
AGTGAATAGAGTTTAATTTCAATCTGTAAGTAACCAAATTTTAGGTTCTTATTTATTCACTCAGCAAATGAAAAAATTGTGGATAATTTTGTAGTTATCCACATTCTCAGTTGAGAAAGTGAGTTGGAAGCCGACCTTTCAGTTTTAATCACACGTTACCCACTATTACTTTCTCACAAGTGGAGGAAATCGGTGGATAACTTGACTGGCTGCTAGAATTTATTATCTCTATGGAAACTCAATAATATAGAAACAGAATGGAAAGGGAGCAAGCAGAAATTTGGTTCCCAAGTGACCGGAAAGGCGATTTTAACCGAAGGAATAATGCAGGATCAAAGAAAGAAGAATCTTGTTTAGCATCATACAGAGGCAGCTTTAATTCGACCGATAAGATTATCCATCTCGGAATTGAATTTCGTGTCTTCTTTCATCCACTGTAATACTGAATCGCGGGCGTACATAACAGTAGTATGGTCGCGGTTTCCAAAATGACGTCCGATTTGTTTCAGGGAGAGGTTTGTCAGATGTGAAGCCAGTCCCATGGCGATCATTCGAATACGTGCCACCGGTTGGGTGCGAGTTTTCGAGATGAGCAGGTCAAGGGGGATATGGTAGTAGTCCGCTATCTGACGTTGGATCAAATCAATGGAAATAGGATTATCCTGCTGGTCACAGAGATCTTTCAGTGCTTTTCTGGCAAGGTCGAGGTTGATATCTGCGCCGGTAAGGTTAGCCTGAGCAAAGATGCGAATCAATGCACCCTGCAATTCCCTTATGTTTTTGGTGATGTTTTGAGCCAGGAAGTCAATCACATTGAAGTCCAGCTCGGTGCATTCCTCCTGGGCGAACTTTTGAATGATGGCAAGACGGGTATCGTAATCGGGTGGTCCAATGTCACAGACTAAACCCCAGCCAAATCGGCTGACCAGACGTTCATCAAGACCTCCTAGTTCGCGTGGCGGCTTGTCTGAGGTCAGGACAATCTGTTTCCCGTTTTGATGAAGAGTGTTAAAAGTGTGGAAGAATTCCATCTGGGTGCGTTCCCGGTCGATCAAGAACTGAACGTCATCGAGCAAAAGGACATCTATCGCCCGGCAACGGGCGGAGAATTCCAGCGCTCGATTTTCCCGAATCGCCTCGACAAAGTCCTGAGTAAAACGTTCACTTGAAAGAAAGGTGACCACTAAGTCGGGATTGCCTTTCAAACATTCATTTCCGATCGCCTGGAGAAGATGAGTCTTACCCAATCCTACTCCACCATAGAGCAAGAGAGGATTGTAAGCGGTGGTTCCTGGGGATGTGCCTACAGCGAGACTTGCCGCACGGGCAAAGCTGTTGCCAGGTCCCTCAATAAAATTTTCAAAGGTATACCGCGGATTCAAAGAATAAGTTTTGGTCAGCATGATTTGATGTTGCGAGGAGATGATCGGTTGCAGGGTAACAGGCTTGGCTGAGGGGAATTGGTTGCCGTTGTCCGAGGGTGGAGCAATGGCATAGATCAGTTTGCCGTCTTTGCCGAGCGTCTCATCCAAAGCTAGATCCATCTGAGTTGCGTAATGCCCCTCAATCCACTCGTAGTAGAACCGGCTGGGAACTTCTATTATCAGAGTTTCATTTTCAAACGACAGGGGCTTGAGGGGTTGAAACCATGTTTGAAACGCTTGGGTCGGCATAAGATTCGCAATCTTCTCGCAGATAATGCTCCATGCCTGGACCGCGGCGGTGTCAGTCACTGGCGAAGGAACATCTTCAACAAGGGGACGCGTTCGATTTTTCATCGTCTTCCGTTTTTACTGAGGTTAATATAACCCTGTGGATAACCTTATCAATGAATCGAATTTTTCCTTTTCCCGTGTCTTTTTCAGGTGTGGATAAACAGGTGAATAACTGGCTGAGATCAAAGGATGGTGCGAAAAATCGAACCCCCCGATTTTCGACCGTATAATATAGGTGAGCGTTTTTTCGGGTGTCAAGCAGGAGAAATAACTTTTAAAAATTAGCTTTCCACTCACTCCATTTTTGCCGCGGAGTGGGAAGAAAATCGATAGCTAAACTCTTGATCTATGGTTGAACATGCTTTTCAGTTCGTGCTCGAGAGACCAGCTCCCGAAGAGGCTCGACACTTTTGAAGAGTCCTTTCAATCAAGTCAAACTTTTATTTTTAATGAAGTTGCTTTAGTTATTGGAGGGAAGGGAGAGGAGGCAA
>CAYSWT010000240.1:0-2279 GCA_964434845.1 uncultured Atribacterota bacterium | reverse complement strand
GTTTTCATCCTCATCTGGTGCCACGCAGTGGCATGAGGGTCTATCCTCATAGTTTAAAAAATGTTGATTTATTGATATTATTGATTACTCGTTACTGTTTACCCATGCTGACTGAACCGGGTAGCAAAAGATAAATATACAGAGGAGGATTATGAACAGGTGAATCAGGCGATTACCAAGGCGGTGATTCCGGTAGCTGGTTATGGGACCCGATTGTTACCGGTGACCAAGTCACAGCCGAAAGAGATGCTGCCGGTGGTGGACAAGCCGGCGGTTCAATATGTAGTGAGAGAGGCGATCGATTCCGGGATTGAGAGTGTTTTGTTTGTGACCGGGCGAGGGAAGAGAGCGATAGAGGATTATTTTGATTATGCGGTTGAATTGGAGTTAGAGTTAGAAAATAAGGGGAAGCTCGATCTGTTGCAGGAAGTGCGAGAAATAGGAAATATGGTGCATATTTTCTATGTCAGGCAGAAGATTCAAAGAGGTTTGGGCGACGCTATCTATCAGGCGAAGCGGTTTATCAATAATAGCCCGTTTGCGGTCTTGCTGGCCGATGATATTATCGATTCAGCTGAACCGGTTCTTCATCAAATGATCTCCCTCCACCAGCGAAAGCCGGGGGTTATCCTGGCTGTTACCAGAATCCCTCTTGAAGAAATTTCCCAGTGGGGAGTGATCAAGGGAACTCAAATTGAACCAGGAATTTATGCAGTGGAGAATCTGATTGAAAAACCCGATCCCGAAGAAGCGCCATCTGATCTGGCAATCATTGGCCGCTATATTCTGACTCCATCGATTTTTGAGTCGATTGAGAGCGTCCCTCCCGGCAAGGGCGGGGAGATTCAGCTTACTGATTCGATTCGAAGCTTGCTACCCAAAGAGAAGATATATGCCTATGAGTTCAAGGGGAGATATTTTGGAGTGGGAGATAAAATTGGGTTTTTAAAAGCCAACATCGCTTTTGCTTTAAAACGGAAAGATTTGGGAGATGAATTAAAGGCATTTTTAAAGGAAATAATTGAAGTTCAGAATGACAATTTATAAAGGTTTTAAAACAAATTATCAATTCCACAGTTCAACCAATCAATGTAATTTCCCCTGGAGGTGGGTTTATAGATGGAAACGGTGAGTTATGGTGGGTGGGAAAAGTGTTTACGCTTGGAGAATGGACAGATTGAACTGGTAGTGACCCAAGAAGTCGGTCCGCGTGTCATCAGGGCTGGTTTTGTCGGCGAGCAAAATTTGTTTAAAGAATACCCGGAGCAGATGGGGAAAATGAGAGGAGATGAGTGGAGGATTTACGGAGGGCACCGCTTATGGCACGCTCCGGAAGCCAATCCCCGCACTTATTATCCCGACAATCGACCGGTTGCGGTTGCTGGAGAAAATACTCTTTTGGTATTGACTTCGGAAATAGAAATCACCACCGGCATTCAAAAAAAGATTATTTTAGAAATATCTGAAAATGAGAACCGGGTAAAAGTGACCCATCAGTTGTATAACCAAAATCTCTGGCCGATTGAATTTGCCGCCTGGTCGTTATCGGTGATGACCAATGGGGGGATAGCTATTGTTCCCCAAGAGTCTTTTGTTGCTCATACTGATTTACTGACGCCGGTTCGATCAATGGCGCTTTGGGGATATACCGATATGAGTGATCCCCGTTGGCGTTGGGGGAAGCGGTATGTAACCTTAAAACAAAAAACCGATGTAAAAGTACCGACCAAAGTGGGGTTTGGGAATTCACTGGGTTGGGTGGCTTATGCGGTGAATCATTATTTATTCCTCAAAATTTTCTCATGTTGTGCCGAAGCTAATTATCCGGATTACGGTTCCTCGACCGAACTGTTCACCAACCAGGATATGTGTGAAGTGGAAACCCTCAGCCCTCTGAAAATGGTCGCTCCCGGAGAAGCACTGGAACACGTTGAAAACTGGTTCTTTTATAAAAATATACCCGTTCAGGATTCGGATGAGTCGATCGATCGATTGGTGATCCCGCTGGTTGAAAGTGCGATAGCAGTGGTGAGGGGATAGATGCTGCTTCGCTGCACCATCTGAGGATGGAAACACCAAAAGGTTGAGGTGTTGAGAAGTTGAGGTGTTGAGTTGGATAAGGGCCGATAGGGAGGTGGAGGAGATTTTTTACGACTCACGACTCACTCCTCACAACTCACGGTATATATAGGATAGACTGCCATGCCGTATTACGGCACCATAGGAATATGGAAATACCAGCGGTCTACCCTGTAGGTTTTTTTCAAAACCTTTTCAAT
>CAYSWT010000239.1:0-2300 GCA_964434845.1 uncultured Atribacterota bacterium | reverse complement strand
TCTTCAGTGGTGGTTTCAACCAGTGGTTTAGAGAGAGCCATTCCGGCGTTGTTAACAAGGAAATCTAACTTTCCGAAGTGCTTTATGACCTCTCGAACAATGAGACCCGGGACTTCCGGATCAGCGATATCAGCTGGATAAATTCGCACTTTCATACCCGAATGGCACAACTCTTTTTCCACTTCTTGCAGCTTTTCCATCGATCGGGCTACCAGGGCGAGGTGAACCCCTTCGTATGCTAAAGCTTTAGCGATCGCTCTCCCAATTCCTCGGCTCGCACCGGTTAGAATCGCCACCCGATTTTTTAACGAAATGATTGATAACAGGATTGATCTCTCCTTTCTAATAACGTTTGGTTAATTCAGGAGTATTGTATCATGTCACTTGTCACACACTTTTCACAATAGAGATATTATCATTCATTTATCACAAAATATTTTAAAATTTTTCAATAATTATTTCCTCTTATTAATCTTTCCTTGATAAAATAAAAGTATCGTTAAGCAACACGAGTTTTCTTTTTGGATTGTTAGGGTGTAACAAAATATTGATTCAGAAGATTCTCGGCAATTGGTCATCTTTCTTGGTTGATGAGACGAAGAATTTCCAACTTAAACTCTCGATCATATTAACGTCGATGTTGTTTTTTTCATGTTTTGAGTACTCCCAATTTATTATATGACCCTCTTTTTTAAGCCTCCATTCAATCAGGAAAATTTTAATTTGCCTTATAAGTCATTTGACGATGTCTGAGAATTGTTTATAATTTCAATAATTAATTTTTTCACAAAAAATACCAGATAAAAGAGGTTACTTCCATGAACAAACACTGGCTGACAATGGGATGCATGTTTTCTCTCTTCCCTATGGTTCTTGGTTCCACACCCAGTCATGCTTCTTGTCAGGAAGGATATGTATCGATTACAGGTGGGAAAGTGTGGTACCAAATTGTCAGTGCTGAAAAGAAAGAGACTCCACTCCTTACTCTCCACGGAGGTCCAGGTGGTGCTCATGACTATCTCGAACCGTTAATACTTTTATCCGATGAACGACCGGTCATTTTTTATGATCAGCTTGGGTGTGGAAACTCTGATCGTCCTCAAAATCCCTCGCTCTGGACTGTTGAGCATTTTGTTGAGGAACTGAAGCAACTTCGAGAGATACTCAGCCTGGATAAAATTCATATCTTAGGACAATCCTGGGGAAGCATGTTAACAGTGGATTACTGGCTTAACGAACACCCGGAAGGGGTAGTAAGTTTTATCTTTTCCGGTCTCTGTCTCAGTGCTTCGCGTTTTACTGCTGACCAAAGATCTTATCTAAAATTATTTCCCAAAGAAATACAGCAAACCATTACTAAAAATGAAGCTGCAGGTTGTTTTGATTCACCAGAATATCAGGAAGCGATGATGAAATACTATAAACGCCATCTCTGCCGACTCGAACCCTGGCCGGATTGTTTAAATCGTAGTTTTGAAAAAATGGGCCATGAGGTCTATGAGTATATGTGGGGTCCGAGTGAATTGACCGTAACCGGAACCTTATAATATTATGAACGAGCGGATTGTCTTAAAGAGATAAGCGTACCTACCCTCTTTACCTGTGGAGAATTTGATGAAGCCAACCCGGAAACCACCCGTTATTATCATCAGCAACTCCCCGGGTCGGAATTGGTCGTTTTTGAGGGAGCTTCCCACTCCCTTCATTTAGAAAAAATCGAGGATTATATTAAAGTAGTAAGAGACTTTCTCCATCGAGTTGAAACAGAATAGGAGATATCTATAACCGGAAATTATTGGAGGATTAAAATATGATCGTAACCTGTGTTTATGTCTGGGTAAAAACGGAAAATGTTGAGGAATTTATCCAAGCCAGCTTGGAAAACCATCGGTATTCGATTCAAGAACCGGGCAACTTGCGCTTTGATGTTCTACAAAGCTCAACCGATCCCACACAATTTCTAATTTATGAAGCCTATGATTCCCCGGAAGCCGCAGCCACTCACAAGCAAACTCCACACTATTTAAAATGGAAAGAAACCGTAGCGCCCTGGATGGCCAAACCTCGTGAAGGCGTGCCCTATCTGGCTTTAGCTCCTAAAGGTACCTCAGTTTAATTCATTTTTCTCATATAGACCGCCATGCTGCTTCGCAGAACCATAGATTATGGAAACTTTTTGCGATCTATCCCATGTTTTTGCTTTTTTATTTTTTATATCCTACGCCGTAGGCTGAAATCCTGGTGTAGTTTCCAGGATAGACCCTCACGCCGTATACGGCACCATATGGCAATGAAAATAC
>CAYSWT010000238.1:0-2311 GCA_964434845.1 uncultured Atribacterota bacterium | reverse complement strand
GAGGGAGGGCGCAGCGCACTGTTACCGATTGAGAGACAACATCAGGGCTTTGCCATAAAACCGTGTTTTGAGATTGAGAATAGGTACCGGCATCAAAAGAAATGTGTAAGAGAGCATCAGGAAGAGGCCGAGGTTTCTTTGGATTCGTCACGTCGACGACGTAGAAATGGAGCTGGTGTTGAGTATTTGCGAAAAAGTAGGGAGTGACCAGAGTGTTGAGATCGGTTTGGATTTCGATCTGAGAAAATTGACGAGGATCAGTACCCAATGCCAGCTCTTCGCTATTGCTGATTCCATCACCATCATCATCAAAGGCAACCTGTGCGATTGATTCACTGGAATTTCCGGCAGTGTCCCAGGCTACAACCCTAACTTCCACACCCGCATCCCGATAATCACTGGAGAGATACCAACTTGCTAAAACATCATCTTGAGGGATTTGTTTTTCATTGAAATGAGACGAGGCTAAATTGACTTGATTCCAACCCCGCTCACTCCCAGCTTTTCGATACCAAACTCCATAATAATCAAAGTTTTTTTCTTCAATATGTCCTTTAAGAGTAAATTGATCTTGGGTTACAGTAACCAATCCCGATGAGAAAATGAATACTTTGGGAGGAATATTATCGATTTCGACTTGACCGTGAGCCAAAATTAATTCTTGACCGATGGACCATTTTTCGATGCGGATCGGTCTGGGCTGGAAAGGAAACCAGTCAAATTCCATTATTTCAAGTTCGTTTTCCTGTGCCAGAAGCCCGGGAATCATAAAAGACCAGCCAGGTTCTTGTCCCAATGACCATTGAAAGTTCCCCGCTCGATCATAGGCAACTACCGACTGAAAATAAACCTTATAAAAAAAATCTTTGCCAACAGCAAAAGGTGTTTTAAGATCATCTTCGATCGAGTAATTCATCCGGGGGACAACCCCATTTTTTTCATCTTCAAGATTACGAGGAATAATCAGGCGTACCTTATCGTTTTTCAGGTCCAATTCACAAAATGCTGGTAGGAAATCTCCTTTTTGGTTTTGATGCATAACCTGAACATAGATACCATCTTCAGGAGCAGAGACAAGAGGACCAAAAAATCCAGGTTTTTCTGCCCAGTGGTGGGATTCATTGGCGGTTTTCTCGTGGGTTGTTGTCTCCCCTTCTAGGGAAACGGTTTTTACCGCTTGACCTTGAGAGTCAAAAATCCAGATCTTTCCCGGGTAACCTTCGGAGAATATCATATTCCCCTCTTGATCAATGAACAAACCTCCCCAGCCACCCGATGGGGTTTCTTTTTTTAATTCTAAAGGAATAATTTTTTTGAAAACACCTGTGGAAGAGAATATGGCTACTTGCTTCATTCCTGGTAGATATATATCGCCATCCGGACCAACATAAACTCCCTTCACTTGTTGTGATGAGTTAAAATAAGCCCATATCGGAACGACCTGTTCGATTGTTCCATCATTGTTTATGATCACACATCGTTCTAAGGCATTATCTAAAACGACCAAACGATTTTGGTCAAGACGAGCCATTCCGACGGGATTAAGGTAGGTATCAGGTGGAGTCACAATTTCGGAGAGAATGTGGCCGTCTTGATCCATGGTGACTATTCGATGAAAACCCTGCTGGTCGGCGACATAGCAGATATCATCCTTAATAATCAGAGAACCAATATGACTATAGTCTCCCGGTAATCCCCAAGTGCTAAGAACCTCACCCTGGGGAGAGAGCTTGCAAAAAAGAGAAAAGGAGGAAGAAACTTTTTCCTTTGAAAATTGAAGGGGATGGAAAAATTGAGATGTTGCGATCAAGATTGAACCATCAGAGAAAACCCCTATTTCTCCCAAAGCTGGGAGTGGAATAGGACCTCCACCGTAGATGTTGGTTATGGTTTGGATGAGAGCACCATCCGGTGAGAAAATCTTTATCATTCCCACTGGCATGCCATTTTGAAATTCCATCAAAGTGACATAGAGACGTTCATCTGGTCTAAAAGTGAGATCATATATCTCTTTATGAAATGACTGGTTTTCAATGATTGGTATTTCTCGGAGAAAATTGCCATGATCAGAAAAGACCACAATGCTCCCTCGATCTTGACAGCTGATGAATATTTCTCCGCTGCTGTTTACTGCTAATTTGTCTCGAAAGTCGATATTTATTCCGAGATCTTGAAAGTAGCAGAGGGTTATTTCAGAACTTTGGTCAGAATCAATTTTAAAGAGATGATTCGTGTTGATTCCGATAATATCTCTAAGGGGGGATAGCGCTAATGCAGTGATAAATTTTTCTTTTCCCAGGAACCGAATAAA
>CAYSWT010000237.1:0-2353 GCA_964434845.1 uncultured Atribacterota bacterium | reverse complement strand
TTTAGAAATTACCACAAGATTTATTTGAAATCAAACCAAGAGCGGATTACCATAATCCGTAATCGTCATCCTGAACTTGTTTCAGGATCTATGGGTTATCGAAAAAGCGAGATGCTGAAAAAATTTCAGCATTACAGCGATATTGCTAAGGTTTCCATTTTTAGTTACGGATTATGGGGATTAACGGGAGATCCTCTCAAAGGAGATGGAGAGAAAGAATTGGCATAAGTATTCTTTTTTGTCAGAAGATTTCGAAAAAACCGCAATTTTTTTAATTTTATGTGCCAGAAATTGTCCTTTTGGTTTAAATTTTTCATAAGAATTTGAGAATGGAGGTTTAAGGTGAAAACCTAATATAACCTTTCAATTTTATTTAGAAAAATTGAATTTTTATTCCAATTTTAATTCAAAACCTCAATTTTTGGCACGGCATTTGCTTTATTTATATTGACAAAAAGACATAAAAATTATTTAAATTAAAAAAGGAGGAAGATGAAAATGAAAAAGTTGGTAGGTTTGGTAATGGTTTTTTGTATGGTTCTTTTAACAGGATTGGCATTTGCGGGTGATACCAATACTGTGACTGTCACGGCAAATGTGGTCGGAACATGTAAGTTCAATTCAGCAACATCTAACCTTGCTTTCGGCGCATTAGATCCGAATTCCGGAGCCGATGTAAACGCTTCAACAACCACTACATTCTGGTGCACAAAGAAGGCCTCCTATTCAATCACGGATGATGATGGGCTTCATGAAAGTGGAGTCAACGGAAACAGAATGGAGCATACGACTACATTAACTGAGTATATCCCTTACACCTTCAGTTATAGCCCCACCACAGGGACTGGGCAGGGAAGAACGACAGATATCACATTGAATATCTCAGGAACAGTGACTTTTGCAAATTACCAGAATGCGGCTCCCGGTGATTATTCGGACACAGTGGTGCTCACAATAACTCCGTAAGGGAAGATTTATGCTTCTTTAACGGAGATTTAGGATTTTGAAAGGGGTGATTGAAAAGTCACCCCTTTTTAGTCAATCAGGTGGGATTGAAGTGAAGAAATTTTCAATTATTATCATTCTGACAATCCTTCTGATCACAGGAGTTGGTTATACCGCAAATACAGGTGTGGTTTCAGTGACTGCAACAGTGATATCAAATAGCTCTTGCAGGTTTCGCAGTTCCAGTTCCTCACTCAATTTTGGAAATCTTGATCCTGCCAACCCATCTGATGTAACTACATCGACCACCGTGACATTTAGGTGCTCCAGTTCTGATAAATTCGTCACCTTCTTTATTTCAGATGATGATGGTCTTTACGAGGCAGGTCAGGATGCCAATCGAATGAGGCATATCCTCACGACTACAGAATTTCTGCCTTACAGTTTAACTCTGAGTCCGACCTCCGGGACCATCCCTAAAAACACGGATGAGACATTGACCCTCACGGGGACGGTTAGGGGTGCTGATTACCAGGATGCCCTGGCAGGAAGTTTTTCGGACACGGTCACCCTCACCATTGCCCCGTAAAATTCTGTTGAAAAAATTGGTTGTTTCTGGTATTTTCAACCCCAATGAAAATGTTCTTACCTGAGGATCATCATTTCTCACTTAAATTTATTCTTATTTTCCCTTTTCTATTCTTTCTTGTCCCAAGTCTCGGTTATTCAGGGGAGTTCAGGGTCACACCCATCAGGCTTGATTTTGACCGTGGAACCCGGACCGGTTTGATCACGGTGGTCAATGAGGGGGAGGAGAAGCTCTCCCTCCAGATGAGGGCATTTGAATGGGCACAAAACAGTGAGGGAAAAGACCAATATACCGAGACCAATGAGATTATCTACTTTCCGAGAATGATGACGCTTGATAAAAAGGAGGAGAAGATTATCCGGGCAGGGATTCGGATACCCGCAACGACCAGAGAGAAGACCTACCGCCTTTTCATCGAGGAGATCCCCGGGCCCAAAAAGACGGAAGGGGTCAATGTGGCGATTTCGATCCGGTTTGGTGTTCCCATTTTTGTCAGACCTTTAAAAGAAGAGGCCAGGGGGGCCATTGATAAGATCGAACTTTCGAAGGGGATCTTAAATATCTGGGTCAGAAATACAGGAAATACCCATTTCATCATCAACTCGGTCAACCTCAAAGGGAAGAATATGAAAGGAGAGGAGGTCTTTTCAAAAGAACTGAGCGGCTGGTATCTCCTGAGCGGGGTCTCAAGAGTTTATTCGCTCTCTATCCCCCAGGATTCCTGCAAAGATCTGGCAAAACTTGACGTTGAGGCCAGGACGAACCGATTTAACCTGAACGGCAAATTGGATGTCGATCAAGCAATGTGCATGCCTTAGT
>CAYSWT010000236.1:0-2396 GCA_964434845.1 uncultured Atribacterota bacterium | reverse complement strand
CTCCCAAAAGGATGACGGATAAAAATTTTCACATACGCGCTGAGATCGAGATAACTTGGAATGTATTTCACAGGACGGGAAAAGATTTCCTGAGAAGGCTTGAAAGATGTCACTACCTGCCAGAGAAAAGGGGCTAAACTAAAAAAGACGACAAGCCCTACTACACTGTAAAGAATTACCATCCTAAATTTTTTGCTTTTCATCCTAATTCGACCTCTTCTTTCTGGAAAAGAAGGATGATCAAAATGATAATCAGAGAAAGTCCAAAAATTGTTACCGAAAGAGCAGAACCATATCCCAGGTTCAGATACCGGAAGGTATAATTGTATAAATACACTGACAGTGTTTCTGTGGTTCCTCCTGGTCCCCCTTGGGTGAGAACCCAAATCAAGTCGAAAACGGCAAAAGCTTGTAAACTGCGAAAGAGTAAAGCCATAGTGATAACCGGCCGAAGAAGAGGAAGAGTAACGTATCGAAACTTTGTCCACGCTCCTGCTCCATCGATACTGGCTGCCGAATACAATTCCTGCGGAATGGATTGAAGTCCAGCAAGAAGCATGAGAGCCATAAAAGAAGTGGTCTTCCAGACATCAGAAAATATTGCTGCATGCATGGCTAAAGGCACTTTCCCCAACCAGGCTACCGCTTCCTTGATAACTCCCAGGCGCAATAAGATGTCATTGGCCACGCCGTAGATATCGTGGTATATCCACCGCCAGGCCATAGCCATTACCGCGGTAGGTAATGCCCAGGGAAGAATGACACTGGCTCGAGCAAAATTTCTCCAGCGAAAAGAAAGATTGAGTGCTAAGGCAAAAGCCAAACCCAGCAGGAATTCAATAGCCACAGAAACCACCGTGAAGTAAATGGTATTCCCTAATGCTTCTCGAAAACGCAAATCCCCAGTTATTATCTTGAGGTAGTGTCTTGCTCCCACAAAATATGCTTGCATACCTGTGGTGATACTTTTTTCATGGAAAGAAAGGTAAACATTCCTGGCTACCGGATAGAAGATCACAACACCAAAGAGGAAAAGAGCTGGAAAAAGAAGAAGATATCCAAATCGCCGGTCAGTAAGAAATTGCACTCTTTTTCTCATCGTTACTTCCCCCAAATAAGAGGGGCGGTTTTTCCGCCCCTCTTGGAACTATTGACCGAGCAACTCTCTTATCTCTTGGGCTGAACGTTTAATTGCTTCCTCAGGCTTCATGCCTCCTGTAATCCCTGCATTGATATTTCTCTGGAGAATATCCGATATTTGCGCATACTGGGGATGCTGAGGCCGAGTACGAGCATTAATCTGGACTCTCCACAGATCTGGATAGTGGGGACTTTCCTTCAGTATGTCGGGGTCTGCAAACAAAGCGTGACGAGTAGGAATGTACCCGTTGTAAAAGTGAAGGGTTTTCTGAGATTCGTAGCTGGTTGCAAACTTAACCCATTCCCAAGCCGCTTCTTGATTTTTACTGAACTTGGAAATAGTCCATCCCCATCCTCCTTGGGTAGCAGCGCTCTGGAAACCTTGTTTGTGCACCATTGGAGTAATGCCAACCTTACCTTTTATAGGAGAATCTTCTTTCTGAGCTAAAGTCCATACATAGGGCCAATTACGGTGGAATACTGCCTGACCATTGTGGAAAACATACCGAGATTCTTCCTCCTGATAGGTGGTGACCCCCGGGGGAGAAATCTTATAGGTGTTAATTACGTCATACATAAATTGAAGTGCTTCTACTGCTGCACTTCCCTGGTCCAACACCACTTTCCCTTCCGCATCTAAAAGCTCTCCTCCTGCTCCCCAGAGGAGTTCCAGGTAATCACAAATGAGCCCTTCGTATTGATTCCCTTGCCAAACAAATCCCCAAAGGTCAGGTGGGTTTTGAAGCTTTTGAGACTGCTCTACAAGCTCGTTCCAGGTCAGAGGAGGTTCAAGCCCTGCTCCATTCAAAATATCCTTACGGTAGTAGAGCATGCCCGCATCAGATTGGCTGGGAACACGGTAGAGTTGCCCCTGGTACATTCCTCCAGCAATATCTCCAGGTAAGAACTGAGCAATGTCATAAGGAGTGAGTCTATCACCCAAGGGGATAATCCATCCAGCAGCAGCGAACTTGGGTACCCAGATCAAATCACCATACGCCATATCATAGGTACTCTCTCCCGCCATAAAAGAAGTGGCGTACATATCTTCGCGTGTATTCGTTGCGGAAGGACCTTCTTGCATCTCTACCTTAATGTTTGGATGGTCTTTTTCGAATCTTTCTATAAGGACTTTCCACCCTCCACCAAAATCGGTCTCGAAAAGCCACCGAACAGTAATTTTCTCTTGAGCCCAGACACCACCGAAAAGCAAACTACCCAAAACGACTCCAATCACCACGAAAATCAAAAGTTTC
>CAYSWT010000235.1:0-2520 GCA_964434845.1 uncultured Atribacterota bacterium | reverse complement strand
ACTTTTTTACTCAAAAAATGGTGTTATAAATTTCAAAGCGTAATTCACATTTGAGCAAAGCATTTGACTTTTAGGGAATGAAGTAAGCTGAAATAGGAGAGGAGAAGAATTAAAAATCCAGAAGAAAATCCTCATATGAAAAACCCATGCAGAATCCAATAGAACCACTCGTTATCTTCGAGATCAAAGTGAGTTACTTAATCAGACATGAGAAGAAAAGCTGGTGCCGGGAGCGGGATTTGAACCCGCACGGGTTTACCCATACGCCCCTCAAACGTACGTGTCTGCCAAGTTCCACCATCCCGGCATGCGAATGAAATTATAGCAAGGAATAGGCTCCCCGTCAACGGAAAGGGAGAAATATTCGAACGACAGTTCCTTCCCCCGGTTGGCTCTGATGATGGATTCGTCCACCTCCTCTGTTCACAGCCTCTTTAACCAGATACAGCCCTGTTCCCTGGCTTTTCTTTCCAGTCGCTGAAGAATAACCAAATGGTTCAAAGATAACATCCTGCATCTCGAGAGGAATACCATTCCCGGTATCCTCCACTTGGCATACTAAATTGTCATATTGAATGGAAAGAGTAATGGTTAAGGAACCACCCGGTCGATTAAATTTTATAGCGTTGGAGATCAGATTGGAAGCGATAATGAAAAAATCCCCTCGATTCAAACGAAGAGTAAACTTCCCTTTTTCAATTTCATGGGAATGAAAGAGAATCTGGATCGTTAAAGCATTGATATCCAGTTGCCACGAATCCAGCACCTGTTGAATAATCTCTATAACATTCTGAGCATTGGCGAATTCACTGTTACCGGGAGCCATTCGATTTAGTAAACGTAGTTGTGAGGTCACTTTCATCAACCGTTCGACTTGAGAATCAATTTTCCGACAGGCTTGAAGAATAAAAGGGTCAGTGGTTTCTTCCAACAAAAGTTTTATATATCCTTCCATAACAGTCAATGGTGTTTTCACTTCATGCCATATAGCATGAATTAAATATTGTCTATCACTCTCTTCTTTCTCCCGAAGCCTTAAATCAGTCAAAATAAAAAAACGGGTTCCCCCGTTTTGGGTCATCCGTATTTCAATTTTCATTTGACCAATATTGATGGTTTGGTTAGGAACAGTCATATTCAACAGAAGCGGACCAAAAACCGGAAAATCAGCAAGAGAAATTTCTGATTTTTCTTTTTTCATAGTTCCAGTCAATCGTGCAAAGCTATGATTGTACTGAAGTAAATCATTCTCTTTATCTAAAAAAGCAGCCGCCAGAGAAAATTGATCTAACAGGTCAAGCAGATTAGTTCTCAACTGTGAGAGTTGGGCTCGAAGAAAGTGAACATGGCCGCTCAAATCATGCAAAACTGAAATATAATCCTGGTACTGATTCGATAAACCTGCTTCGGTTATCAGCGATTGAATGGTTTTTTTTCGTTTTTGCGAGTAATGATTAGAAATAAAAAAAATAGTGATAAATGAAAGAAAAAAAATGGTCAGAATCAAAGAAAAGAAATTTACATTTAATATCAAAACAGTACCCCGCTCCCAAAATATTTTTCATATTTCTTTATGATCCATGAATATTTTTCCTTATCTAATAAGTTTGTTATTTGATATTGTATCACTTCACCCGGATAAAGCCTTCCTCTTCTATTATATTCTGCCCTTTATCACTCAGAATAAAATCGATAAACCGCTTCACTGCTCCCTCGGGCTGCTGAGACGTATAAAGATATAAGTTCCGGCTGAGAGGATAGAGTCCATTCCGGACATTCTCATAAGTTGGTTCTATTCCGTCTAAAATCAATGCCTTAATGTTTCGGGTTAAATAACCAAAACCAACATATCCGATAGCGTTTGAATTCCTGGATACTTCATCGAGAATTGGTCGGTTTGAAACCAATCGTAAAACCTCGGGAGCCATTTCCTCTCCTTTTAATATGTGTTCGTTAAATATTTCAAAAGTACCAGAGTTTGTATCTCGTGAAATTGCCACTAAAGGTTTATCATCTCCACCCAATTCTCTCCAATTGGTGATAAAACCGGTATATATCCTTTTTAACGTCTCGCTCTGAATTCGATCAATGAAATGGTTTTCAGGATAGACAATGATCGCTATTGCATCCAAAGCAATTGCGTACTGCTGAATATTGAGCCCCTTCACCACTCCTTTTTGTTTTTCATTTTCTTTCATTTCTCTTGAAGACATAGCAATAGGTACGATCTGGTCAAGAAGCGCCGCTATGCCCACGCCCGATCCCCCACCACTAATGGTCACCTCGATATCTGGATTTTCATCCATAAATTCCTCGGTAATAATCTGCATGATCGGTAGAACTGTTGTTGATCCCTGTACATCAATTCTTTCCTTCGCCTGAACAGTATTCACGAAGAAGAGAACAATAAATCCCCCCAATAGGAGAGATCGCAATTTATTCATCCTTTACAACCTCCTTTAAAGTCTATCCTATAAATACCGTGAGTAGTGAGTCGTGAATAGTGAATAGTTAAAAAAT
>CAYSWT010000234.1:0-2537 GCA_964434845.1 uncultured Atribacterota bacterium | reverse complement strand
AAAGATTAATAGATGAAAAAATGAAAAGAAAGATTCCACCAATAAAATAGGCAATACTAAAAATAAGATACTGCTCTTTTTTGTTCTCCGCGATCGGGTCATACGTGGAAAAAAAATGGGTCTCCCACCAATTTTTGACTGTTTTTCCCCAATTTTCAATAAAGATTAAAAAATTGCTTTTATCATTTGGAATTTCCTTCCCCCATTTTTCAACATCGACCGTGGTTACCGTTCGACCGTCAATCGAAATATGTTGAAGCAGATCGTAGACATCCTTTTCAAAAGGAAGGAGGTCGGATTGAGCCTCTGGTTTTTTAATTTTATCAGTAAAAGTAAAAACCAAATACTCTTTTTTGATAAATAAGATTCTTTTTTCTTCCTCTTCGATGGTCATATACCCCCGCCGGGCAAGATCCAGCAAGGTGGCGGTAAACGCCCTTCCCATGTCAGTGCGATTGATAGTTTTTTGATTCATGATTATTCCCAAAAATGCCGGAGGGATATCACGCGGGGGTTCTTGCTCATACTGCCGTTCATAGTCAATTTTTGGTTCTCTCCCGTATTTCGTATAATACACAAAAAAGAGAATAATATAGATGATTCCGATAGCAACAAACAGGAGGTATAAGATTATTCCCAGCCAACGGTTGGTTACCCGGGCGGTTCCATATCCCTGCAACTCTCGGGTGGCGGCTACTCTCTCTTCTTCCAAAATAGCCTCATAACGTTGAGAATTCCTTTGGGCCGCGAAGGGAAAGACATCGGGGTTGGTTAACAAGCGGGTTTCAACAAAAGTGTTGGCTGGTACATTTTCTATCTGGAAATCGACCGTTCGGCGATCAGGAGAAAAATTCATCTGACCAGGTTGAGCCTGGGTATGGACAAAAAGCTTAAATAGATTGGGACTTGAGGTAGGAATCTCCAAGGTCACATTGAGCTTTCGTATGGAGGCATGCTCATCCTCAATGGCTTTCCAGTAAAATTCAGCTACATCTTGATAACGATTCACCGGACCCTTGAGAAGGTATTTGATTTGGAATCCCAGGGTTTCATCCTGAGCTTGGTAATACCACTTGATGGCTCGAGCGTTGGATTGCTTTTCAACTTCATAGCGAAGTGGGGTACCGCTCTTTACATCCCATACACCAAGAAATTGAATATCCTTTACCCCCTTGAGAAAAAGGTTGAGCCGTGCCCAGGAAAAAGAACCGGAAAAGGCAAAATATCTGGTATCGGTGACCTCTACATCACCATTTTCCAGAAGGAGAAAAGCTTGAGAGATGGCGGGATGATAATAAGATTTGGCGAATGCGGGAAATTCTATAAGAAAGGCCAATAATATGACCAATGCTATTCCTGCCCCAAGTTTTTTCATTGGAATCCTCCCATAAATTTGCTATAGTTAGCATAACACAGGAAAAACCATGGTAAAAGAGATATGTTATTCTTTCTCCAAAAAGTCATTTCTTCTTTTATTGAACCGCCAGGAATACTTATCTTATTGGGAATAGTGTTTTGTTTCTTCTCCTGGCGAAGAAAGGAAAACGTCTCTGTTATTATCGCCATGACGGTTATCCTCTATATTTTTTCCACTGGTGCCGGTTTACGACTTTTCCCCATTCCATCATACCCTGTTCCTTCTGCACCATCAGCTCCTCCCCAATTAATTATCGTTCTCGGTGGAGGAACTATTACTGATCGGTATCAGAATCAATCCACAATTGGTCCCTATTCCCTCTTGAGACTCTACCAAGGCTTTCTTCTTTGGCAGAAGGAAAAGCTACCGGTTTTGGTGAGCGGAGGATATGTTTGGGGGAGAGAAAGTAAAACCGAGGCCGAACTGATGGCGAAGATACTTCTCAGTTGGGGAGTCCCACCGGAAGACATCATTCAAGAAGATCAATCACGTACCACCTGGGAAAACGCTGAGCGGTGTGCTGATATATTGAAAGAAAAAAATTGGAGGTCCTTTTATCTGGTCACTTCAGAAACTCACTTAAAACGATCAGTACTCAGTTTTCGCTCTTTTCTCCCAGATACGGTCATCATTCCGGTCAGTGCTCATCCTCCCTATGATCGAGCACCCCTGTCATTCGTAGATTTCCTTCCTTCCCTTCAAGCATACTCTGCTATTGCTCAGATTATTCATGAGTATGCCGGTTTGTTGAGCTATTGTCTCTTGAAATAAATAGAGCCGAACCTATCTTTTTAGATAAAAGGAGAGCTCATCTAAAAGGCGAAGATTGAGTCTTTTTATAATCACACGCCACCGTGTTTTCAGGATAGATGATCATGCTGCTTCGCAGCACCAGGTGAGGATGAAAATTTCAATTGTTGAGGTGTTGAGAGGTTGAGTTGTTGAGTTGAAAAAGATCAAAAGATGAGATCCTCACGCCATACTCTTGAATTCTTTCTCCAAGTGTATACATGTTGTTTCGAATTTTTTCATCTTACGCCGTAGGCTGATATCCTGGGTAGTTTCCAGGATAGGTGACGTCTTCATACGTCATTCCTGAATGCATTAATCAGGAATCTAT
>CAYSWT010000233.1:0-2546 GCA_964434845.1 uncultured Atribacterota bacterium | reverse complement strand
AATATCCTGAATAAAATGAGTTTTCATTGTTTGCTGGTTACTCGTTACTGATCACTCGTCACTGTATTTCCAGGATAGGATAGACTCTCATGCCACGTTGTGGCACCATATGAAAATGGAAATGAGAGGGTCTATCCTTACAGTTTTTTTATCTTTTTCTATCTTTTCATCTTACGCCGTAGGCTGAAATCCTGGTGTATTTCCAGGATAGACTATAAAGCGTTTTTATCTCATTTGATGTCGGAAGGAAGTGAGAAGAATGGATTCCAAATGGTTCATCGGAGAATTTGGTGGACGCTTTGTACCTGAAATCCTGATGTATCCGTTGAATGAACTGGAAGAAGCGTATGATTTCTATTTCCATGACCATCAATTTCAAACCGAGCTGGCCTATTATCTCTCCCGCTATGCGGGAAGACCATCCCCCCTCTATTTTGCGTCTCGCCTCACGGATTATGCCCATGGAGCTCGGATTTATCTGAAACGAGAAGACCTGAATCATACCGGATCACATAAAATCAATAACACCCTTGGACAGGTTTTACTGGCAAAAAAGATGGGAAAGAAGCGAATCATTGCTGAAACCGGAGCCGGACAACACGGAGTGGCGACTGCGACCGCCTGCGCTCTTTTTGGCATGGAGTGTCAGGTGTATATGGGGAAGGTCGATGTCGAACGGCAGAAACTCAATGTCTTTCGAATGCAGATATTGGGAGCCGAAGTGATTCCGGTTCAATCAGGGAGCCAGACCCTGAAAGATGCCATCAATGAAGCGATGCGAGATTGGGTGAGGAATGTCGATAGGACCCATTATGTCATCGGTTCGGTCGTCGGGCCGGATCCCTACCCCCGCATGGTGCGCGATTTTCAATCGATTATCGGTGGTGAATCACGCCAGCAAATGCTCGATAGCGAAGGCCGATTGCCGGATACGGTGATCGCCTGTGTTGGAGGCGGGAGCAACGCCATGGGGATGTTTCATGCTTTTATCAATGATAAACAAGTCAAGCTGATTGGGGTGGAGGCAGGAGGGTTTGGCCTTGACAGTGGAAAGCATTCCGCCAGCATTGGAAGAGGATCAAGAGGGATCCTGCATGGAAGTTTGAGTTTTCTTCTCCAGGATGAATACGGTCAGATTTTAGAAACTCATTCGGTAGCGGCTGGCCTCGACTATCCGGGGGTCGGTCCGGAACACAGTGCCTTACATGTTGATGGTCGAGTTGAATATACTGCCGTGACCGATGAAGAAGCCGTTGGCACGTTTATGACTCTTTCCCATCAGGAAGGAATCATTCCCGCCCTGGAAAGCGCCCATGCGGTGGCATACGCTCTCAAAATTGCTCCGACGTTCTCAAAAGATGCCATCATGCTCATCTGTCTTTCGGGACGAGGCGATAAAGACGTGGAGGAAGTGATCAGATTTAAGGAAGGAGTGACAAAAAATGACTGATACCCTCGCTCTGAGTCTGAAAGCCACAAATAAGAAACTGTTTTTTCCCTATCTCACTTTCGGTTATCCAGATGTACCGACTTTTATGGAATTGATAAAAATATGCCGTGAAGAGGGTGCTGATGCAGTAGAAATCGGAATACCACACTCCGACCCGGTGGCGGATGGTCCCATCCTCCAAGAAGCTTCTTATCATGCCTTGAAAAATGGAGTGACCCCCAAAATGATTGTGGAGGAATTTGCCAAAATAAAACCAGGCATTCCTTTGATTGCCATGACCTATGGCAATATCGTTTACCGCTATGGGATCGAACGCTTTGGGCGTGATTATCAACAAGTCGGTTTTCAAGGTCTGATTGTGGCCGATTTCCCCCTGGAAGCTAATGATTTGTTAAAACCCGCCGCTGAATCATTATCAATCATAATTCTGGCATCGACCAACACCTCTTCCGAACGTTTGGAATTAATCGGAAAACGAAGCCGCGGGTTTGTCTATATCGTATCGGGAAAAGGAATTACCGGAGACACTCGGATCGAAGTCGCTCAGCTCAAACAGGTCATTGCTTCTTTGAGAGATTTTACTCAACTTCCACTCCTGATCGGATTTGGAATACACTCCCCTGAAATGGCAATGGAATTAGGAGAGCTCGCTGATGGAGTCATCATCGGAAGTACCATCGTGGGTTTCATCGCTCAACATCATTATGAGCCCAATTGGTTGTCGAAATTTTCATTATTTATATCTCGATATCGTCAAGCTTTGGATCAAATCAGTGAACAATAAACCATTCATTGAAGTTGGTTTGTTCGACTGATGAGAGACTCCATGCTGGATGCAGCACCATATGAGGATGAAAATAACCCCTCACCTTGACCCTCTCCCACCAGGGGCGAGGGAAAGTTTCCATAATTATTGAATGTTTTATGATTGATCCCTTCTCCCTTGATGGGAGAAGGTGAGGATGAGGGTGGATTTTTAAACTGTTTACTGTTCACCGTTAACTGTTCACTGTATTTCCAGGATAGACCGTCATGCTGCTACGCAGCACCAGATGACAATGAAAACTCCGAGGGTCTATCCTCTCAGTTTTTAATC
>CAYSWT010000232.1:0-2575 GCA_964434845.1 uncultured Atribacterota bacterium | reverse complement strand
TTCGGTAAATGGAATTATTGAATATCCTGAATAAAATGAGTTTTCATTGTTTGCTAGTTACTCGTTACTGATCACTCGTCACTGTATTTTCATAATAGATACGGAGTTGGTAATATGAAGGGAATGCGGATTCAATTCTTTGTTCTGGTTTTTTTTATTCTGTTCACATCCATGGCTTTTGGTGATGTCTCTCCCGAATTCAGAGGAGTTTGGGTCGACGTGCGCAGCATACCAATCACGAGGAGTGAAATTAACTCTGTAGTGAAGCGCTTGGCGAAAGCGAATTTCAATGCAATCTTACTGGAGTCATTCTATCTGGGACAGACCATTTATCCGTCAGAGGTGATGGCATCGCGCGGGCTCACCCGACAGATGCCAACCTTTGCTCAAGCTGGGTTTGACCCATTATCAGCTTTCATCGAATCTGCCCACCACTATTCGATGCAGGTCCATATCTGGTTCGATATGTTCTATGTGGGGCTCAACCAACCGGGGGAACTACTCGAAAAATATCCCTCATGGCAGGCGGTCAATCGCGATGGGACGGTCGGTTACACTCAGGGCAAAAATCGCTTTTATTGGGTATGTCCCATGCATGAAGGAGTTCAAGAATTCTATACTGAGCTCATTACCGAAGTCATTCGAAAATACGATCTCGACGGTGTTCATCTGGATTATATACGTTTTCCCGACCCCACCCTCGCCGATACCTGTTATGCAGCCGAACATCGGGAAAAATTTGCTACTCAATATGGAGTTGACCCGGCCAAGCTGGATCCTTTCACCCAACCAGAAATCTACCGTTCCTGGAATCAGTATCGTGCTCAATCCGTTTCAGATCTTCTCACTGAAATAAATTCAACAATTCACACCCAAATACCTGAGATCGTTCTCTCTGTGGCAGTTCAGCCACGCGGAATGCCCATCGAGCTGAACCCTGGCTTCCTCCAGGACTGGCCCCACTGGGCAGAAAATCATCTGCTTGATGTTGTTATCCCCATGACTTATAGTTCGCGGGTCAATGAGATGAAGGGATTCACCGTCTGGGTGAATACTTTCATCTTGAAAAACCTCCCGATTTACGCCGGTCTTCAAGGTTTTAATCTCTCCGACACCGCCAGTCTGGTTCAACAGGTTGAGATCGCCCGCAAATCAGGTTTTCAGGGCGTTGCCATCTTCGCCTATCCCTATCTGAACGACGATGTGCTCGCTGCACTCAAAAACGGTCCTTTCCACCACCCGGCGGCAGCTCCCAATCGAAAATTTCTCGCTTCCATGGTTCCGTCAGAAAAAGCCAAAGTCGTCCGATTCACCCATGCTGAGCCACGAGTCATCAAAGCCAAGTTTAGTCAGGAAGAGATTCAAATCGATGGTCTTTTAAATGAGAATTCGTGGAAAAGCGTTGGCTATCAGTCAGGTTTTTCCCTTATCACCGGCGAAGGTCTGGCAACTGCTCAAACCAAAATCGCCGCCCTCTACACTCCTACCCGTTTGAACCTCGCATTCATGGTAGAGAATTCCCCCGTCAAGACCCGAAAAAAGACCATCATCCAAAAAGACGGCCCGGTTTTCTACGACGATTCGGTTGAAGTCTTTCTTGACCCCTGGATGAGCCGCAGCTTCTACTATCACTTAGCAATGAACTCTCTCGGTACTCAGTACGACAGTTTCTCCCGAATCGGTCCTACTTGGAACGCCAACTGGGCGGTAGGGGTGAGCGAAACAGACAACCAGTGGATCGCCGAAATCTCCATCCCTTTCTCCGAGCTGAACATCAACCCGCCCTATCCCGGCGATCAGTGGGGAATCAACTTCAACCGCACTGATATCATCACCGGCGAATTCAGTGGATGGTCCCCCACTCCTGGTACCTTCCATGCTCCGTCGTTTTTTGGAATTCTCGAGTTTGGTAATCATTGATTTTTAAAATATAGGAGCGACGTGTCATGACACGTCGCTCCTATTGAACCATCAAAAATTTCCTGTTTACTATTTACGGTATTTATGACCTTCCTTTCATAGTGAGAATCAATAAAATGCCTAAAAAGATGAGAACCACCGGAATGACGACTTTGCCCATCCAGGGAACAAATGGGAACCACCAGGAAAAGGCATAACGCGCCACCCAGATAATGCCGATGACAATCAGGACCCAGGCGAGAAGCTCCGTATTCCTCGAGCGTTTCTTCTCTTCCTCTTCTTTTCTCTCCGGGGTAACGTCAATGGTTTTATTCTTATCCTGATCGGATGGTTCAGTTCCTCCAAATGGTTCTTCCGGAATGATTATCCAGGCAATGATATAGGCCAAAATTCCGGACCCACCGGCAAATATCAGTGCCACGGTGATCAACCGGATAATTGTCGGATCCACCTCAAAATATTTCGCGATCCCGGAGCATACCCCGCCAAGAATTCTATCGGTCCGTGAACGATAAATCCTCTTCTCCATATCGTAACCTCCTTGCTGAATGCTCTTTTCTTAATTATACTATTCCATCTCTCCAATAAACACAGTGAAAGGTAAAATGTAAAAAGTTTAAAGATGCTCAATCATCGCTCTTCTCCAACCTCTCCC
>CAYSWT010000231.1:0-2582 GCA_964434845.1 uncultured Atribacterota bacterium | reverse complement strand
GTAAAGAGTGATCAGTAAACGGCTCAAAAATAGTCAATCATCTCTCGCTCCGAACCTCTCCCTTTGGATAAAGGGAGATCGAGAGGGATTCGATTCTTTGGATACAACTTTCAACCACCCCCCATTGCGAAAGGCGGGAAAAAATGAAATGATGGGGGGAATAATTTTCATCCTTTTTTGATGCTAAAATTTTTGCCCAGCATGGGAATCTATTTACTACTTATCTAAAGAGATGTAATAAATGCGAATATTAGTTGTTGAAGACGAACATAAAATTGCAAGTTATATTAAGCGTGGTTTAGAGGAAGAAAATTATGCAGTTGATATCGTCTATAATGGTCGTGATGCAATGGATTGGTCTGAAGCCACTTCCTACGATTTCATTGTTTTAGACATTCTCCTTCCAGGGATGGATGGTCTCAGTGTTTGTCGTGGACTGCGTAAACAAGGGGTTCAAACTCCCATTCTCATGCTTACTGCCCGCGATTCGATTGACGACCGCGTAGCTGGCCTTGATGCTGGTGCTGATGATTATTTGATTAAACCATTTGCAATGAAGGAGCTATTAGCTCGATTACGAGCTCTAAGCCGACGTTCTAATGATGTTCTAAAATCTTCTGTACTTCAGGTAGCAGACTTGACACTCGATTTGCGGACTCACCGAGTGCAGCGTGGCCAAAAAACCATCGAACTTACCGCCAAAGAATATGCCGTTTTAGAATGTTTGATGCGTGAAAAGGAGTGTGTGCTTTCCCGAACAGTAATTGTCGAACATATTTGGAATTATGACACTTTCAACCAGTCGAATGTCATAGACGTGTATATCCGAAACCTGCGCCGTAAAATTGATGATCCTTATGAGAAAAAACTTATCCACACTATCCGTGGAGCGGGGTATTCAATTTCAGCCAATGATGAGATGGATTAAAACCTTACGGGCTCGTTTTACACTTTGGACGACTTCTTTTTTATTGATCGTCATAGTTTTATTCGGTACTTTTATATATTTTAATCTCTCTCAGGAATTATCACGGAATGTCGATAATACCCTGCGATTGAGCACTTCACAAATCATTTCCAGCTTAAATGAAGAAGATAGTCATATCGAATTGGACGCTCTTTTAAAAGACAATCCGGTTGATTTACTGGAAAGTGGGCAAACAGTGCGTCTTTTTACTCCAGATGGTAATTTATTAAACGCTTGGGGACGATATCGTTTTCTCCCGGTTATTCCTCATAGTCTGGAAGCCGCTCTTAAAGGTCAAAATACTTTTATGACGGTCAATGAGTCGAAAGAAAATGAACCGATCCGCATCTATACCGCGCCTGTAGTGGAAAATGATAGCGTCGTTGCTGTAATACAAGTGATGCAGAGCTTAGGACCAGTAATTGACACGCTTAAACGATTATTCATGACCTTGTGGATGGGTGGAATCCTACTTTTGGTGTTAGCTGCTCTGGGTGGATACCGTTTGGCAGCCCGGGCTTTAGCGCCAATCGACCAAATTACCAAAATGACAAGGCAAATTGCCGCCGGTCAGGATCTATCCGCCCGACTGAACCTTCCCACCACCGAAGATGAGATAGGACGGCTCGCTGAAATGTTTGATACCATGCTCTCCCGACTGGAAGAGTCTTTCCATCGGGAGCACCAGTTTATTGCTGATGCTTCACATGAACTTCGTACCCCTTTGGCCGCTATACAAACAATCTTGAATGTAACGTGTGCTCGAAGACGTACTCCATCAGAATACGAACAGGCATTAGATGATCTTTCTTTTGAAGTATCGCGTTTACAAAATCTTGTGGAAACTTTACTCCAATTAGAGCGTGCCCGACAGCAGACCAACCATATCCGAGAACTATTTAATTTCTCGCAATTATTATCCGATGTAATCGAATCGGTTCGTCCCTTGGCTGATACGAAAGGGCTGACCTTAACCCTCAAAGTACCAGATAATCTCGCTTTCTTTGGCGATACCGACGGTTTGATCCGCCTGTTTATCAATCTACTGGATAATGCCATCAAATACACCGAACAGGGTGGCGTGACAGTACAAGCATTTGTCGAAAATGACATGCTGGTTGTTACTGTTATTGATACTGGAGTTGGTATTTCTCCCGAAAGCTTACCATATATATTTAATCGTTTCTATCGTGTCGAAACCTCGCGTACTTCTTCCGGCACTGGGTTGGGGTTAGCCATCGCTTATGATATTGTCCGAGCCCATGGTGGCACAATTGAAGTGACCAGCCAAGAAGGGGTTGGAACATCATTCGTAGTACGGCTTCCTCAATTACCAGCCTGAAAACCAACTTTAAATAGCCATCGAAAAACCAAAATGAAGAAATTTGCGGTTTCGTTTCATGGAGATTTCATCTTGGGTTTATAGAATAGATTCGTCAAATGAAGGGAAGATACCTTCAAATACGAGTCTCAAGGGAGATGAAATCATGAAAGTCAAGCATTTTCTATCCGTAATGGCGAAAACCGCCTTTTTCGTCGTGGTCTTAATTGGTACAGTGACGGCTGCCTCAATTGCGCAATCATCCCATCCTCTGATCACACAATTACCCTCCAA
>CAYSWT010000230.1:0-2601 GCA_964434845.1 uncultured Atribacterota bacterium | reverse complement strand
TGTATAAATTCAAATTTTGAGATGGGCTATATCAAGATGTGCGGAATGTGGGTTACACCTGAGCTATGGTTAAAATTAGAAAATTGTGCCCCGCTGAGAGAACTAATATCGAACAATACAGGATTTGAAAAGCTAAGAATGTTCGGGGAAAAGGTCTTTTCAAAAGCGGTAGTAAATACGGTTGTATTTTTATTTCACCGAGGTATTGACGTTCAAAGTCTAAAAATTGAGACCGAAGGAGATAGCTGGGAACTACCATCTGCTTCTTGGAAAACGTCAAAACTCTTGACGATAGACTATCGTCTGAAAACAGGAATCAACGATTTAATTGATAAAATCAGAATAGAAAGCGTACCTCTTTCAAATTTTGGCGATATTATCCAAGGTATTACCCCCTATGACAGGTATAGAGGTCAGGATTCTGAGATAATTAATAGTAGAGCATACCATTCTAAAAACAAAGAAAACGAAACCTACGGTAAGTGGCTTTTTGGTAAAGATATTTCAAGATATTGGCAGACGTGGAGTGGTGAATGGCTTAGCTACGGCCCTTGGTTGGCAGCTCCACGAGAAGAAAGATTCTTTATTGATCCACGTTTGCTGTTCCGTGAAGTTCCAGGAGTTGATAAAAGGATACAAGCCACCATAGTTACGGAGAGATTTTATCATGGGCACAGTATAACACCATTTAAATCTAGAGAAGATAATAGTCTCTCTTTGGTCTACCTACTTGGATTGTGTAATTCAAAATTACTGAGTTGGTACGGGAGCTTAATACTTCCAAATTTTGGTAAAGATACGTTTCCCAAATTAAATCCGAATGATATTAAACTGCTACCAATCCGTACCATAAACTTTTTGGATCAGGACGAAAAAGCTCAGCATGACAAGCTTGTAGCTCTAGTTGATAATATGCTCGAGTTACAGAGGAAATACCACGAGGCGAGGATGGAGCGAGACAAAGAGCTTTACGAACGGCAGATCCAGATCGTTGATAAGCAGATTGATAAACTGGTTTATGAGTTGTACGGGCTGAACGATGATGAAATAAAAGTTATTGAAGGAATGGAGAGATGAAAATAAAAAGCCTTGGTATTGCTTTGGTAGATTTCGTTGATTCGGAGCAGAAACCAAGTCTAGATGCTAAACTGAAAGTACTATTCGAAGGAAAATCACCCCAAAAAATGGCACCTCAAAGATTAGGTGGTGGCACTGCATATATTGTAGAGGAATATGGGGGTATTATCAATCCCAAATTTCCAATTCCTGATTGCTTCAAGTCGATAAAAATATACGTAATTCAACAGCATCACCATATTTATGATGTAACTTGTTATGGGGAATTAAAAGAGGACATTATTGAAGATTTACATAAAAAAACGCCAAGTGATGGGCAGAACTTTTTAGAGAAGGCACAAGAGGAGCTTGAGCACTTTATAACGCCGCATATTACGGGCATGTTCTCAACTGATACAAGTGAGTGGCACAATGGCATTATTCTATGGATTGCACATCTCGACGAACTGCTTGCGTTCAAAGATATTGAAGCATGGAAGCACCCTATTGTTGCTAGAGATGAGAAATTAGCAGACTCCAAGGAACTAAAGGTCTGGTTAGAGGAAAACTCTTCCATCCTAAATGCCGTCAAGTTTATTCCAAACCAAATGTCTTGGACCGGTGGGTCTCTAGTATCCCCACAGGTAGTTTGGGGTAATTATACTGAATTTACAATAATTGCGTTTAAAAACGCTCCAAATTTAATAGCTCCAATCATGCTTGACGGTTTGGAAACTTTACTGGCTTTGATTAAACCGTTTCACTGTATTTTCTTCCGAATCAAACAATTAAATGAGTGGGAAAACAAAATCAACGAGTCTAGATCGAAACTATGTAAATTCAAAAGAAGCGAGAATATAGAAGTGCTGACACAGAATCCGAGCAGCCTTAACGAATTGATGAATCAATATAACAATTTGATAGATGAAAAAATGGAATTCTTTGAGTTCTCATCACAAGTGATGGATGAATTAGACTCATCAGGAGACCTGTTAGAAGGGCAAGTTAAATGGGTAGACACAACTCAAGCTGTTTCTTCCTTCTTCAAAGAGGTGAATTTGAATGCTGAGTATCAAATAGAGAGATGTAACAAAAAGCTCAGGGAATTAGATGAAAAACAAAGTATAGGGCTGAGATACACAAACGATCTTGTTGATTCAGTAACTGCATACGCCAATGTTGGACTTCAAAAAGATGTCAAAAAGTTAACAAAATGGATATTTTGGCTTACCCTCGTGATGGTCATTTTGATGATTACAACAGCGGTAACAAATTTAAAGATGTTGGGCTTAATATAAAGGAGGAGAATAAGAGGATCATAGATGAGATGATGGAGGAATGTCAGGAAGAGATTGGGAAAAGGAGCGGCTTGAAAAGAGATTGAAGCGACGGATAGGCAGATTGACCGATTGGTTTATGCGTTGTATGAGCTGACGGAAGAGGAAATAAAGGTGGTGGAGGTGGGTTAAGAAGTTCCGAATAGCAAAACTGTAATAGGAAAGCATTTATATTCAAAGGAAGAATAGATTTATGGGGAAGATAAAA
>CAYSWT010000229.1:0-2607 GCA_964434845.1 uncultured Atribacterota bacterium | reverse complement strand
TGGCTTCTGAAACAAATTTGGCTTTAAAAATTCCATCGTATCTTTTTCTGATTGATTTCTCCATTTTGTATCTCTTTTTAATTACCCAGGAGCATTTTATCACTCTAATTTATTGTTCAGTATTCGGGGTTAGTATAATCATTAGAAATATCATTAGAAATACAAAGATGCTGTGTTTGGTGATCTTAGCCGGAAATGTAGTGAGTAGGTGGTTGAAAACCTTCAAAATGAATTGAGACATTTTTTGAAGAGGATATTCGTTTTTTTTGAAGAAGATATGCTGGGATAAAGATGCAATATGAATTCATCGGCTCTGAAAACATAAATCATTTACTCTGAAGGAGATTTTATAATGGAAAATTCCTTGTTGTTCAAAGATATCCAGTTCAAGGTCGATCGTGATCGGTTTTTCAGATCCTTTCATATTGAAGAGCAAAGCCATGATTTTTCCGGAGCAACCTCACTCATCGATACCGCTGAAGCAATAGCTCAACCCAAAGGGATATATAAAATCGCTTACATTGATGAGAAAACCGAAAACTCGGTTGTCATCGATCAAACCACCTTCACCAGTCGAGTGCTCCGCGTGAATTTGGAAAACACCCACCGCGTCTTTCCCTTTATTGTTACTTGTGGACGAGAGCTTGAGGAGTGGTCGCTCGCGATTGACGACATGATGGAAAAATTTTGGGTAGACTCCATCAAAGAACAGGCTGCCGTTGCCGCTTATGAAGCTGTTCAAAATGATATCCGGCAACGCTACCTGCCCGGAGCGACTTCAACCATGAACCCCGGATCGTTGGAGGACTGGCCGATGAAAGAACAGGTCCCGCTTTTCTCCCTTTTTGGAGAAGCAAAGGCACTTATTGGAGTAGAATTGACTGATAGTTTTTTGATGGTCCCGATTAAATCAATTTCAGGCATCATTTTTCCCACTGACACCCAGTTTGAGAGTTGTCAACTTTGTCCGCGAAAAAATTGTGTGGGTAGAAGAGCGCCTTATGATTCCGATTTGGCTGAATCAAAATACCGGTTTAGCCATGGGTGAAGGTTTTTTATAATACTATGATTATTGGGGAGACAACCGTAATAATGTAATCACCTTGTATCAAAGATGCGTGCATATTCTAAAAGGAAATCGATAAAGGCGTGAATTCCACGAAAGAAATCGTTCACCGAAAAATGCTCGTTGGGAGAATGAATTCCATCATCAGGACATCCCCAGCCGGTCATGCAAATAGCTTCGGTTTTGAGAATTCGTTTCAACAGATTGGCAACTCCCACTGAACCGCCACCTCTGATTAATACTGGAGGACGATCAAAGTTTTGACTGATAGCCCTGGAGAAAGCCTGGAAAAGTGGCTGGTGGGGATTGGTGAGCAGGGGTTCGATGCCGGGAAGGACCTGGATATGGATATCTACCTCTTGTGGTGCAATGGTTTCGATATATTGTTTAAAGAGAGAAGCAATTTCTCCGGGAGACTGATTGGGGACCAGCCTCATGCTCACTTTAGCACCGCAACGGGCGGGGATGATCGTCTTTGAGCCGGGACCGGAATACCCACCCCATATACCGCAGACATCGAGGGTGGGGCGAACGGTCATGCTTTCCAGTGGAGTGTACCCCTTTTCATTTTGAACAGTCTTGATGCCAAGTGAATTTTTTATTTGTTCTCTCTCAAAAGGAAGGGTAGCCATTTCTTGTCGTTCCCACGGCTCTGGCTCGAGAACTGTATCATAGAATCCAGGAATGGTGATTTTTCCGTCATCGGTTTTCAAACGGTTGAGTATGGTCATCAAGGCTTGAATCGGGTTTGGAACTCCACCGCCGTATTGTCCAGAATGAACGTCATATGCCGGTCCTTGGATGTCGATCTGAAAATAGCATAGTCCCCGGAGACCGTAAGTGAGAGCTGGAATCCCTCGTGTGTATTGTCCAGCATCCATGATAAGGATCAAATCTGCTTGAAAAATATCGGTATGCGAAGTGAGGAGTTCTTCAAAATGGGCGCTTACAATTTCTTCTTCACCTTCAATAACGATTTTTATATTCAAAGGAAGAGAACCACGAAAAGAAATTATGGCTTCTGCTGCCTTGAGTACCGAGAAAAACTGTCCTTTATCATCACTCACTCCTCGAGCGTAGATCATGCCATCTTGAATGACCGGAGAGAAAGGAGGAGTTAACCATTCTTCTATCGGATCAATGGGTTGAACATCATAATGTCCGTAGATCAGAAGTGTTGGTTTTTCGGGGGAGGAACAAAACTCAGCGCATACCACCGGAGGCGCGTTTTTGGTTTGGAGAAGAGTGGTTTTAAAGCCTATTTTTTCACAGTATTGCTGGAGCCACTCGGCGGTACGGACCAGGTCAATGGCATGTTCGGGTTGAGCACTGATGGTCGGAAAACAAAGTAAATCAAATAGCTCATCAAGCGTACGTTGATGTTCGGAGTCAATTTTTTGATGAATTTTGTGTCGTTCCATGGTATTCTCCTTTGTTAAGAAAGGTTATAGTTCAATTCTAACAAAAAAAATCCCGAAGGAATAAAGATGATTTATAATAATTGTTTAAAATGAACTGCAAGTTCAGACTTGATATCATAT
>CAYSWT010000228.1:0-2653 GCA_964434845.1 uncultured Atribacterota bacterium | reverse complement strand
GTGTGATAAGGGGTGGTTTTATGAATTTGGATTATTTTGGACAGCAGTGAAAAAAGATATGATTTAGTGTTTAGGAGGAAAAGCAATTTTCTCCTTTTTGACGCTCAAATAAGAATCAAGACCAAACCCCGCTGGTATTTGCGCTATGTTACATAATCCAACGTCGCTTTATATTACGGAGGCTTAATACAAACAAACCAACACAAAATAAACCAAGAAGTATTAAGTCGATTGAATAAGGGATAGAATGAATTCCTCGAATAGCTCCATGGAGCAAGTCAGCTCCGTAGGTGAGTGGAAGTAAATAGGAGAGAGGCTGTAAAAAAAGAGGTAATTTCTCAATCGGGAAAAAGAGTCCACAAAGGAAAATCATGGGAAAACGGAAAAAGTTTGAAAATGTTTGAGCTTCGAAAACCTCACTCACTGCTACTGCAATAAATAAACCAAGAAAGGTTGATGCCACTGCAATTAAGAAAATTGCGGGTATAAAAATGACCCATTTAACCTGGGTGAGGTCAGTGATAAAAGCAGCCATTACTACCGGGACGAAAGCATTCGCCATTCCAAATAAAATTGCTCCACTCGTTTTTGCTAACATAAGAATCTCAAAAGGGATAGGAGCAAGAAGAAGACGTTCAAATGAACGGTTCTTTTTCTCAAAAGTAACGGTCACAGCTAACATGGATGTTGTTCCAAAAAGAATGGAGAGAGCCACCACACCAGGAAGGAGGGTTATAATTTCTTGCAAACTGCTTCCAGACCTTAGGAAAAACATCAATGTCCATGCTAAAGGAAAAATAATACCCCAGCTGATATTGGGCGGTTTCAAATAGTAGGTTCGCATATCTTTCAACAAAATATTCCAAAAAGCTGTCCAGAACTTCATTGGCCTCCACCTCCTATTTTTTCCTTTTCTTTTCGCATGGCGCCTGCCTCAATCCCGGTTATTTTTACAAATATATCTTCAAGAGACGGTCGAATCTTACGGGCTTCGGTGACTTCGGTATTATGATCCTCCAGAAAACGAATCAAAGGTCCAACTCGAATCGGTTGGTTGGATTCTACTCGAATTACACTTTGATCCAGGAAAGAGAATTCGAGTTCCGGAAAAGCATGAGAGAGTTCATCTTTCATCGAAATCAAGAGATTCGAACAGGAAACCTCCATAATTTGTTTTTCTTTAAAGGGCTGGAGTAGGTTTTTTACAGAATCAATCCTTACAATTTGTCCAGATACTATGAAAGCTATTCGGTCACACAGCCTTTCTGCTTCCTCAATATAATGAGTGGTGAGGAAGATCGTTGTCCCTGATGAGTGGAGATTAGCAATCAATTGACGAATTTGTCGAGCACTGGCCACATCGATGCCAGTGGTCGGTTCATCAAGGAAAAGAATTTGTGGTTGGTGAATTATCCCTGCAGCTATGGTGAGCTTCCTCTTCATCCCTTTCGAATATGCTCCAAATTTTCTTTGACCTGCTTCAATCAGATTAAACTCATCCAGAAGTTTTTGAGCACGAACTTCTCGCTCAACTTTTCCCAACCCGTAGAGTGCTGCACAAAAACAAAGATTTTCAAATCCGGTGAGCTCGGGATAGAGATTGCTTTCATCGGGAATAACACCAATCAGATGTTGAGCAGCTTTTGGGTTATAAGTACAGTCAATATTGTTGATTTTAATTGTTCCCGAATCAAGACGGGCTAAACCGGTGAGCATATTAATGGTAGTTGTTTTCCCGGCTCCATTTGGCCCCAGGAAACCAAAAAGCTCTCCTTTAAAAATGTTGAACGATATAGAATCAACAGCTTTAATATCGCCAAAACATTTGGTCAAATTCTGTACTTCAATGATCGGAGCATTTTCAATCATACATTTCCCTCCAACCTATTCCTATTCAAGAGTTTTAGGTGCTTCCTTAAAGAATCAAACGCAACCTGCATCAAGCTCCCCTATCAACCATCGAAATCCTAAACTACCAACTAAAAGATTAGAAACATCTCGTTTCTGAATTGAGCAAAACTTATCTTTTGGATGTTTGTTCCCAGCTGAACAATTTATCTGATCCAACATCAAATAATCGATTCTGTATCAAAAGTCTCACCTAAATGAAGTAGAAGTTACTAACCAATCAGAATTAATTACAATATCGTAATGGTCTTTCATTATCTTTAAGCTACTTTATAAATTCTGTTCCTCTAAAATTAAGTTTTGAACCATTTACAGAATTGGTTTAAATTTATTCCTCTTCTTTTGAGTTGCTTTTTTTCAAGAGATTTTTTGCAATTTCTTCCCATTCTGATAAAGTTACTTCATTAATATGGTAATGGACAAAATAGCCCTTTTTTTCTGCGATGACAACGTTAGCATCGCGTAGAATCCGTAAATGCTGCGAGATGGCTGCTGTAGAAAGTCCAAGAAAGTGAGCCAATGCGTTGACACACAAAGATTGGTTTTTTAGTAAATCGATTAAGCGAAGACGAGTTTCATCTGAAAGGACTTTAAATATTCGTGCTCTTTTATCCATCTGAAATTCTATATTATTATTCATTTAAGTATTTACGCAAATACTATAATAAATAAAATGAAAAATCAAATTTAAATGATAATCTTTAAATTTCTCTTACTAGTATAACGTTTCCTAAATAACATATCA
>CAYSWT010000227.1:0-2668 GCA_964434845.1 uncultured Atribacterota bacterium | reverse complement strand
ATTTTCTGGTTTCCCATATAAGGGAAAAGTGTTGCTTGAATATTCGATACTGGAAGAACGTCTTCCGAAAGATTAATCCCAAGGACGTCTTTCATATATTTTCTCCTTAAAGCAATTCTCTTCCAGGATTGCGGGTATTGGGTTTGGATGTCAGCACGGATTTTTTCATCGGCGATGACAATTCCATCTTCGACGTGGACTCCGACAAAGGGTTTGCCGGGGAAAGCAATTATGTCACATTGAATTGCCATTCCCGATTTAATCTGGTAAGGTGATCTTTCGAAAAAGATGCTATTGGTCCACTCTTCGGTATGAATAAAATGTCCAGGGTTCAAACCGATACCAAATTTCTCAAAATCACCTATGGACTCTTTTATCGTTTTAAAAATTTCTCCACCGCTTGCACCGATATGGATGGCTTCATACCAGTCACACAACGCACGGTAATAAGGGGTGTAAAGATTCTCAACGATCCCCTTCATCTCCGGTGGGATTTCGTCTTTTCTTCGTACATAAAGACCGGTTCGAGCGCATAATGCCCGGCGGTAACCGAGACCCACAGTTATCACTTCGCCCAGTTTCAACTTTTTCTGATAGGTAGGGCTTCCTAAGCCAAGAAGGACATTCTCCGGTCCGAAGTTGACGTTGGGATGGACACTCAGGGGGTCTCCATCGATCGCCAGATATCGGGATGTTTCAATTTCACTCTCACCAGGCTTTAAGCTTTGAAGTGTTTGTAAAACCCGCTGTGAGGTCTTGGTTCCGGAAATTTCATGGAGAACAAGTTCTTTTAAATCCAAACATATCCGTAAACCATAATCAGGATGAATAGTCAAGTCGCAAGCATTATGAAGTCTTTCCCAACCGATTAGATCATTCAATTCATGGATGATATAACAGGGAATTTCGAAAATATGATCCGGATCGTCGAAATCATCATTTTTGTAATATTTCCAACCGATTACTCCTACGAAACTATTTTTATGAATACCTGCCGATCGAAATATTTCATTGAGTGATTTGCCTTGTCCTCGAGGTTGACCAACTAAGCTGAAACTTTGAAAGAGTTCTTTCTTTAAATTAAATGGTATAATCGCAGCATAACCCAGACCTTCATTCCCAACCACTAAGGTTGGTGGATACTCTTGAGAAAGAATAAGGAGCGCTTCTTCAAAACGGGGATCGAAACCGGTGAAGAATTGGATATTCGAATAATGTTCTCGGTCACCATATATTACTAGATGAGTATAATTATGAGATGAAGCCAGTTTAAGAACGGATTGAATTCTTTTTTGATAGTCATCGGCAGTCAGCTTTGGTGTTGATTCATAATCAATTGGAGGAAATTCTGGAATCGAATTGATTTGGTTTTCAACGATTTTTCCCATTGTGACCCTCCTCGGTCATTCAATTATTTAATTTTTGTTACATTTTGTGGTTGAGGTACGGGTAATTAATTCGAAGGGAAGTATGGTGATATCTTTTTCTTTTTTACCCTCCCGAATGAGTCGGTGGAGTTTTTTCACCGCCAAATGCCCCATTTCAAAGACTGGTATGCGTACCGTGGTTAAAGCTGGGTCAACCACCTTGGATACTTCACTATCATCAAATCCGGTTACAGAGAAATCCCCTGGAACACGAAAACCAGTATCTTTAATAGCTTTAATGGCACCAGCGGCCATATAATCATTTCCACATACGATGGCAGTTGGTTTAGGAGTTTCTTTTAATAACTGCATCATACATCGATATCCACTCTCGATCTGGTAATCTCCAAATATCATTAAATTTTGATAGATTGGTAAACCATGAAATTTGAGAGCCCTGACAAATCCTTCTGTTCTATCAGCCATATGGAGTTGATCTTTATATCCTCCAATGAGAGCAAATTTTTGATGTCCGAGTTTGATAAGGTGTTCGACTATCGCTGACATAGCACCTGAATTATCAAATCCAACTTCTACTCGAGTTTGAACACTCGACTTACATCCCACTAATACATAGGGAATTTTACGTTCTTCAAGATGTAGGAGTGATCGATAGTCAATCGGCCAAGCTGAAAGAATAAGTAGACCATCTACAAATTTATCTTTAATAAGATTTTCAAAGAAATTGATATGTTGAGATTCTTCTACAAAGCTGATACCAATCTGGAGGGTAAATGAAGTATTGCGTAAATAATCATATATGCCCTGAACTACTGGCAACTCATATCTCCAGGTAGAAGGAAGAATTGGATTTTCTTCTATAATAGAAAGGAAAATGGCGTTCGAGACACCGGTTGCCAGGCTTCGAGCAATCGAATGAGGGGTATAATTCAACTTCTTAATGGCTTTTTCAACTTTTTTTCTTGCATTCTCACTCACTGCTGAACGATTGTTAATGACGCGAGACACAGTACCGGTTGAAACACCAGCCAATTTTGCAACGTCATCTAACGTGTCTCTTTTCCCTTCCAATTAACTCACCCGTTTCAATTTATAAGCGCAAACACATCATGATTTTGCTTATATATAGAATAAATTTTATATTCTTTTGTAAGCGCTTCCATGTAAGCGCTTACATTTTATAATACATTTCATTTCAATGTCAATATTTTAGATAAGGTATCTCAACTTTCGCAGTTCAATAATAGCACTTTTCCTTTCAACCATGCGGGAAGACTATT
>CAYSWT010000226.1:0-2704 GCA_964434845.1 uncultured Atribacterota bacterium | reverse complement strand
TGGCTTGCGGCAAGCCTTCAGGCGGATTTTCCCACAACCCTGCCGAAGGCTACCGCATACCTCACCAACAAAAAATCACCCAAAACCCCTGCATCCAAAAGAAAGGACTTAAATTTATGACTAAAGGCAGGATTACCAGAAAAGAGCAGGAATATAGGATCAGCGCGCTACTCAGGTTTATCTTTATTTTCAGGTTTGCTACCAGGGAACAGCTTTATGAATTCGCTCACAAGAGGCTTGGATTAACCTATCCGCGCTGGCTAGTAGACTACTCAGCAAAACGTGGTTTTATTACCTCTTACCAAGAACCAAACCTCGGGCTTAAGGTCTATTATCTAACCCAGAGAGGCCAGGGTTTTATCCACAGATACGAGCCTTTTAGCAACCGCTACTATTTCAACCACAGGCACACCGGTTTTAATACCTTTGAGCATCAAAGAGCCGTCATTGAAAGCTACTATATCCTTTATGAACAATTCGCCATAAAAGAATGGGCTCCAGAGTGGGTTATCAGGAAGAAATTCAGGCTGAAATCCAAGATTCCCGATGCCTTAGTAGTCTTAGATTCCGGCATGAAAATAGCCTTGGAAGTAGAGACTTGGTACAAACAGCGCGGCGAATGGAAAGTTGTAGTTTATAAATACAAACATGAAATGCCTAGATACGATGCTATTTTAATCATAGCTTACTCTAGCTCTAACTATGAAGGTATCCGGGATAGGTTATTTTATATAATGCCTGAATTTTCCCAAAAAGTATTTATGCTTACAGACTTGGTTTTACTTAAGCAGGGTCAGTGTTTTTACCAGGGTAAAGTTAGGCAGATAAGAGAACTAATCGATCTACTTAAACAGTTAGGAAAACCTCAATTTTAAATCTTGACTAAGAGTAAGATGGACGATAACAAAGAGCAGATTTTTAAAATTTATAATGAAAGTAAGAATAGAATCTTGCTTTATATCCAAGCTTCGGTTACTCCCGAACAATTTCAAGCTTTACGGAAGTTGATTCTTGATGAATTAGGATTGAGTGGTGCAGAGGGAAAGGTCAGGAAATTACTTGGAGAGGAAAGGGCAGGCAAGAGCTGAATTTGGCAAAGGGGGTGGTGTAGGATGAATGTCGAGGAAAGTCGATAAATTAAAACCACGGGGCTGGGAGGCGTTAAAAATTATGCTGCGGGAGCGAGGTTTAACCGATGTAGAGCTAGAAGAAGCGCATGATTCCTTTTGTAGAGGCATCGAGATTCTCTCAAGGTTATTTTTAACCTGTTATCTACCGGAAAAGAACGGGGCGAAAGAAATAAAATTGGTTGACAAAACTTGATAAAGCTTGTATGATTGCGGTATGCCTTTTAATTCCCATAATACAAAATATCATAATATCTTCAGAACGGCCGAGCTTCTTGGCGTCCATGAAAGGACGGTGCGCTACTGGATAAAGAAGGGATGGATTACACCCAAACGAGATTACAGGAATTATCCGGTATTTACCGATGAAGACATAAAGAAGATTGAAAAGTGGCGCGATACGGTGAGGAAGTCGTGAAAGTTGCGTTATATACAAGGGTTTCAACAGAGGACCAAGCTCGAGAAGGATTTTCGCTGGAGGTGCAGAAGAATTTTCTTTTGCAGTACGCAAAATCCTTCGGATGGGATGTTTTTTGCAGTATACCGGGCAAGGAAATTTATGAAGATGACGGGTATTCCGGATATATAACGGATCGACCAGCCCTCCAGAAACTTCTTTTTGACGCCAGGCACAAAAAATTTGATCTGCTTATAGTTTACAAGCAGGATCGGTTAAGCAGAAAGCTCAAGAGCTTATTGGAAATGCTTGAGGAGCTGGAATTGTTAGGAATAGGATTCAAATCTGCCACCGAGCCGTTTGATACTACCTCAAGCGCAGGAAAGTTCAGCCTTCAGATGCTGGGAAGCTGCGCGGAGTTTGAAAGAAACAGGCTTATTGAAAGGGTATTCCCTGGTATGATTATGGGTGTTAAAAAAGGCCACTGGCAGGGTTCTCGCTATGCACCATTCGGTTATATCCATAATAAGGAATCCAAGAAACTGGAAGTTAATCCCAAAGAAGCCAATATGGTCAGGGAAATTTTTTCCATGTACCGGAACGGCAAAAGCACTTCCCAGATAGCCGCACATTATTACGATCTCGGAATTCCCTCAAGGCAGGGCGGAAGATTTTACACGAAATTTATCTCTGACATCTTGAAAAACAAAGTGTATCTGGGGACGTTGATTTGGAATCGGAAGCACTATGATACGAAACAAAAGACAAAAAATGGCGAGGGCAAGGGCTATAAATACGTCAAAAACGACCCCTCAAAGATAATTGAAGTACCTAACGCCCACGAGGCCATTATTTCCCAGCAGGAATTTGACGAGGTTCAGAGATTGCTCAAAAGAAACCGCACCACCAATGTTATCCGCTTCAGAAATAACGTCTATTACCTGTCCGGCGTATTAAAATGCAAAGAATGTGGTAGATCCTACCGGGGCCATATGTCCACGGTTAATCACCGCACCAAGGACAAGAGAGCCTGGTATCACTGCTCGTCCAAGGAACAATACTATACCAAATGCAGCAATAAGTCGGTTACGGCCGATGCCATAAATAAGCAGGTTTGGGATATTATCGATACCATAGCCAAGAATCTTCACATCCTGGAGGAACTGGGAGACACGATAAA
>CAYSWT010000225.1:0-2727 GCA_964434845.1 uncultured Atribacterota bacterium | reverse complement strand
AACATTCAGGGGTGACGATTAACATCGAATCCTGTGACAGTTTCCAGGATAGATAAAGGAGTGATTTTCACTTGAATAAAACCCGCTTTGCTCTCATCGGTGCTGGACGAGCCGGAATGGTTCATGCCCGCAATTTAACTGGTTATATCCCCGAAGCTGAACTGTGCGCTATCGTTGATATCGATATCGAACGAGCCAAAAAATCAGCGGAAGAAGTCGGGGTAGGAAAGTATTACTCCAGTATTGATGAAGTATTGGAGATGGAAGCAATTGATGCTGTTTGTATTGGTTCGTTGACGTTTACTCATCGGGACATCGTCGAAAAAGCGGCAGCAGTGGGAAAACATATTTTTTCTGAAAAACCCTTGGCACAAACCCTCGAGGAAGCCGGTAAAATAAAAGCGGTGGTGGAGCGGGCTGGGGTAAAATTTCAAATTGGTTTCATGAGGCGCTACGATCCAGCCATTCGTAAAGCCTATCGGATGATTCAGGATGGAATGATCGGTGATCTGGTGGTCATCAAATCCACCGGTCGTGGTCCAGGGCTTCCTCCTGCCTGGATTTGGGATAGAACCAAGAGCGGAGGAATGCTGGCTGAAGTTTCAGCTCACGATATTGATTCGGTTCTCTGGTTTGCCGGAAAAAAACCAGAAAGAATCTATATGGAAGCTGGTAATTTTAAATCTCCTGAGGCCGCGATAAAATATCCAGACTTTTACGATCATTATGTGGTGACGATTGTTTTTCAAAACGGACCGTTGAGCACGATTGACGGTGGTTGTCCGGTTGGGTATGCCTATGATGCCCGCATGGAAATATTGGGAACCAAAGGGATGATTCGAGTTGGTACTACAGAAGGGACTGGACCGGTGTTGATGACTCTGGATAAGAAGGCGATTTACGACAATCATGATGCGTGGAGAAATCGGTTTAAGGAAGGATATCTCGAGGAGATGAAGTCCTTTATTCGTTGTATTCAAAAAGATGAACAACCCACTCCTTCGGTTCAAGATGGATATCATGCCGTCCAGGTTGTTGAGCATGCACATCGTGCCTTAAGCCAACAAAAACCGGTTGTCTTTGATGGAGAGTGGGAACCATGACTTATTTTATCGGTTGCGATCTCGGAACCTCGGCAACCAAAACTGGCCTCTTTGATGAAAAGGGGGAATTGGTGGCGGTAGCCAAGGTTGATTCGAATATTCTCTATGGCGATGATCGAAGTGTGACCCAGGATCCCGATGAAATGTTCCGGTCGGTGCTCCAGTCGGTCAAAGAAGTGGTTGAAAAAAGTGCCATTTCACCAGCTCAGATTGCGGCGATTGCAATGGATGGACAGATGGCTGGGGTCATGGGAGTTGATACCATGGGAAAAGCAGCCACGCCCTATGATTCCTGGCTTGATTTCCGTTCTTCTCACTATGCCGAAATCATGAAGAAAGAAGCTGAAGAATTTATCATTCGCCGTAGCGGGATGGGTCCGAGTATCAATCATGGGCCAAAAATATTATGGTGGAAATATGAAAAACCAGAAATATACCATCGGATTATGAAGTTTACCATGCCTTCCTGCTGGATTACCCAAAAATTAGCAGGACTGTCCGGCGAGGAAACCTTCATCGATTATACCTACCTTCATTTCTCGTGTTTTGCCGATCTGAAGAACAATTGCTGGGACAAAGAAATTATAAAGCGTTTTGAGATCGAAGAGGGGAAATTCCCTCTGGTTGTCGATCCCTGGAAACAGGTGGGGAAACTGCAAGCACAATGGGCGAAAGAGATGGGGCTTCTTTCCGGTACGCCTCTTATTGCCGGTTGCGGAGACCAGGCTGCCAATGCCCTGGGTGCTGGGGTGTCGGAGCCGGGAATTGCCTTTGATGTGGCTGGAACCGCTTCATGTTTCAGTCTGTTTGTGGATAATTACATTCCGGATGTGAAATATAAAACGCTCATGTTCCCCCGCGCGGTTTTGAAAGATTACTATTATCCGATGGCGTACATCAATGGTGGAGGTATGGACTTAGAATGGGTAAAACGAGAGCTGTTCCGGGAATGGGCGAATTCTCCCAATGCATTTGACTTGATGGCTCAAGAGATTGAAAAATATGCTCCTCAACCATCGGGAATCATTTTTATCCCTCATCTCCGGGGACGAAATTGTCCCACTCAACCCTGGTTGAGAGGTGTCTTTGCTGGATTTAGCTGGGACCACCGGCGAGAAAACCTCTATCGAGCGGTGTTAGAGGGAATAGCCTTTGAATATGCTTATTACATGAAAATCATTCGTGAACTGATGCCCGATCTCGCATTTAAGGAAGTACGGGTGATTGGTGGAGGAGCCAAGTCGCCCCTCTGGAATGTAATTAAAGCCAGCGTATTACGTGTTCCCTATGCTGAATTAAACCGCCAGGAATTTGCCATCTGGGGATCAGCTATGATTGCCGGTCATTCGGTCGGTGTTTTTGAGGACTTGCAGCAAACCTCACTCAATTCGGTTGAGAAAAAGAAGATACATTATCCCGATGACCATCTGGCCGATGCCTATGAAAAATTCATTCCCTATTACCTGGATACCATGGAGAAGGTCAACCAGGTCTTTGAGACCCATCAGAAGTTGTTGTAGAGATAGACGTCCATGCTGTCTGGCAGTACCTTAGGATATGGAAACTTCGACGCAATAGATTTTTATGGCGGATATCGACACCATCCGTCATTCCCGAATGTATT
>CAYSWT010000224.1:0-2735 GCA_964434845.1 uncultured Atribacterota bacterium | reverse complement strand
ATTGGATGGTGTACCCCCCATCAATAACGAGCGTCTCACCGGTCACGAGGTTGGAAGCGTCGCATGCCAGATATAATGCTGCCGCAGCGACTTCCTCAGGATAACCGAACCGTCTCACCGGAATTTTCTTCTTCATCGCTTCTCCCACTTCTCCTGCCCAGGCTTTTTTGCCGAGTTCGGTAAGAATGACGGTGGGAGCAATGGCATTGACGTTAACGCCGTATTCAGCCCACTCAAGCGCGAGGACTTTGGTCATTCCAATGATCCCGGCTTTACTGGTGCAATAGGCCACGTGCTTATCGAGAGCGACGACTCCGGCTTGAGAGGCGATGTTGATAATCTTCCCTCCTCCCTGCTTGATCATCTCCCGTCCGATGATTTGTGCCAGCATAAACGGAGCTTTTAAATTGACCGCCATGGTCTTGTCCCAGGATTCTTCGGATAAATTTTCGGCATCATCCAGAAAAGCCACACCGGCATTATTGACTAAGATATCGATTTTGGGGAATATTTTGAGGCTCTCATCACGAATTTTTTGAAGGTCGGTATTTTTGGTAACATCAGCGATAATGGGGAGATTTTTCGTTTTCTTAGCAGGTAAAGCTTGAGCGACTTTATCCACTTCCGGATCCAAATCAACCAAAATAATATTTGCGCTTTGTTGAGAGAATAATTCGGCGATCGCTTTTCCAATGCCTCGGGCAGCCCCGGTGATGAGAGCAGCTTTTCCTTGAAGATCGAAGGTGAGAGAATATGGTTTTTCTTCCAAAGGTATCCCTCCTAACATGAAAATACAGTGAAATGATAAATGTAAAAAGTAAAAGGTTAAAAAAATCTGTCATTGCGAGCCCGTTTTATGGGCGTGGCAATCTCATCTTTGATAATTATTCCGTCTCCCTTCCTCGAACCTCTCCCTTTGGATAAAGGGAGATCGAGAGGGATTCGATTCTTTTCATATTTCTCTTGTTTTATACATTTCACATTTTACCTTTTACTTTTCACCGCCTTTTACCAAAGTGGGGGAAAGAGTCTTTGATACAGAGGGCATTTTCATTCATTTCCCATTACTTACTGAATCGTATACCCCCCGTCTATTACCAACGTTTCCCCGGTGATCAAGTTGGAGGCATCACTGGCCAGAAATAATGCGGCAGCGGCAACTTCTTCGGGATAACCAAACCGTCCGATCGGGATCTTCTTTTTCATAGCTTCGCCAACTTCTCCCGCCCAGGCCTTTTCTCCTAATTCGGTGAGGATAACGGTCGGCGCAATGGCATTGACATTAATATTATATCCAGCCCATTCCAGCGCCAAAATTTTTGTAACTCCGATCAGACCGGCTTTGCTTGCCATATAGGCGACATGTTTCGGCAACGCCACCAAACCCGCCTTGGAAGCAATATTGATGATTTTGCCGTACCTTTGTTTAATCATTTGTCGGCCTATCACCTGAGCAAGCCTGAATTGTGCGGTTAAATTGACGGCGATCACATCATCCCAGTCTTTTTCAGAAAAATTCTCCGCTTTTTCCAATCGGGTAATCCCAGCATTATTCACCAGAATATCAATTCTTCCAAATTTTTGGAGTCCAGCATCGAGTATTTTTTGGAGGGTTTCTTTTTGAGTAATATCTCCTTTTACTATTGCTCCTTTACGACCCATTTGCTCAACATCTTTTAATACTTGATCAACCTCATCCGCAAAGTCCACCAAAACCAAATCAGCGCCTTTTTGGGCAAACATGAGAGTGATGGATTTCCCAATTCCCTTGGCCGCTCCAGTCACCGCCGCTACTTTTCCAGTCAATTGAAAACTCCCATCAATAGGGACATAATCCATACCAAGTGCCTCCTTTGAATAGAATCACCGAAGGTGGATAAAAAACTGCCGATAGGTACCAAATCAATATTGTGACATTATCTTCTTGGTGTTCTCTAATGCCTCTCGTGCATATTTTTCCGGCTGACTTCCCCAAAGCTCGACGGTCAAGTGTCCTTTATAGTCGATCCCCTTTAAAGACTGGTAAAAAGATATCAAATCCACATCTCCCTTACCGGGAACCACTCGATTTTCCGGTGCTCCGTTTAAGCAGTCTTCAAAGTGGACATGAACCAAGTCTTTCCCGAAAAACTGAACCACATCGACGATGTTTTCTCCTCCGTAAAACGCATGAGCAGAATCTAAAACCAGCTTTACATTGGGTGAATGACACTCTCTCATAAAATCATATGCTTGCCAGGAAGTTGTCACCAGGTTAGACCAGAGGGTGTTCACATATTCTATGCCAATGAGTACTCCCAGCTCTTCCGCTCTTTTTATTCCCGGGCTCATTTGGGAAAGTGATCGGCTCCAGGCATCTTTCCAGGGAGTTCCGTAAACCACTACTCCCGGCACCACCACCAATACTTTTGCTTCCAAATCAGCACACAATTCTACACATTGAACTAGATAATCAGCCGCAGCTTCTCTCTCGTTTTTCAGAGGACTGGCAAAGTTCATTCCAAAATAATACCCACTGATGGCAGGGACTTCCAAACCACATTCTTTGATCAGTTTCTTTAATGCAGCTCGGTGTTCTTTGTCGATATCATAGGGCCAAACGTGAGGCCGGGCGGCGTCGAGTTCAATCCCATCAAAACCCAATTTTGCAGTCCGTTTGATGGCTTCTTCAACCAAATAGGTTGGTACCCACCCCCCGTGGGGACCAAAGGCATAGGCATGCATGCTAATTTTCA
>CAYSWT010000223.1:0-2752 GCA_964434845.1 uncultured Atribacterota bacterium | reverse complement strand
GTTCACAGTATTTTAGCGATCGAAAGAGTGATGAAATTGGGGAAAATATCTCCGGAAAAACTGCAAGAATTGGTCTTCCCTTATATTGGGAAAAAAAGGAATGAAGTCCTCTATAACGCATCCCTTGGGCGCGACTGTGGCATTATCGATTGCATGGGTGATCTCATCGCTGTAACCTGCGACCCGATCACTGGAACCACCACCCACATTGGATCATTTGCCGTTCATGTTGTTGCCAACGATTTAATCTGCGCTGGAGCTGAACCGGTTGGTATTTTAGTCAGCATCATTCTACCCAAACATTCTGACGAAAATCAGATAAAGACCATAATGAATGATGTTGATAATGAATGCCAGAAACTGGGCATCGCCATTTTAGGTGGTCACACCGAGCTTTCCGACGCTGTCAATCGCACCTTGATCCATTGTTCGGGTATCGGACGGGTCAATCGAGAAAACATTCCCGATGTCGAAAAAATTCATTCCGGGGATTCAATCGTCATTACCAAAGGAGCTGGCATTGAGGGCACTGCCATCCTGGCAAATATTTACGATAAAGAACTATCTGCTCGATATGGTCAAGGATTCACAAAAAAAGCTCAGCAATTCATTTACCAGCTTAGCGTCGTCCCCGAAGGGAAAATTGCCATGAAACATCGTCCTCACTGCCTGCATGATGCCACCGAAGGGGGACTGCTCGGCGCTCTCTGGGAAGTCTGTGCCGGTCAAAATCTTGGTTTTACTATATATGAACAGCCAATCTTCGTCCCACCGGAAACCAAAATCATCTGCGATCATTACCAGCTGGATCCGTTGAAACTCATTTCCAGCGGTACCTTGATCATCTTCCTCCCCAACCCGGACCCTCTCCTCGAGGATCTCCACCAAGCCAACATCACTGCCTCTTGCATCGGAGAAGTCACCCAATCACAAGATAAAATCCTCACTCATACCGATGGTTCGACCGAAATGATCACCACCTGCCCCCAAGACGAATTATGGCGAATCACGGAAAGCCCTTCTTATATTCCCCCCTTTGAAAAAGAAGGGGTCAGGGGGGATTTATAGAAAGTGACAACCAATTAATCGAATCCCTCTCGATCTCCCTTTATCCAAAGGGAGAGGTTCAGTAAATGGGGATAATTGAATATTCATAATAAATTGAGTCTTCATTGTTTGCTGGTTACTCGATACCGTATTTACAAGATAAATACTTATCTCATAACTCTCCCCTTTGAAAAAGAAGGGGTCAGGGGGGATTTTTAGAGAGAATTTATCGTGGGTTTAAATATGGAGGCTTATCATGACCAATAACCTATCCGAATCCGTCGAAACAATCGGGACCATCCTTTTCCCACGCCGGGGGATCATCTGGGGGGCATTGGGGCTTCTCATTTTTCTCTTCGCTCAGGCAAAAACCATTTTTTTTATAGCTGGCCTTCTTTTGATAATAATCGGAGAACTATTCCGGGTGTGGGGTGTGGGATATATCAAAAATTACCGAGGTCCGATGCCAGAGGTGACTGAACTCACCACTGCCGGACCCTATTCCCATGTCCGTAACCCGCTCTATCTGGCCAATGGGATTATCGGCATCGGAATCGCGCTCTTGTCCGGGCTCTCTTATGCCATCCCTCTCTTCCTTCTGATCTTCTTTCTTCTCTACCACCCAATCATCCGTGCTGAAGAACGATTTCTCACCAAAAAATTCGGAGAAAAATACCTTCGTTACTGCCAAAAAGTCCCGCGTTATTTTCCGAGATTCTTAACTTTTTTCGAGCAACATGGAACTTTTTCCTGGAACGTGATTCTCATCAAAGAAACCCACACCATCGCCACCCTCTTTATGTTAACTATTCTTTTCTATTTAAGAGGATTTGGCTTTTTAAATGTTCTCAACCGGTTTTTCTTGGGGTTTTAAATCGACAAAGAGTTTGATATCTTTGACAACAATCCCGGTCTGTCTCTCGATCTTTTCCCGGATTTTATTCTGGATCATCGCCGAAAGGTCCGGAACCGATGCATCCGACTTCACCTGCAGGTGAAGAGCAATCCGGGCATCGTTTCCTGATTTGGTTATTTCAGGATCAATGTTCACGATTTCCTCTATATTCTGCAGCGCGTCACGGGTTAATGCCTTTAACGAATTAAAGGAAATTTTTATCTCTCCTTCAGGGGTGGCATAAACAATAGTATTCTCAACTTTCGGAAACAAGAACCGCAACAATGCCCCCGCCAGAAAAACAAACAAAGCAGCAACCAATACCCCCAAAATCTTAAAAAAGATATTCTGAGCAAAGAAAAGATAAAAAGATAAAAGCCATTGTTGAACGGCCATCAGCGGTATTATATTAAAGATTAACACCACGATAAAAAATGCGGCTAACAAAGCAATAATCGCCAAAATCAGGGCAAATAACTTCCCCCACAACATACCATACACCTCCCTTACCTATAACCTTCGTTTAATTATACTCTTTTATGAATATGCGGTGAAGATTGTGGAATTGGAAAAAATCATACTTGATTATTATTGCGAGCGGTCTATCCTGGAAATACAGTGAACAGTGAACGGTAAACTGTAAACAGTTTTAAAAATCACCCTCATCCTCACCCATAATTAAAGTGTTGTTATCCTGAACGAGGTTTTATCCAGGTAAGGATCTCATCTTTTTATTTTTTTCAACTCAACAACTAAACCTCTCAACAACTCAACATTTTGGTGTTTCCATACTCACATGGTGCCACAACG
>CAYSWT010000222.1:0-2754 GCA_964434845.1 uncultured Atribacterota bacterium | reverse complement strand
AAAGCCTTTTTTTTGATCTTTGGCGCTGTGCTACGAACCTATCGAGAGCCTGCCTGATGGCCTCAGCAATACTGATTCCTTCCTCATTAGCAATATGCTTAATGGCATTTAGCAAATTTTCATCAGCAAATATGGTTGTTCGTTTCATAAATTTTCCCCCTAATTTATATCATACACATATATATGATTGCATATATATTTAAGCATGTCAAGTCTTCCCCTTTCAATTGTGAGCTTTTTCCACTTATCCTGGTTTTCATATTAACTCATTTCATCATTCACTCATTTCCTTATTAACCTATTAACTCAAATTACCCAACCAACTCGTCACTGAAAAGTTGGGGCGATTGATTTATTGAAAAAAAGTCCATTTATTGTTAAAATATCTTTAAAGATCAAGAAGGAAGGTGATCATTAATGGGAAATATAACTTTTCAAAAAGCTTTGGAGGTCATCGAATCTCTTCCGGGGGAGCAGAGAGAATCCCTTATTGATATCATTAGGAGGCGTCTGATAGAGGAGAGAAGAGACCAATTGGCTCTAAACATCAAGAAAGCAAAGGTAGAATATAAGCAAGGCAAAGTAAAAAGAGGTACAGTCGATGACATGATGGATGAGCTTCTAAAATGAGAACTTTAATATGGAGCAATACTTTTTCAAAAGCTTTTAAAAAATTAGTAAGAAAACGACCGGACAAACGTGAAGAAATAGAAAAAGCTTTGAGATTACTGTTGGATGACCCCTTTAATGCGAAATTGGAAACACATAAGTTAAAAGGAAAACTTTCCGGTACATGGGCGTGCAGTGTGGGATATGATCTTCGAATCATATTTGATTTTGTTAAAGATGAAAACAAAGAGGAGGATGACATTTTTCTGATAGAAATAGGCACTCATGATGAAGTTTACTAACCTCATTGCGATTTAGACTCAGTACAATATCACCCCATGATTGCAACATCATTAGCAAAAAAACTGCATCACCGCAGCACTTAATAACTTATTAACTTATTCCCCTATTTCCTCATTAACCTTTAACAGGTTTTATTGACCCAAGTAACCCAAACAACTCAATTAATGACATCTGAAGATGTGACCCCAAGTCCCCAACAAATTTTTATACCATTGAAAATTAGAATTAATAATTCTATAATTCAAGCATGATTGAAAGAGAGGCGACCTTACTTGTCAATCAGCTTTCCGAACAGTTCCCTGCTATGCTCATTCTTGGGCCACGACAGTGCGGAAAGACGACCCTTGCAAAGCATTTTCTTAAGGGAGAGTATTTCGATCTCGAGAAACCTTCTGACTTACAGATATTCCTGGGCGATATTGAATTCTCATTAAAAAGGGTAAAGGGACCCGTGATCCTTGATGAAGCCCAAACACTTCCTGAGTTATTCCCTATATTGAGAGCGCAGATTGATGAAAATCGGCAGAAGATGGGACGTTATTTTTTACTCGGTTCAGTGAATCCTTTATTGATGGATTCGTAAAAAGTCCGATTCAGCCCATTATCGTCATTCCCGTGAAAACGGGAATCCAGTGAATTCAAATACTTCTGGACTCCTGCTTTCGCAGGAGTGACAGATTGATAGACTTTTTACGAGATCATCTTTATTGATTAAAGGGATTTCTGAAAGTCTTGCAGGACGTGTGGGAATTGTTGAACTCACCCCCTTTCTTTATCCTGAGGCAATCCATCTTGGTGTGGACATGATGACTCACTGGGTAAGAGGAGGGTATCCGGACGCCTGTTCTGAAAAAAAAGAGGTGCGTTGGCAGCGCTGGCAGGAAAGCTATGTCAAGATGCTAATCGAAAGAGATCTCCCGAGATCAAGCGTCAAGTTATCACCTGTTCAGATGCGTAGGTTCATGGGGATGGTTGCCCATCAACAGGGCGGACTCCTCAAGGCTTCCGAACTTGGGCGTTCCATGGGAGTAAGTTATCATACGGTGAACCATTACCTTGATGTCCTTGAGGGGTATTTTCTTATCCGACGGTTACAACCCTATTACGTCAATATCAATAAACGTCTTGTAAAATCCCCTAAAATATACTTTCGGGACTCAGGAGTACTCCACTATTTATTGGGTATCATGAATGAACGCCTTCTTCTCCAATCTCCCCTTCGGGGCAAAAGCTGGGAAGGCTATCTGATCGAACAAATTATTTCCATGGAGCAGATCCACTATTCTGGGAGTCAATTCTTTTACTATCGTACTCATGCTGGCGCCGAAATAGATTTGATTATTGACAGGGGGCAGGAAAGGATCGGCTTTGAATTCAAGTCTGCCACCGCCGCCACCCAAAGAGATTGGTCTACTCTCCACCAATGCCTATCGGATGGCATGATCAATCAAGGCTACTTGCTCTATTTAGGAGAAAGAAATTTCCAGGTGTCCGACCGGATCGAGGTCGTGAATGCGGCATCCTATCTTCACTCCTAATTCACTGGCTACCAGAAGGTCAAATCCGAATTTACCTTCGAATCCCAGACCCAAAAGTTAGAAAAAATCTATGAGGAAGTTTTGAGGATGCCCCATTGAGAACTTACGCTAACCAAATTGATGACCATTTTGGACAAGAGTGAAAGAAGATGCTAAAATGATTCTAAAGGTTTTCAATGAACCCGGCATACGGAGGGGTCAAGCGAAAAAGGGAAGTGGTCCCATTTTTATTGCGCTAAAAATAATTAGATGGAGGTGGAGATTTTCATGAGTAAGCTTTTTAAAATTCCATTAGTTTTAGAAC
>CAYSWT010000221.1:0-2765 GCA_964434845.1 uncultured Atribacterota bacterium | reverse complement strand
ACCGGGGGGACATTTTATTCCCCTGTTCTGGGTACTTTTAACACCGATGGTGATACTTGTTTGGCCAGGGTTTACGAGATCGAAATAACAAACAGATGGAACAGCTATGTGCTTAGATGCCCAAGGATAACAAAGCGAGAGTTTGGTTGATCTGGCCAGGTCATTGAAGACGGTTTGAAAGCGCGTATATGCCAGAAAGCCTATTTTTCTTTCCTGGAACGGACAGGCTCCTTCCTAATGTTGTTTTTCCAATTTTACAAGTTCATGCGATATTTCGGATGGTAATGATTATTATTGAAAATAATTGACATACAAATGCAACTCTCCTATGTTTAACCTAAGATATAGCAAAATTTTATCAAATCATATCAACAGAGAGGAGGTTCTATGAAACGATTAAGTGTAATAGTTGTTCTGGTTGCAGTTTTTATGTATTTTTCAGCAGGGACGGTTTTTGCCGAATCAACCGTACTGAACTTGAAGGGTAAGTGGACGACTAAGAGCTATGCTCATCACCACCAAAAACGAGGTTTCTTTACCAACTCAGAAGTGGACGGCCAATGGATAATTAAAGAGCAGCAGGGAAGATTTTTTTATGGTGAACGTTCTTACACCAAGAAACAAATCAGCAAAAAAAAGGTCACGGAAGGTTTTTCCGGTGTTATCTCCAGAGATGGTAAACGCGTTTACATAGTTGATCACGAGGATGATATTCTGATAGGCGATGTTTTATCCGACAATTCTATCGAATTCATTATTATTAATGAAGCGGAAAAAGGCCATAAAAATCACCAACCCTCAGTCGGCCTGATGGAAATCGAAAGGGTCAAATAGCAAAGCAGATATCTGCTACACCACCTGGTCTTTCGAAGCCATCCTCATTCCAAGATGGTTTCGGAAGGCCATAAATACCTTCTGCAATTAGAAGAGAGTCGTGATTTTTGGAAAGCGGCTATCGCATGTTTCCATTAGTAGTCGATAAAATTTAACCGTCTTGATTCTGTTTGTTAGTAGATGTTTTTAGCAAGCACTCCTTCCTCCTATCAATAGAAATGAAAATTCAGGAGATAGGGAAGCCTTCAAATGGTTATAAATAGAAATAATTTCTTGACTATTCAAATCTTTAGACCATAAAATAACACATATGCATAAGGAACATTGCCAATCGGTTAACAACCAATTTAATCCTTTTTTTGTATGGGTGATGCCATAAAGAGATTATTAAAGCCCCGTTTCGATCAAATGAGTTCAGGGCTTTATTTTTTTGATATATATTAGCACTCTTGTCCAAATTAGCATTTAGAAAGTTAAGCCTGAATTTGGTACGAAAATTTTGTTAAAATAAACGATCAAGGGAGCACGTAACGATGAGTAAAGTTGTTTAATAAGATTGCATGGGATAAATAAAATGGGAACAACTTTGAACTTAATAGAATGCTTTCCAACAAGAAGGCATAAATCTACTTACTACGGGAAGAATAGGGAAACCACTCTAAAGTACTGGACAATGAGAATTGTTTCGGTCTTGGCAATATCTCTGATACTGGGCTGCGCCCCCCCCGGTGCGAAGCTTGTCGATCCACTGGCAAGTCTCAATATAGGGACCACGCCCCGGCCAGAATATTATTATGAACTGTCACTTGCGCTGATTATGTCTGAGAACACCAAAAACACAGGTGAGCAGCTGAAAAAATGGAACAGCATGATGGTGTTAAATCCTGCTGCGCAGGTTGATATCGGTACGTTCTTCAATGGGGTTACCGATATTTTTAAAAAATATTTCCGCAATGTTACAATCGTTCAAAACATTGAAGAGGCTCGGAAGTTCAGTGTTGACATTATTGCCGTTCTTGACATTAATATGGAATTAAGTAACTGGGTATTTAATCCCACAAAAACGACAATCTCTTCTATCCTGCTTATTCCCAGCAAGACAGAGATTGATACTGTGCGGGCAGAAAGTATCGCAAAGGGACACGGAGCGCTTGCCTTAACGATTACTGATGCCAAAATCAATTTTGGAAATGCACTTTTAACCTCGAAAAAGCTCCAAGTATTCAGCAAAGCCAAGTCACAGTCTTCACCGTGGGTGGCTGGCAATTTCGGACGTGCTGATAAACCGGGCTCTCTTGAATCTGCATCTTCAACTCCCGCAATCAAATCCGATGTTGACGACCTCCCGGTGACCAAAACGAAAGCAAACAAAAATGCCTACGCAGTCGTGATCGGTATTGAAAACTATCGTCAGAAGCTACCAAAGGCTGACTATGCGGTGGCTGATGCAAAGACCGTTACTGAATACCTAACAAAGGTGATGGGATATCCAGAAGCAAATATCGTAACACTAACGAACGAAAACGCTACAAATGTTGATTTTGTAAAATACTTTGAGAAATGGCTTGTTAATCATATCGATAAGGACAGCACTCTATTCATCTATTACTCCGGCCATGGAGCGCCCAACCCCAGGACAGGTGATGCGTATCTTGTCCCTTATGATGGTGATCCTTCGTTCATCGCACAGACAGGATATCCTTTGAAGAAGCTCTATGACGCCCTCGGGAAATTACCTGCAAGGGAAATCATAGTAGCTTTGGACTCCTGTTTTTCTGGTGCTGGGGGGCGGTCGGTTCTGGCGGAAGGTGCGCGTCCCCTCGTAATGAACCTTGAGAAATCCATATCCGTTCCTAAGAATATGACTGTTCTGGCCGCTGTCACCGAATATGTAAAACTGTACCAAAAATGATAACGAAAAGTGTACCACC
>CAYSWT010000220.1:0-2781 GCA_964434845.1 uncultured Atribacterota bacterium | reverse complement strand
CAACAAGAAAGGTGCCTATTAAACTTTTAACTTTCCCCTTTTATTCTCTTAATGTATTATCATAAAAATGAATAAGTGAATCTTATGAGTAAGGAGACGCTCGTATGTGTGGCATCATCGGTTATACCGGAGAAAAAGCTGCATTACCAGTATTGTTAGATGGATTGAAGCGCTTAGAATATCGAGGCTATGATTCGGCAGGGATTGCAGTGGTGGAAGACGGGTGTATGGTTACTTTCCGGAGAACAGGAAAGATTGCCGGACTGGAAGCGCTGTGCCAGGAAAAACCATCGTTATCGCGATGGGGAATCGGGCATACTCGCTGGGCGACTCATGGGATGCCTTCTGAAAAGAACGCTCATCCCCATCTCGATTGTAAGAACCAGATAGCGGTAGTCCACAATGGGATTATCGAAAATTACCGGCAGCTTCGGAAAGAGCTTGAAGCAACCGGACATATATTTTCGTCTGAGACCGATAGCGAGGTGGTGGCTCACCTCCTGGAAGGAGAAGATGCTCCTCTTCAGCGAATTCAAAAGATGGTAAACAAGCTTAAGGGTTCCTATGCCTTGTGTATCCTTTTTCAACAAGAGCTGGAGACCCTCTACGGGGTGAGGATGTTCAATCCGCTAGTGTTAGGGGTGGGTGAGGAAGAGAATTTTCTGGCTTCGGATATCCCGGCATTTTTGGACAAAACTCGGAAGGTGGTTTTTCTGGATGATGGCGATATTGCCCGGATCACTCCCACTTCCTGGGAGGTTGTTGATTTTTCCGGAAAGAATAAAACCAATGCGACGGTCGTTCAAATTCCTTGGGACCCGCTGACTGCCGAAAAGGGGGGATACAAACATTTCATGCTCAAAGAAATACATGAACAGCCCCAGGTGCTTGAGGATACCTTTCTGGGACGGTTGGATTTGGTAAACGGGCGGGTACGATTCGACGAACTCGAAGATTTTCCGCTTGATGCTATTGAGCGGATAGTTATCATCGCCTGTGGAACCGCCTGTCATGCCGGGATGATTGGAAAATATATGATCGAAAAATTGGCCCGGATTCCGGTCGAGGTTGATTACGCATCTGAATTTCGCTACCGTGAACCCATGGTCGATGAAAAAACCCTGGTGATTTGCATTTCCCAGTCTGGAGAAACCGCCGATACCCTGGCCGCTGCACGCCTGGCACGGGATAAAGGAGCCATGCTTCTCTCAATCTGTAATGGAGTGGGGAGTACTCTTACCCGGATTACCGACCGCACCCTCTATACCCGGGCTGGGGTCGAAATTGGAGTGGCTTCCACCAAGGCTTTCAGCTGTCAACTGGCTGTATTGTTCTTGCTTTCTCTCTATTTAGCTCAACAACGAAAAACTATTGACAATCAATCTCTTCTCACCCTTATCCAATCTCTCCTCACCCTTCCCCGCCAGATGAGCGATCTGCTTAAAAGCTCGGAAACCATCCACGAACTCGCCCGCCAGTATTATCTCTATCACGACTTTCTCTATTTGGGTCGGGGGGTTTGCTATCCGCTTGCCCTGGAAGGGGCATTGAAACTCAAAGAAATCTCCTACCTCCATGCTGAAGGTTTAAGTGCAGGAGAAATGAAGCACGGACCCATCGCTCTCATCGAACCCAATGTGATCTGCGTGGTCCTCCTGGGGAAAGGAATAACCGGTGCTAAAACATTGGGGAACATCGAAGAAATCAAAGCCCGAAAAGGAAAGGTTATTGTAGTTTCACACCTGGATCAATTGGGAGAAATGCCCCTCGTCGAACAGGTCATAGCCATCACCGATACCAGTGAGTATCTCACCCCCCTCCTGATGATCATTCCTCTGCAACTCTTCGCTTATTACGTCGCCCTGGAAAAAGGATCCGATGTCGATCAGCCAAGAAATTTAGCTAAAAGCGTGACGGTCGAGTGATTTTTTAAATTGAAGTTTTTATAAAAATAATCCCAAAAATAATGGCTCGGGTGAAATAATTCTTAAAAATAATGGTTGGAAAATTTATAGTTCTGATTTTGATCGTCAGTGGAAATGAAATCAGAGCTGTCATTAAATCCTGAAGGAGGTATTTCTGATGGAAGAAACGGAAAAAATTATTTGTAATCACCCACGTTTGAACGAAAAAGCCCCTGATTTTGAAGCGATGTCTACCCATGGTAAAATGAAGCTCTCAGATTACGCCAATCGTTGGGTAGTATTCTTTTCCCACCCTGCGGATTTTACTCCGGTTTGCACTACTGAATTTGTGGCTTTCAGTAAAGCGAATGACGAGTTTAAAAAACGCAATACCCAACTCATTGGGCTGAGTATCGACAGCATCTACTCTCACCTGGGCTGGGTGCAGAGTATTGAAAAAAACTTTGGGGTGAAGGTACCCTTCCCGGTCATTGCCGATCTCGACATGAAGGTTGCTAACCTTTATGGGATGATTCATCCTGGAGCCGGAACTACTGCTGCGGTTCGCTCAGTTTTTATTATCGATGACGAAGGGATATTAAAAGCATTACTTCACTATCCAATGACCAATGGTCGAAATATTGACGAAATCCTTCGTCTCCTGGATGCCCTCCAAACCAGCAAAAAAAATGGGGTTGCCACTCCCGCCAATTGGCGTCCTGGAGACAAGGTGATCGTTCCCCCTCCTCAAACTCAAGACGATATGTATAAACGAAAAGATATGGGGTACGAATATATCGATTGGTATCTCTCTTATAAGAAATTGTAGTCACTTATCGTTCCATCCTGGAAATACACCAGGATATCAGCCTACGGC
>CAYSWT010000219.1:0-2825 GCA_964434845.1 uncultured Atribacterota bacterium | reverse complement strand
AGCTAATAACAGAGGGAATAACAAAAATACTCCTACAATAGGTTGACACTATCAACCAGATTCGGCTTTTGTCTTTATATGCTGGGTTCTAATTCTATAGCAACCGAATATTCAGGAATTAACATTAAAGCGGTGCTAATCAAGGCTTATCTGCTCTCGGGGTTTCTCTCGGGAGTGGCTTCCCTGATCATGATTTCACGTTTTAATTCTGCCAATGCTGGATATGGAGCGTCATATCTGCTTATCACCGTATTGTTAGGTGTGCTTGGGGGTGTAAGTCCATCCGGTGGTTTTGGAAAAGTATCGGGGCTTGTGCTGGCTTTGATCATTCTTCAGCTCATATCAAGTGGCTTGAATTTACTCGGGGTAAGCACTATGGTCGCCCTCGCACTCTGGGGAATCATTCTAATCATTGTTATAGCGGTTAATAATGTTCTTTTGCCAACGTTTACCAAAACCAAGCACTTCGAAAAGTAAAAAATGTAGCTTAAAGAAGTTTAATAGGAGGGAAACCGTATGACATCTAGAGAAAGAGTGTTACAAGCAATACATCATAAGGCTGGCCCGCTCCCCATTGATTTTGGAGGGCTCCATACCTCTCTTCATATCAAAGCCTATACCAGTGTATGTAAATGTCTCGGTATATCAGTGGAAAAACCACAAATACAGGATTGGTTCCAGATGATAGTGTTTCCGGATCAATCCCTTTTAGACCGATTTGGTGCCGATTGTATCCCTATTTATACCAACCCGGGTTCTGGTTGGGAATTACGATTCGAAGAGGATGAAAAAAACCAATATTTTATTAACGAATGGGGCATTAAGCTTCGAAAACCAAAAGATGGGTATTTTTTTGATCTCTATGATACCCCGCTCAAACATGCCGAAACTCTTGACATCATAAAAAAATATAAATGGCCTTACCCTGAAGATCCATCTAGAATAAAAGGCTTGAAAGAAAAAGTAAAATATCTACGAGAAAATACGGATAAGATACTTATTCTTTTTAATCCTATCGGGGGTTCCCATGAACATTCATATTTCCTGCGTGGTTTGGATGAACTCCTCATGGATCTGGCAGCCAATCCTGATATTGCTGATTATCTCGCGGCCAAAGTTGCTGAGTGGGAAGCTGCTTACTTTAAATTTGTCCTCAAAGAAATCGGAGAATATATCGATATCGTCCAAGTGGGAGATGATTTGGGTACCACTCGTGGTCTAATATTTTCCCGAAACATGTATCTCAAATATTATAAGTATCGTGAAAGATCGATCGTCGATGCCATTAAAAGCGTTTCAAGCGCCCATATTTACTTTCATTGTTGTGGTTCCATTCGAGAAGTCATTCCCGATCTCATTGATATCGGTGTCGAAATTCTCAATCCGGTACAGATTCAAGCGAACAATATGGATAGCACTGGATTGAAAAAAGATTTTGGAAAATATCTTACTTTCTGGGGAGGCGGATGTGACCCTCGGGTTTTGACCACTGGAACGCCACAAGACGTCGAAAAGGAAGTAATAAAACGTATCGATGATTTCTCTCCTGATGGAGGATTTGTCTTTGCTTCAGTTCACAATATTCAGGCCAATGATCCTCCAGAAAACATCATCACCATGTTTGAAACAGCTTGTAGGTATAGGTAAAAATAGCATATGGTCATGGCTTCGAAATACAATACTGTATCCCGAAAATTGGATAGAGTTATTGTCAAATGTTGTGTTCAGGTGAGAATCAGGCAGCGTTCTCATCTTTTTGTACTCCATTGACAAACTTGAAATCATCAGCAACGAAGGAGAGGAATTTGACTCCATCTAACTTTTTACAAGATTTTTCAGCTAAGAGAGTAAGGCAAAAAACCATGGCGAGCAGACTGAATCGAGACAGGCATCCTCTGGTCTTATCAGTTCGAAATCGAACGGTGGAAAAGGTTGATTCAATCGGATTGGTCGTCCGGAGGTGCTTCCAGTGTTCAGCTGGAAAATCATAGTAGGTCAGGAGTCGACTCACCGTTGCTGGTGAGAGACCCGGAGCATCTGGTCCTAAAAGGACCTGGAGGGCTTTGAGGGAAATCACCACTGGAGATGCCCTTTAGGGAGAGCCAGGGAAGGAGTTCTTCCACCCTTTTGGTCCGGCGGCGGAGGTATGGAGGAAGAATTTGAGAGGTGAAGTAAATCTTGGCATCCGTTTTCTTCCGTTTATCCCGGACTCGAGGCACCTTCACTGGGATCGATCCAAGTCCGGTTTGGATGTTTCGCTCCGGAAGATACCCGTTGCGGACAATGAGGTGACGTCCCTGCTCATCACGGAGTGATTCATAGTTTTTGAGGAATTCACTCACTTCAGCTTCAATGGCTTTGGCTAACGACTCTTGGGCTCCTTTCTTGAGGACCTCGGTTAAAAGGTCGATGTTGATCACGTCTTTCTTTTCCAGTTGATTTGAGGTATTTTTATCCATGGCGTATCCTTCTTTCTTTTTAAGGTGTGATAGATTGAATCATCACCTTAAGATACGCCACCCTTTTCTGACCTGCAAACACAACTTTTGAGTATAACTCTAGATGTTCTCTCCGGATGGGTCACAAGAATAGTGTATACCGCTGAGTCGTTGCTATACAAATAGAAGAGAGAAATATTTAATATGAATGAATAATTATTGGGAACGGATAAGTTTAAATAACCATTCTTCAATTTCCTCGATTATAAATCTTTCTGCTATTTAATACGCATCTCCACGAGGTCGAATCAGATAGATTCTTACTTCTTTTTCTTCTTCTATGACTTCATAACAAACTCGCCAACCTCCTACTTGATATCGATAACA
>CAYSWT010000218.1:0-2826 GCA_964434845.1 uncultured Atribacterota bacterium | reverse complement strand
ACCTTTTTCTTGATAAAGATCTTTCCGATACATCATAAGGGTGCCAGAGAGATGAAGTGGAACACCATACTGAATGTTATTGATCTGACCCATTTTGATGAATTGCTCTGGGAAGTCGCTTGGCCATTGATACCAGTTGGGATCGGTAATGGTGGTGTCATTAATATAAACACTCAGGTCTTCAAGCGATTTGCTCTTATCGTAAAGCGCTAGGTAGCCGGGGTCAATCAACATGGCATCATAAACGCCAGTTTTTCCTGTGAGATCGACAGTAATTTTATTCCTTAGATTTTCTTCATTTACTAGTTCTTGGGTGACTTTAATACCGGTCAATTCTTCAAAAATTGGAACCAGTTTCATGATGCTTTCCTGGTTCGGTTCGGAGTTTCCTATGAAAGTAATTGATTCCCCCTCGAATTGACGCCAGTTAATATTAGCTTGTTTGAAGGAGTTTAATAAATCATCTTTAGTGGCGAAAAATTTCCCATAAAAGTATTCTCCTCCCCAAGCCAGGGCTGAAACAAAAAGAGTTCCACATACTGTTAAAATGAGTAATAACGCTATTCGTTTCATTCAATTTCCCTCCCTCTAAATATAAAATTTATTTATGATATTTTCCTCCTTCGTTTTTCTCATTAGAAACCATATCACCCCCCAGTTTGATTATTTTTACACTTTTTCTTGCTGACCGCTTTCTAAGGAACGGTGTAACGCCGATAATAACCTGGTGTTCCGATATCCATCCTCAAAGGAGGCTCCAGTGGGCTGATCTAAAAGGATGGATTCAATGAAATCATCGAACATAAACCCGGGGAATCCCACTAATTTTTTTCCATAATCGACAAATAAGCTATCCAAATATTTAAAGGATGAGGTTGCCATATCAATCATTTGATGACCAAAATCGATAGTTATAAACCCTTTTTCCCCATAGAACGAACATTTTACATCAAAAACATGGGGGTAAGATTCAGGAAGACACCACAAACTCTCATAAATTCCATCGGTTCCATCACTGAACTTAACCATGGTGTGGATATAATCGTAAGTATCCACTCCTTTTTCTTTAAGGAGCTTTTTCGTACCGTGAGCATACACGCTGACCGCTTCCTTCCCGGTCAGAAAATAGGTCATATCAAGCAAATGGCTCAGTAAGAACCACCCACAGGTGGTATGAGAAGACCATGAGATCATGTTGAGAGGAACAAAAACGGTATTGCTTTGTAAGCCGTTGATGGTGAGAATTTGTCCCAATTCCCCATTGATGATTTGCTTTTTTGCTTGAACGACCACTGGATTCCAGCGATTTTCATAGGCGACCATGCATTTAGTACCCGCTTTTTTGGAGAGTGTCAACATTTCTTCCGCTTCATCAACTTTTTGAGAAAAAGGTTTTTCAACCAGAACATGGAGCCCTTTTTTCAATGCCTTAACCACCGGATCACGATGCAGAAAATCAGGAGTGGTAATAATAACCGCATCGAAATCTTCTTTTTGAAACATTTCATCATAACTGAGATATCCTTTTACTTTCCAGTCCTTTTCTGCCTGGTTTTTCCGCTTTTCATCAGGTTCTGAGAAAGTAACTACCTGAGCCCCAGGGTTTTGTTGAGCAAAACGGGCAAACATTTTTCCTCGGATTCCCATTCCGATAATTCCTAGTTTCACCATGTATACCACCTCGTTCGGATGTTGGTAATCAATGATTTTTTATTCATACAAATAAGAAGATCTAACTCTTTCCATAAGAACATTTGCTGTATAGCTATCTGGAACGTCTTCAACCATATAAAAGATATTTCCAATGAGTTTATGTTCATTGAGGAGAGAAACGAAGGTCGGGTGTGGAACCGATACCACCAGAGGGACTGTGCCGCGTTTTGGGTGAAGGGTAGGTAATTGTGAAATGGTTGATGGATTTCCTGGCTCATCGACCAAGCGGATAGCTTTAATCCCTTTCAACTGAGATACCCTTTCCAATAAATGCCGTCCATTGCTATGGAGATGGACAACTCCTCCATCAAAATGGGAAAAAATCCTTTCAACCGGTTCCTTTCCCCATTCCTCAAAAAAGTCTACGGAAGTCAGGTGGAAAGGATCGACACTTTCAGATACCACCTTTCCCTCCATCCATTGAACATGAGTGCTGAAAGTTCCTCCGTTAACCAGGCTGATTTCTTGAAAAAATGTATCTTGAACCCAGATGTTTAACCGATAGGCAAAATCTATTGCCACCCGAACCAATTCTGGATTTTCTATAACATCAATGTAAGATTGAGTAGCACCTCGGAGTTCAAAGAGGAAGTTTAGAGAATCTATGAGAATAAAATGGCTGATTCCAAAGTTTCCCTTGGCTTTTACAGCGAAAAAACGAAGTTTGTCAACATACTCTTTAAAGAGCCGATGGTCAGGATTGAGCTTAAGATTATAAATTGAGTTTAGGTCCTTGATAAAAGGCTTAACCATAGACGAAATGAGTCCATCATAAGAAAAGGAAATATACTTTATCTCTCCACCAATCAGGCCAGCGTATAGTCCCTGATCAAATTCAGAAAGATAGCAACAAGGCATTGAGTCGTCCTCAATATCTTTCCGTTCTTCAAAATATTTTATCCAAAAATCAACGCTCTCTTCGGTATGAGGTGAATCGATTTCACCAGGAGGGATTGATTGCCGGTATTTGGTAAGGGTGGTGCTAGGTGTATTCATTTGAGTATAAATTTTATTGATTCCTTGGCGATTATAAAGCTCGCTGAGTCGTTGAAAAGTAGTAGAAAGATTATGTTTAAAACGGAGATATAAGTTGTTAGATGGAATTCTTTACAC
>CAYSWT010000217.1:0-2841 GCA_964434845.1 uncultured Atribacterota bacterium | reverse complement strand
GTATTTATTGAATTATAGACTGCCTTATGAAATAGAGGAGCTTTCCCCTTTTTCAATCGCGTCTATTAACTGATACATTGGTCTACTGTATAATACTTTTATGAAAAAGAAACTCTTATACCTATTCATAACATTGATCGTTATCCTCATTTTTAAAATTCCCGCACATTCTCAACGGTTTGACCCCCATCTTGAATGGCGAGAAATGAATACCGGACATTTCCGAATTATTTATAATTCTCACTTGAAAGATATTGCTTTTGAAGTGGCGGTTCTCGCCGAAGATATTCTTCCTCGATTAGAATCTTTTTTAAACGCCCATCTCACCTATCAACCCGCTATCGTACTGATTGATCATACCGATATCCCCAATGGCTATTCCGACCCACTCCAGGGAGAAATCCACATGGTGATCGCTCAACCCTATGATCAGTTTCTTGGGACCCGCTTTCGAAGCTGGGTTCAAATGGTTTTGTATCATGAATTAACCCACCTGTTGCATATAGGGGCAGCGAGCCAAGAAATTTTACGCTGGAGAAACCTCTTGGGATATGTAGTGCTTCCGAATATCATCCAACCAATGTGGGCATGGGAAGGATACGCCATATATGTTGAAAATAAGTTTGGATTCGGAGGTCGTTCAACTGATACCGTCTATGAGATGTATTTAAGAGATATGGCGTTGCGGGATCAGTTTCTCCCCTCTTATATGCTTACTGGGTACAGTTATCTTGATAATTGGCCAGGCCAAACCGGTTGCTACATTTATGGTGCCAGCGTTTGCCAGTTCATCGCTGAGCAATTCGGTGAGGAGAAATTAGCTGCGATCAGTACCGAGCGATCAAATAACTTGAATCTATATGGTTTCGATAAGGCAGTGAAAAAAACATTGGGAATCAACACCGAACAGCTTTGGGCACTCTGGAAGAACGAATTAAAAAAGAGGTATCAAATCCAATTCAACACCATTGCTGAGAAAGGATTAACTCCCTATATTTTTATTACCCACCGTGGATATACTCCCCAAGGGGTGAATGTTTCACCCGATGGAAAGAAAATAGTCTATTCTCTGGTTCATCCCGAATACCTTCCGGGATTGCGATTATGGGAGGGGAATGAATCAAACGAACAGCTGATCGTCAAGGGAACTATCATCGGAAGACCAGCTTTTTCGAAAGATGGTACCAGAATCGTGTATTCTAAAGTAGCCCGGGAACGGTATTCGTCCTGGTGTGATCTCTATCAATATGATTTTCGGACCCGGAAAGAAAAGCGATTGACTCATAATGCCCGGGTTTTCAGCCCGGTCTATAGGAAGGATTCCATTCTCTTTCTCCAGCGCAATCTCTCTCCGGAAGGTATTTTTACACTTGATCCTGATTCAGGTTGTATCGAACCTTTTCTTTTATTTGATTCGGATTTCAAACCCATTGAAATGACCATCAACTCTCGGGGAGATCAAATCGCTCTCTCGGGTTGGCATAACGGATATCTTGATCTGATGATAATTGATAGCAACATGAAAACCATACATTATCTGACCAGTGATCGATTTGCCGACCTCTCTCCTTCCTTTTCTCAAGATGGAGAATATCTCCTCTTTTCATCGGATCGGAGCGGAATCTACAATCTTTATGCATACCACTTCAGGAGTAGACAATTCTTTCAAATGACAAATGTGATTACTGGAATTTTTGATCCGGTTATGACCAATGATTACATCTATGCTATTGTCTACCATGAGAATGGTTTTGACGTTGTGGTCTTAAAAATCAACCAGTCAGAATGGGAAAAGATAGAGATGATTACTGAAAGTACTCCTCCCTTATACCAACCACTTCTTCAAAACGTAACTTATACCGATGAACCGTATCGCCCGATGAAACACCTCTTTCCCCGATATTGGGTACCGCTTCTTTTTGGGGCGGCCACCAGCGCCCGTGATTTCTTGGGATTCCATTTCTATTCACTCTCTTATCAAAACCAGTTCAATGGAGATTATTCTGTTTCCTTTTCCTATCAGGGTCTCTTTATGGATCCAGAATTAAACATTTGGGCAACGGCTGATCAGGATAAATTTCAATACTCCCTATCTCTGAGTTATCCCTTTACCCTTTCAGAGGATACTGAACTCACCTTGAGTACAGGCTACGAACGTCTCTACCGGGATGATGAGCTCTATCCAGGATTTTGGAATGGTTTTTATGCCAGCTGTGGATTGTCGTTTACCGGTGGAAATGATTGCTGGCTCAACTCACAATCATTCAATCTCACCTATCGCAATGGGAGTTATCAAAATCTTCCGGCTCAGAAAAGTATTTTCTCCTGGAGCACCAATTATTTTCGAGCGGGAAATACCGACCATTTCTGGTACGCACTTCTTGCACTGGGATATAGTACCCTCCCCCAAGATTATACCCTTGGTGGAAGAAAAACCTATTGGAGTGTAGCCGGTTATCCTGAGGATACTTTACGTGGACATATCGCCAGTCGGTTTGAACTCGGGTATCATTTTCCGGTAATGACCATCAACCAACCATTATTCAGTATGGGCCTGGTAAAAAACCTTTATGGAAAGATCTATTGGGTGGAAGCTGGAGCAGGCGACGCCATCGACGACATTGATTGGATAGGAAGTATCGGTGCCGAGCTTCACCTCCAATCCTACCTCGCAGATGGGATCCCCATCGATCTCACTCTCGGTTATGCTCAACCCCTCCAAACCTATCGCCCGGGTGAATTCTATCTGACGTTGGGAGCGAAATTCCGATAGATCTCCATGCTGCTTGCAGCACCATATGAGAAATGAAAACACATATTTGTTTCACCCATCAATTACCC
>CAYSWT010000216.1:0-2884 GCA_964434845.1 uncultured Atribacterota bacterium | reverse complement strand
TGAAAGGATAGACCCTCAAAGTTTTCATTTTCATCTGGTGCCACAACGTGGCATGGCGGTCTATCCTGGAAACTACACCAGGATTTCAACCTACGGCGTAAGATAAAAAGATTTACAAGATAAAAAACTGAAAGGATAGACCCTCTCATTTCCATTTTCATCTGGTGCCACAACGTGGCATGAAGGTCTATCCTAAAAATACCAAAATTGTTAAAAAAGAATAAACAAAAAAAGATAAAGGCACACCCCCCTGAATCCCCCCTCAATGGGGGAATGAATTCAACAATTCCCCTCCTCGGAGGGGTGCCGCTTAGCGGGGGGAGGGTGCTTTTTGAGTTTTTCTCGTTGTCATGGGAAAATGATAAAAAAACATGCATAAGTGATGATATTCTCACGTCGTCCAGCCAAAGTCACCGGACTCCTCAGAATGACAAACTAAGTAAATGAGATTGCCACGTCACTTCGTTCCTCGCAATGACGGAATAAGAATGGGCATGATAAATCAAGCCCCTACAAGAGATATCAAAATGCCGTCATCCCGAACCTCTTCTTTTTTCATTTTTCTCTCCCCTCTCCCCCTCAGCCTTTTTTACACCCGATTAATGTAGCGACATGCCACGGCATGTCGAGTTTGAATTTTCATCCTCATTTTTTATTGAAAGAGGAATACCAATCGGATAGATTCATCATTACAATATAACAAAAGAGCTGAAGGATGGCCTCCCCAAGAGATAAGTAGATCGGTGTTTTTGGTCAAATTCTATAAATATTGAATCGATATGAGTTTGAAAAAATTGACAAGATTTGTTATAGATGAAAAAGACTATTGCTTCCAGTGGTCAGATGGAAACTTTATTATAGACCGTTGCTATAATTTTTTTATTTTGAGACTCTAAATAGCAAAATTTGACCCTTTGGGGCATAATGGCCTAAGAAAATAAACACAATCAAAAAAGAGGAGGGTTTTTATGAAGATTAGCGAATATCTGATTAAGCAATTGCTAACAACAGGAGTCCAGCATGTATTCGGTATCCCGGGAGATTATGTATTAAACTTTTATTCTCACCTTTGCAATAGCCAACTTAAAGTCATTAATACCTGTGATGAGCAAGGGGCAGGTTTTGCCGCAGATGCTTATGCCCGTGTAAGGGGGTTTGGTGTCATATGTGTGACTTACGGTGTAGGAGGATTAAAGATTGCCAATAGCACAGCGCAGGCTTTTGCTGAGTTTTCACCGGTACTTGTGATAAGTGGTTCGCCAGGAGTTGCTGAACGTAAACATGATCCCCAACTTCATCATAAGGTTCGTTCTTTCGAAACCCAACTGAACGTTTTTCGAGAAATGACCGTAGCGCAAGCAGTATTAAGTGATGGCAAAAACGCTCCCTCTGAAATTAATCGAGTTATTAATGCCATTCGTAGCACAAAAAGACCTGGTTACATTGAATTGCCTCGTGATATGGTCGGGGTGGAGATAGAAGAAGCTACAGAATTTGTTCCAAAGGAAGAAGAAGCTGTAGACGAAGTCGCTGCAAACGAAGCCCTTCATGAAGTAATGGATATTTTTTCTTCAGCAAAACGACCGATAATCATAGTTGGTGTTGGAGTTCACCGTTTTGGGTTACAATCGTTATTGCTTGAGTTCCTTGAACGTTCAGGTTTTCCATTTGTAACTGGCATTTTAGGAAAATCAGCTGTTTCGGAAAATCATCCACAGTTTATAGGCGTCTATGCTGGAGGAATGAGTCCTGATGATGTGCGGGAGGCAGTAGAAGGATCTGATTGTATTATTGCAGTAGGTCCTTATATCACTGATCTTGGTACTGGAATATTCACCCACCATATAGACCTTAGCCAGAGTATCGTGTTAGCCCCGGACAATCTCATAGTGAAACATCATACCTATCCGGATATAGGAATGCAATATTTTCTTAAAGCCCTGGTTGCAGCAATGCCAGCACCCAAAAAGAAAGTGGAACAGCTTAAGAGACATGAGCTTGCTCCATTTGCTCCTCAGGTGGATGCGAAGATAAGCGTAGACCGGCTTTTCGCCTGTCTAAATACCTTTTTAGACGATAATACCACAGTGATTGCTGAACCGGGAGATCCTTTATTTGGTTCGCTTGACCTGAAAGTACGCGGGATGACCGAATTCATATCTCCGGCTTATTACGCTTCTTTAGGGTTTTCCGTACCCGCTTCTATTGGCGTACAGCTTGCTTCGCCTGATAGGCGACCGCTTGTTTTGGTCGGCGATGGTTCATTTCAAATGACAGGAATGGAGCTCTCCGTTAGCGTTCATCACGGACTTAATCCGATCGTAGTGATTATGAACAATGAGGGATACGGGACATTCCGACCGATAATTGATGGATATTTTAATGATATCCAACCATGGCAATATGCGGATATCACAAAGATTATTGGCGGTGGAAAGGGGTATACGGTTTACACAGAAGATGAACTGTTAACTGCTTTACTATCTGCTAAAAAGAACTGTTCTTCTCCTTCTATCATCGATGTAAGATTAGATAAATATGATTGTTCCGAAAGGTTAAGAAAACTGGCGGAGAGACTGAAAAACAGAGTGAAATAAAAGTGTGAAAGTTAGGGCTTAAAAGATATTTTTCAAGCTTTCATTTAGCTATTTGCAGCTATGGTATTTAACCGTGTGTCCGAAGTTGTCCATGCCCTAAAGATTATATCAATGTGACCGATAATATACTTAGTAAATTTAGAGTAAGATCATTTCAAAATAAAAATTTAAAATGTAAGAACTTCTCAGAGAAACATTTGTCAGGAAAGTTTAGGTAGAACCCTTGGAAAACAAAGAGATAAAAAAGAAACGACCTTGCTAAGAACATTGGAAATGGTCTGTGTTCC
>CAYSWT010000215.1:0-2895 GCA_964434845.1 uncultured Atribacterota bacterium | reverse complement strand
GTCGTTTACTGGTTCGTGTATGTGCGGAATACCGGCAAACCCGAGAATTGACCGGGCATAGCAAAATAAAGGAAAAACGCTTATAAAGTTAGTTCCGCATAAGTGAAAGGTGTTGTACCCAAACAAGCAGTAAGAATGCGATCTGTTATTTGGTCTTCGAAAAACCGGCGATTAAAACGGTAACAGAACTCGCTCAAATAATTTTGGAGATGTTTGTGACTGACACCATGATATGTCCCGCGAATAAAGCTTTTTACATTACCGATCAAGATATGAACCCAGGGCAGCTTGTCCATTGCTTCAAAAGGTTTCACAATTTCCTTGAGGTGATCATAATCCTCACCCAAGATGTTATAGGATGGATACGCATCTGTTTTAATCGTCTGGTATGGTTCAATTGCTCTATACACAAATTCTCTGAGATTCTTCGAATCGATGTGAGTAACCACCTGCATCGTAGCATATCCGGGATGGATTCCTCTGTTTTCTACGGCAACGACAACTTTCGATTTATTCGTAGCACCACGACCTCGCTTACCGGTAGATTTGCCCCCAAAATACGAATCATCCATTTCAATGAGTTGCTGCAGCTTATACTGAGCATCACGATTCTTCATTGCATTTCTCATTTTGTGAATCATCAACCATGCAGTCGGATAACTCACGCCAATCATTTTAGACAACCGTTGCGCCGAACACCCACGTTTGTCAGAGCCAACCAGGTACACGGCCCAAAACCACTTCTTTAAAGGAGTATGTGACTTGTGGAAAATTGTGTGTGCTGTCAAGGATGTTTGGTTTCGACAATTTGCACATTGAAACACTTTCCGTTTTTCCATAAAATAAGCCTGTGTGTGTCCACATGTTGGACACTTAAATCCATCAGGCCACCGGAGTTCTTGAAGATGACGAAAACATGCCTCTTCGGTTTGAAATCTTTCTTGAAATTCAAAAAAACTCATTGTGTTATACATGGGTATGCTTACCTCCAGCTCAAGGTGTTATCACTTATACTGGTGTAAACATATATATTTTTATAGCAAATGTCAAGTATGATGTTTAAACTTTATAAGCGTTTAAAGGAATTCGATTAACATACCAACAACGAGTTTTTACGCCATTGATCGCTTAAAGAAAGTAATTGTATTCCCCCGTAATATTGATTATTTTACAAGAGAGCGGTGATGGAGTCCACCTTAATCGCCCTTAAGAGCTGATGACTCCTGCTAATTATGTAATGCTTTAGCAGGAGTTTTTGTTTACTCTAACTCCTGCTAAGTTAAATTTTAGAGGAGTTTTTTTATGAGGAAAAATGTTGATCTTCCGTTCGCAAAATCAATCTCTGCCCACAATAATATATCAACTGTTTCACCAGCCTGTCTATCATCGGTATTAAATCGAGCAGAAGAAGGTCTAAAAAAAATCGGTCTGGATTTCTCCCAGCATATTACATCGTTGGCTTCTCTACGAGACCGGCAGGAACAAGGAAGGTTCCATCTCGCGGTTCTTGGACAGTTCAAACGTGGCAAAAGCACTTTCCTAAATACCATCCTTGGAGAACCGATTCTCCCTACATCGGTTGTGCCGCTTACCACTATCCCCACCTTTATCCGTCACAGTCAACAAAAGTCAGTACGGATTGTTTTTGAAAATAAAAAGCCTGATGAGATTATTATCGAAGATAGTCCTGAAAAGCTTTCAAGTGTTCTTTCTTGTTATGTCAGCGAAAACTCCAATCCGGAAAATCACTTGGAAATCTCTTTCGTCGAGATATTACACCCATCTCCGGCATTGAGCAGTGGACTTATACTCATCGATACACCGGGTATAGGTTCCACATATCGACATAATACGGAAACAACACTGAATTTCCTTCCGCAATGCGACGGTGTTTTCTTTCTTATCTCTTCGGATCCGCCGATTACTGAGACAGAGATTTCTTTCCTGAAAGAAGTGCTTGCCCGAGTAAATAGGGTCTTCTTCATTTTGAATAAAGCAGATTACCTCACTCTTGAAGACCGTAAAATCGCAGTCGATTTCTTCCGGCATACTATTCATAAATACTGCGATTTGCCTTTGGAAACACCCGTATACAGCGTTTCTGCGTTACATGGTCTAGAAGCTCGACTAAAGAATGATACTATTGCTTGGAAAGAAAGTGGTATGCAAGCGGTGGAAAGCCTTCTTATCGATTTTCTGGTAAAAGAAAAGTCTAATGTTTTAAGAGCATCAACCGCACATAAGGCAGGGGTAATTGTTTCTGAAGTGCTAATGAGAATAAATCTTGGGGTACGCTCTTTTTGCATGCCATTGGAAGATTTGGAGAAATGTCTCTCCATATTTGACCTGAAGCTCACTGAAATTGACGAGCAACAGAAAAATTCCGAAGATTTGCTCATTGGCGATAGGAAGCGGATAAATGACTTCGTTGAAACCAAAGCCGAAGAAATAAGGACTCGCGCCAAGACATCCTTCGGTAATATTGTAGATAGGTGCATCAATGAAGAGACTGGTCACTTGCCTTCGGAGAAGACGGTTAAAAATGCTATTGCAGAAAAGGTTCCATCATATTTTGAACACGAGATGGGTGTTTTATTTGAATTAACCAATTCAAAGGTGGAAGAAATTGTCAATAGGTATGAATCTCACACCGTTGAATTGATCGCTACAATACGGAAGACAGCATCGGAACTGTTCGAAATACCGTGCGATTCTTTGCATAAGTACGGGATATTCGAGATGAGACACGAACCATACTGGGTCACCCACAAATGGAACACATCTCTTTTTAACCTTATATCGCCGGGATTAATTGATCTATTACTGCCTTTATCGATGCAAAAGAGAAGATTTAAAAACCGTTTCGCCGAATATATCAATTCTATTGTGATACAT
>CAYSWT010000214.1:0-2907 GCA_964434845.1 uncultured Atribacterota bacterium | reverse complement strand
ATTCTAACCGAGGTTTTTGAAAATGGCTCTTCCATTTTACACAATTATATGGACTCTACTCAATAAACCTTTCCTTTTTGGTTTTTACTAAGTAGAATGATACAATAATTTTGATATCCTTTCATCAAAATTTACCATTACTAAACTATTTTCAATTAAATTTAAGGAGGGAAATATTATGTCTCGTTCTTCAGGAATCTCTCGTTTTTGGTCTTTTTTATTGATCTTCTCCCTCGTTACTCTTTTCCTCGTTAGCCATGGAATTGCCCAAAACACCCCCTCCAGTGATTATCAAGCCCTCCTCAATCATCTGAAAAATGGCGATGTCAAAATAAACTTCACCGAGCTACGAATGCTTTTCACCCAACTTCCTACCTACAATCCCTACCAAACGATGACGGAGCTACGAGATAAGGAAAACCAAATGTGGAAAGCCTATAAAGATGGAAAGTATGAAGAAGCTTTACAAATCGGAAATTCGATCCTGGAAATCAATTACTTACGGAGTATGACCCATTATATTTTTTCAGAGATATACGGAAAACAAGGTGATACCCAAAAGCAAAAATTTTATGAAGATGTCTTTTTTAATTTAGTCGATTCGATTATTCGATCCGGAGACGGCAAAAGTCCTGAAACGGCTATGACCGTTATTGATATTGAAGAAGAATATAATGTTCTGGATGTTTTGGGGTTTGAAAAAGAATCTCAAACACTCATTGAAAAAGATGGGAAAAGATTTGACCTAATCAGTGCCAAAAATCCGGAAACTGGCGAAACCCGGGATTTTTATTTTAATATCGACCTCTTTTATGATAAAGCTCTTGAAATGGATGAAGGGGGCGTGCTCCCTACTGACGCCACTCTCCTTCCTGAAACATCAGCGCCTCCCGAAGCGTCTCCCTTAGTCGAATCAACTCCCAGTGCTCAATCTGAAGCTTTTCTTGACTCCTTTTTTATCGCTACCCTTATCACTGGTAACAAAACTGATATTGAAGCGTTTATAAAGGAACGACAGGTTGACCTTAACCTTCGTGATAAAGATGGTAATACCGCCTTGATGATTGTAGCAGACGATGGAAATGATCCAGAGGTTATTAAGTACCTCCTCAGCCAGGGAATAGACATTAATGCTCAGAACAAAAAGGGCGATACCGCCCTCATTCGAGCCGCTAGTTTGAATTCAAAACCAGCTATTATCGAGACTCTTTTAGATGCGGGTGCCGACCCGATTATTAAAAACCAAGATGGTTCAGTTGCATATGAATATGCTCAACTGAATCCTGCTCTTCAGGGAGCCGAGGTGTTAACCAGACTCGGACAATTAACCATCAGTGGAATCGTTGCTACCCCTTCTCCTACTTCCCCTGTTCCAACCATTTTAGTGCCTCAAACTCCAACCCCTATGATTTCCATTCCTAAACCAACATTAATGCCAATCCTTACTCCCACTCCTCAGACCACGGCACTTCCTCTGCCAACCCCACTTGCAACCCCGATTCCAACCATGGCTCCAGCTCCTCAAAGCTTGGTCGTTAACCCACCTCCGGGATGGATTCCACAACAATCTGATGATCCTTCCCAAATCGCATATTTTCAATTCGCCAATCAACAAAATATTGTAGTTGCTGAGTACATCGTCGTCCTCGAAAATCTTTCCTCCCCACTCGATTTAAAGGATTACCTCAGCTACCTCCAAGAAAGTCGTTTAAAACCACCACTTTTTAATGGGTATGTTCCTCAACAAACTATCAACACCAGTTTAGCCGGTCTCCCAGCCCTACGCCATGACTTCCTCTTTACAACCAATAATGTTCTGCTTAAAGCGATGGCTACTTTCGTTATTCTTGGAAACAAAGCTTATACATTTCTCTTTTACTGTACCTAAAACGATTTCCCCAATTTAGAAGCGACATTCATGCAAGCGCTCTCAACTGTTTCAGCTCAGGGAGCACCCATCCCTCAACCAATCATACCAACCCCAGCTTCACCCCAGATAGACGTCTATACCTCACCCACTCCACAACACCCTTCAACCGGAAACTGGTATCAGGATCCAAATGGTTTATTTAGTATTCCGCTTCCCTCTGGCTCAACAAAAAAACAGGACATTCAAAATGGTGTAGTCTTTACGAGTCCAAATAACGGTGAAATCTATTTGATGAATTTCCCCTCAGAAATGGAAGCCCAAAACATGGTGAGCGGTCTGGCTGGTGGAAAAAGCTTCCGGGCTGAAACGACCTTAAACGCTGGGAACCGGCAAGCTCAGGTAAAAATTTACAGCTTCAGTCAAAACAATATGAATTACGCAATGCTTCTCACCTCCTATCTCGGAACACCGGTGCTGGTTATTATCATCATTCCTGCCGAACAATACAACCCATCCCAGGCTTGGATGATATCCACTCTTACCGGCATACAATTTAAGTAAATGATAATCAGACACACCGTCATACGGCACCAGGTAAATATGGAAATACAATTCACTTGTTTTCCCCCTTTTAGCAAAGGGGTCATGGGGGGATTTGAGTCTGATGGTTAACCAATCGAATCCCTCTTACTTCTCCCTTTATCCAAAGGGAGAAGTAAAAAGACGTGCGCAATAAATTTGCGACCCTACAAAAAAATCTTTTGTAGGGGCTTGATTTATCAAGCCCGTGGATGCGTCTCCAGAATAGACGTCCATGCCACTTTGTGCCACCATGTGAATATGAAAATACTGGCGATCTTTTTTTTTAGGTTTTACATTTTATATTTTTTCAACCTATAAACTGCTCACGACTCACTACTTACGATTCACTGTATTTCCAGGATAGACCCTCATGCCACGTTGTGGCACCAGGTGAGGATGGAAACACCAAAATGTTGAGGTGTTGAGAGGTTGAGTTGTTGAGTTGAAAAAAATAA
>CAYSWT010000213.1:0-2909 GCA_964434845.1 uncultured Atribacterota bacterium | reverse complement strand
AGATAAAAAAATTCGAAACAACATGTATACACTTGGAGAAAGAATTCAAGAGTATGGCGTGAGGATCTCATCTTTTGATCTTTTTCAACTCAACAACTCAACCTCTCAACACCTCAACATTTTGGTGTTTCCATATCCTATGGCGCTGCGGAGCAGCATGGTGGTCTACTTTGCCTGCTCTTGTAATTGCAGACGGAGTGTTTTGATGAAATACCACGACAGGAAAAGAACTGTTAATAAGAGAAAGATGGCGATGACTGATCCTTGACCCATATTGAAATGGCGAAAAGTTCGCTCATAACTCAAAAAACCGATGGTTTCGGTTCGGCCCCCCGGACCGCCGCTGGTCATGACGTAGATGAAATCAAATACCCGGAAGGTATCCATTAAGCGAATAACCAGAATAAGAAGGAAGTTGGGCGCCAATAGAGGAAGAATAACTCTGGAAAATATTTGCCACCCCGATCCTCCATCAATCCGAGCGGCTTCTATAGGTTCTTGGGGAAGAGCCTGTAAACTGGTATACATAACTAAAAATACAAAAGGAGCGTTCAACCAGATATCGGTAACGATGATGGCGGGAAGAGCCAACCTGGGATCAGCCAGCCAGGCTTGTTTGGAAATACCAAACCATCCCACAAAATAGTTCACCGCACCCCATTCTCCATCAAATAAAAACTTCCACGACAAGGCAGCAGCTACCGGAGAAATCATCATGGGAAGTAAGATGAGGGAGATAAAAATACTTTTCCCAGGGAAATCGCGGCTGATTAAAATAGCGATTCCTAATCCGATGAGTATTGTCAGGCTGGTGGATACCACCATAAAGATAACGGTATTATTAAACGCTTGCCAAAATAAGGATTCGGAAAAGATATCGATATAATTTTTTAGACCAACCCAGCGAATAGGTTGTTGAGGTTTATTCCAAAAATATCGTAGAAAGGAAAGGACTACTGTACTGCATAAGGGAAAATAAACCAATATCGCCAATCCCGCTAAAACCGGCGTCAACATCCAGAAGGGAGTCGTTCTTTCACTGTAACTAAAACTGCCATTATTCATCACTTTTACAGGGGAAGTAACATGATATACGGATTTGAACCGCATATTATGATTCATCCTTTCCAACTGTTAAGACCTTTGCCTGGTATGGAGTATATAATAAAAGAAAAAACAGCCGGTAGAAGGTATACTGACTTCTACCGGCTGCCTGCTCATAATCCTTAATCATAATACCCAGCATCTTCTAAAATCTTGCGAACTTTCACTGCGGCTTCGTCAAGAGCGGATTTGGCGTCGGCTTGACCGGTAACAACTTTAGAGACCGCCAGACCCCAGACGTCGATGATAGGAGTGATTTCCGGAATGCCCGGTCTCTCTTTGGTATATTCAAAGCTCAAATTGACGGCTTCTTGCCAGAGAATCTTATCTTTCAGTTCTTTCACTGTCGATAATCGGTCAACAGCTACACCGGATGGGACCAGGATGTTATCGGTATTTTCCTTGCTATTGTAAAACGCCAGCCACATATAGGCCCATTCTTTGTTTTTCGAGAATTTGGAAATAGTTCCACCCCATGATCCTAACCTCGGGAAGCGAAGTTCCTTTTTGGGCAACGGAGCATAACCGACTTTGCCAACCACCTTGGATTGGCTGGGATCTTCCATGGCTGCTCCGAGATAGGGCCACATTTGAAGCATGGCCAGTCTCCCTTGTTGAAAAGCGGCCCCGGCTTCTTCATTTCCCCAGTTAGGCGAATCCGGCGGTGAGAATTTTTTGACCGCCTCAGCATACGCTTCTAATGAAGCCACTCCTTTTTCATTATTGAAAATGGGATTCCACTTATCATCGAAATAATCACCGCCCCACGACCAGAGCCAGGTGCTCCAGGTACTGGAGGCGTATTCACCTTGTTTCGGAGTGGTTCCAAATCCCCATACATCGGGATACTTGGGATTATTGGTAAATTTCGCGGCGATTTCAAACAACTCGTCATAGGTCTCGGGCGGTTTCAATCCTTCGGCTTCAAACAAATCCTTGCGGTAGAAAAGGATCTGGGTAGTTCCGTGATGAGGAATCCAGAAGATTTTTCCATCTTGGGAAACCAGATTGACAACGCTGGCCGGATAATCCTCAATATCGAATTTCGGTAAATCGGGATTATCCCAAAATTGATTGAGGGGTACAATGTAACCAGCATAAATAAACTCGAGCGACCATAAGCCAGGGATAAAGATGATATCATAGGTTCCAGTCTGAGCGGTTAGGTCGGCGATAATCTTCTCGTGAAGGTTAGACCAAGGAATAGCGTTGACTTCAACTTTAATGCCGAATTTCTCTTCGAATAGTTTGCTAACTTCAATCGCAGCTTTCTGCTCAACCGGTTCGTAAAGAACCACCGTTAATTTCTCCGGTTTTGGCGCTTTCGGAACTTTGCTGAAATCAATTTCCGCCGCCCAGGTCACTCCGATACTCAAACTGATCAAAAGAATCAATCCAACCAGGAATATTTCATTCTTTTTCAACATCAAAATTCCCTCCTTTGAAAAATGATAGTTAAACGAATAACAATTTTGGGTGAATATCCCTCCTCTCCAGCTATTTTCCAGCAATGACATTTACTATAGGATAATATGTGGAAGTTTGATATGAACCAGATTATTTACATACTCGGGTTAGATTGGTAACTTATGTCAATAGTAGCATTAGTTTGAATAATATTCATAACCTATACCGGTACTAAAAAACGGTTTTCATGTGAATTGCTCAGTTGCCAATTTTAAATATATCATAACAGGAATAGGCTGTAAATCTTGTTCTTTGCTCATTTACCAGTTGATTTGTTATCTTTTTCCAAAATCTCTTTTATTTTTTTATCCTCCCAATCCTTCCCTAAAAAACTTTTA
>CAYSWT010000212.1:0-2981 GCA_964434845.1 uncultured Atribacterota bacterium | reverse complement strand
AGCTCGAAATTTCCCGCAGCAGCGTCCGTACCTACCGCGACCGGGCACTTGCCAAACTCAAAAAAGCATTAACGAGAGGGGCAGTGAAATGTGAAAGGTTGAAAAGACTAAGGGTGGATCAATGAGGGTATACCTTTATCTTTTCAAGTCTTCTCTTGGAAGGGGCATCGCAGAGCGTTCATCTGTCAAGGCGAGGAGTCCAATCAGCCCATAGCGTAAGATTAAGAACAAAAGGAATAACAAAAAAATACTTGGTAAAAGCACCCAAGCGTAATATTTAACCCTTTCACATTTTCAATTGTACGCCGTAGGCTGCCGGTCTTGCCTTGACAGATTATTATTGAATATTTTACACGTCACTGTATTTACCGGATAGGATTGCTTGTTTTAAAATATCAATGATGAAATCAATATTCTCACTTGATAATGATCCATAAAAAGGAAGAGCCAAACATTGCCGCGAAACTCTTTCAGTAACCGGAAAATCTCCCGTTTTAAACCCAAATTGTCTCACATAAAACGGCTGGAGATGAATCGGCGGAAAATAGGGTTTCGATGCTACCCCCTTCTCTTTCAAAAAACCCATGATTTTATCCCGATCAATACCATCTTTGAGCCTCACCACAAAAACAAACCAGCTCATTTTCACGTCTGAATTTATTTTGGGAAGGATAACTTCATCAATCTCCTTGAGTCTTGAAATATACTGATCAGCAACTTGTGCACGTTTATTGAGTATGTCATCAATTCTCCTGAGTTGACTCACTCCCAAGGCCGCACTCATCTCATCGAGACGATAATTATATCCAAGCCGTTCATGATCGAGCCAGCTCATATCATCGCCTCGCCCCTGGTTTCTCAAGCTTCGGCATAAATTTGCAAGTACTTCATCATCAGTGACGATCATCCCGCCTTCGCCGGTCGTAATTTGCTTGTTTGGATAAAACCCAAAAGCCGAAGCGACTCCAAATGTCCCACATTTCTGACCTCGATATTCGGCACCTAAAGCTTCGCAGGAATCTTCTATTACAACTAACCCATTTCGATATACGATCTCTAAAATCGCATCCCAATCACAAGGATGACCGAATATATCAACCGGCAATAATGCCTTTGTCTTCTTCGTAACAGCTTTTTGAATAAGCTCGGGATTGATGTTCAACGTCTCTTCTTCAATATCCACAAAAACTGGTCGTGCTCCTTCGAATAAAATACAATTCGCTGATGCTACAAAACTAAAGGGGGTGGTAATCACCTCATCCCCTTCGCCTATTCCTAACGATCGTATGATCAAATGGAGCGCGCTGGTCCCGCTATTGACCCCAATTGCATACTTTCTCCCCACATATTGCGCCATCTTGGTCTCAAATTCGACGAGTTTCGGACCAATGCTCAAATAAGGCGTTTTTAATACACAAACGACCGAGTAAATATCATCATCATCAATGTCGGGTCGAGAAAGAGGGATATTGATCTTCATGTTTCTATTTTACGAGTGACTCGAGCCGGCACTCCAACCGCTACCGATCGGTCAGGAATATCTTGAGTCACCACTGCCCCTGCCCCAATGATCGACCAAGAACCGATATTCACTCCGGGTTTGACTACCGAACCAATGCCAACCAATGTTCCTTCACCCACCTGCACTTCACCCCCAAGATGAACTCCGGGAGCAACATGGACAAAATCGCTTATTGTACAGTCATGATCAACGGTTGCACCAGTGTTAATAATGACGTGGTGACCTATACAAGTTCCAATGTTTACAATTGCACCAGCAATAACCATCGATCCTTGCCCTATGGTAGAAAACGAAGAAATTATAGCTTGTTTATGAATCACCGATTGAAATCTCAATCTTTTTTGATTGAACTCGCTCACCTTTGAATATCGTAACCTATTATCTCCAATTGCGACAATGATTCGTATTTCTTCTTTATTCTGACAATCAAGAAAAGATATATCACCGAACACCGGATAACCAAAAATATTACTATTCCATTTATTTGTATCATCATCAAAAAACCCTTTTATGAAATAATTGTTTGAAATCGCAGCTTCTAAAACAACCTTTCCATGACCACCTGCTCCATAAATATAAAAAGGATATTCATTTTGACTCAATTCGTGAGATGTCATCGACGACAATCCCTTCCTCCGAATAAATCCCTTCCCGTTTCAACACTGACCAGATACTTTTCCCAATAATCTTGAAATCCAATCCGATACTCCAGTGATCAATATACCACAGATCCAGCTCGATCTTTTCTGGCCAGGTCATGGTGTTGCGCCCATTGATTTGTGCCCAACCGGTAATCCCCGGCTTTACCGATAGCCTTCTCCTCTGTCGTTCATTATACCGCTTGACCTGATACTCAAGGGTAGGTCGAGGTCCAACTATACTCATTTCCCCTTTTAAAACATTAATGAGCTGCGGCAACTCATCGATGCTGGTTTTTCGGATAAATCGTCCAATCTTGGTAATCCTTTTGTCCTCGGCGCTCACGAACACTCCTGCTCCCTTTTGCTCGGCTCCCATCACCATCGAGCGAAATTTATACATTCGAAATAATTTGCCATCTTTCCCAACTCGTTCCTGAATGAAAAAAACTGGACCGTGATCTTCGCTTTTAATCCGAATGATGATATATAGCCAAAGAGGAGAGGTAAGAATAAGTCCTATGATTCCCAAAAGCAAATCCAAAATTCTTTTCACCATGAAATCAACCTATCTTTAAAGCGGGTACGGGTTTTTAGAAACGATTAAGAAAGTCAGCGTTGTGAGACATTCCTATCTGGAATTGCAATAATGTCATCTTCAAAATTCCCCCATTGAGGGGGATGTGCCTTTTTTTGAGAATACCTTTTATTGGTTTTCTAAAAAGTTCCAAAAATACTGATTTAAAATTAAAGATTTCTTCTGACTTCTTCAAAATTAAGAAAGTTTAGGTAGTTCCCGCCTAAGGATATAGCCAGAATTC
>CAYSWT010000211.1:0-3047 GCA_964434845.1 uncultured Atribacterota bacterium | reverse complement strand
GGAAAAGGAATTTTGAATGCGATTTGAATATTTCAATAATGCATCAAAGTGAATAATAGAAAAATGGGGACAATTTATGATACAACGGTATTCTTCACTGAGAACCAAACTGACTCAATCTTTTCTCGCTGACGCTCTCAAAGGGGCACTTCATTATGATCGGATTGCTGGATATTTTAGCTCATCGCTATTAGAAGTGGCAGGTGAAATGCTCGAAAGTGTATCAGGAAAGATTCGTATCGTTTGCAACTCTGACTTGAATGTGCGTGATGTGGAAACTGCTAAGGCTGCGGCCTATGCTATGAGGAGAGAATGGTGTGCTTCAGAACCAGAAAAGCTTTCTGCGCCTAAAAATCGCTTCCAAAGACTCTTTGATTTTCTGCAATCGGGGAAAATTCAAGTGCGTGTTCTGCCTCGAGAGAAGTTTGGTCTCCTCCATGGCAAAGCCGGAGTTATCACTCGCGCTGATGGGCAAAAACTTTCATTTTTGGGGAGTACTAATGAAACCCGTGAGGGTTGGGAGCTGAACTATGAATTGATATGGGTTGATGACTCAACCGAAGCAGTGATTTGGGTTGAAGAAGAATTCAATACCCTTTGGAATCATCCTTGTGCTGTGCCATTGGCTGAGTTTGTTATCCAAGATATTGGTCGCATTGCCGAAAGAAGCGAAATTCCTGTCATTGAAGAATGGAAAAAACAAAAAGATCCTCATCCAGCATCTCCTATTATTGAGTCTCCAGTTTATCGCAAAGAAGCTGGTCTTTGGGAACATCAGAAATATTTTGTTAAACTGGCATTTGATGCCCATCGCGGCCCATATGGTGCTCGGTTGGTTCTCGCCGACCAGGTTGGCTTGGGAAAAACACTCCAGCTGGCTATGTCTGCTGAGCTCATGGCATTGGTTGGAGATGATCCAATACTCATTATTGCACCTAAAACCTTGCTTTCCCAGTGGCAGGATGAAATGAAAACTCTTCTCGATCTCCCTTCAGCGGTATGGAATGGCAAACAATGGATTGATGAAAATGGAATCGAATATCCAAATGGCAGCATGGGAAGCATTATCCGTTGTCCACGCCGTATTGGAATCATCTCTCAGGGACTCATAACCAGTCGCTCTGAAGTCGTTGAACCTTTAAAAAGTCTTCATTACGAATGTATTATCGTTGATGAAGCCCATCGAACCAGAAGGAGAAATTTAGGATGGGAAATGGAAGACGAAAAACCCGACCCCAACCATCTCCTCCAGTTTCTTTATGAAATTGCTGGGAAAACGAAAAGCATTCTTTTGGCAACAGCAACACCGGTTCAAATGTATCCGGTTGAAGCCTGGGATCTCCTCAATGTTCTTTCTATAAGCCGGGAAAATGTTTTAGGAAATGCATGGAGCGAGTGGCGGCATCCTAGCCAAGCCATTGCAGTTGCGATGGGGAAAGCTGAACTCCCAGATGATGAAATAGAATTGTGGAGTTGGATTCGAAATCCATTACCAGGAAACGATGAAGGCCATGATTTTGAAATTTTACGTCGAACACTATGCCTTGCTGAGGATCACCCGGTAGCTTCAGGGAGTGATTGGGAGAAACTTGAACCTCATGATCGAAGTCGGGTAAAGAAAATAGCCCAAAAATTTGGCTTAGAACATAATCCATTTATTCGGCATATTGTCCGTCGAACTCGAGAATATCTTGAAACGACCTTTGATCCAGAAACTCACGAACCCTATCTGAAACCGGTCAAAGTAGAGCTCTTGGGTGAAAGGGACCAGGATGCTATCACCCTTCCACCCTACCTTCGAGATGCTTACCAACTGGCTGAGAAATTCTGTCACTTGCTTGGAATGAGACTTCAAGCATCGGGATTTTTAAAAACTCTTCTTTTGCGTCGTATGGGGAGTACTATTTATGCCGGAAAGGTCACTGCCGAGAATTTGCTAAAAGAATGGGCACCAACTTTAGAAGACGAAGAAGAGGATCCCGAGGCGATCTCCTTATTGAGAAATCTCACGAACGAGGAAAGAGACGTTCTCATTCAATTTATAGACGCTTTAGAAGCTAATCAGGAAAGAGATCCCAAATATTCCGTGGTGCAGAATTGTTTGTTCAATCGTAATTGGCTTCAATTGGGTTGTATTGTTTTTTCACAATATTATGATTCCATTCAATGGTTGGCTGAACACCTCTCAACAGATATACCAGAAGAACCAATCGGTATCTATGCAGGTGGAAATCGTTCCGGGATTATGAAAGAGAATCTTTTTACAAAAATGTCACGTGATGAATTAAAAAGAAGGGTTCAATCTGGTGAAATACGACTCCTGCTCGGAACTGATGCTGCCAGTGAAGGTATCAATTTGCAACGTCTTGGTACGCTGATCAATCTCGACCTTCCATGGAATCCTACCCGTCTTGAACAGCGGAAAGGCCGGATTCAACGGATTGGCCAACTACGTGATACGGTTTTTATCTATAACCTTCGCTACAAAGATTCGGTAGAAGACCGGGTTCATCAGCTCCTCTCTCAGCGTTTGGAGCATATCTATGGGCTCTTTGGACAGATCCCTGATATCCTTGAGGATGTTTGGATCGATATGGCACTGGGTGAAATCCAAAAAGCCAAAGAAACTATCGACGCTCTCCCTCAAGAGCATCCATTCGAGATCAAATATCACCATATCAAACCGGTCGATTGGGAATCCTGCTCAAAGGTTTTAAATGATGAGGAAAGGAAAAGATGGCTAAGTCAGGGGTGGTAAGAAAAGATAAAGAAAAGCCATCTATACTTTAGATAAAAATGTATAAAGGAGCTGGTTAAATGAGTCTCATGGACGAATATCTATCAAAAAAAATGAATTCAATTGATTTAGAAAATGAATTATTGAAACTCATTAGTCAATATAATCAGTAGCAAAATACATTCATGATAGTTTACGCCGCTTCATTATCAAAACCAATTTATGATGCTCAGCTCAATATGGAAGATTATTATATTTTGTATGATGTTTTAAATACCATTGATTCAAAAAGTCTTCATTTTTATATTGA
>CAYSWT010000210.1:0-3057 GCA_964434845.1 uncultured Atribacterota bacterium | reverse complement strand
ATCATTAATATACCTTAAGTCGAATAGAACTATGAAATTGTAGAATTGGAAAGGCTTAAAAAAACTTCTCCCTTTGGATAAAGATAGGTTGAGAAGAGTTCGATCGCTACATTTTTTGTAATATCCCATTCTAAAAAATTATTATTTATAATCTCGGTGGAGTCGGTGGCCAATTCCCTTTTCCAGTATTCAATGGTCTCCACCAATCAATCAGTGTTGAAGAGGATGTTATTCATTTTAAAACGAGAAGGAAGCTTTATTTAAAATCTATAACGCTATTTCTCGCTCACAACCGATCTCCTGATAGGTTTTTTGCTTTTTCAAAACTTAATAGACGATCCGGGCATAGTACCGGGCTAAACGTAATAGTGCCTGGCGATGGGTCTTCCCCTCCCGGTGTTTCTTGTGGTAGTAGGTCTGAGCCAAACAGCTTTTACTGATGGCGGAGAAGGTCACATTGATGAAGACTCCTTTGAGAGTTCAGTTGTACATGATGCGTTTTTTGATACACGGAGCCTGTTCTCCGCTTTGAAAAACGAGCTGACCGAGACCACAATACCCGGCGAATTTGGCTTCGTTGGGGAAACAGTCGATGGTTTTCATCTGGGTGAGAATGGTGGTAGCCGAGACCGGCCCCAGGCCAGGGATGCTCAAAAGGAGCAGGGCGTCTTTTTGACTGGGAAGGACGGCCTTGATTTTCTGTTCGAAATCTTTCACCATCTTCTCGGTACGTTCGATGTGATCGAGAAGCAAACGGGCTTCTTCTAGAGCCTCCAGGTAGATGGCTCGACCAGGGTTTTTCTCCGATAAGCAGGGAGGCTGCAAATTTCGGCCACATCCGGACACTGATTCCGGAAACATCTGGACAGCGTAACGGACTATCTGGACACCTTGTCGAGTGAGTAAAATGACTGGTACTCTTTAATCAGCTTGATTAAAGGGGGCCACTCGATGAGGAGGCTAGATGTGCTGAAAGCAAGAGAAATATTAAGATTGAAGCATGAAGGAGGACTATCCTTAAGGGAAATTGGTCAAGCCTGTTACTGCGGTAAGACAACGGTAGCAGAAATTCTTGCCAGGGCAGAAAAGGCTGGAATAGCTTGGCCCATTGAGCAAAGCGACAAGCAATTGATGTCATTACTTTACCCACCGGCAAAAACGAAACCATCACCTCCTGAGCCAGACATGGAATCGATCTTCTATGAAATGAAGAAAAAGCACGTGACGTTGATGCTTTTATGGGAAGAATACAAGGAGAAATATCCCGATGGGATCATGTATACCCAATTCTGCGATCGGTACCGAAAGTTTAAGATCAATCATAAAATCTCTTTCCATAAGGAGCATAAAGCCGGCGAAGAAATGGAGGTTGACTGGGCGGGAGGAACTCTCTCTTATCGAGATATAACCAGTGGAGAGATAAGGCCGGCCTACCTCTTTGTTGCCGTTCTTCCAGCCAGCAGTTATCCGTTCATGTATGCCTACAGAGATACCAAGATTGCCAACTGGATTGATGCCCACCTCAGAGCCTATGATTTCTTTGGTGGTGTGCCAAAAATAACCATACCGGATAATACCAAAACGGCAGTCATCACACCTGGTTTGGAAGATCCCATCTTAAATAAAAGTTACCAGGAGATGGCAAGGCATTATCGGACAATCATTTTCCCAGCACGAGCGGGAAAACCAAAAGACAAAGCTGCTGATGAAAACATGGTTGGTATTGTTTCCCGAAGAATCATTGCTGCTCTGCGGAACCGACCGTTTTTCAGCCGGTATGAAGTCAACCAAGCCATTGGCGAAGAACTGGTGAAGTTGATTCATCGACCTTTCCAAAAGATAGCCGGCAACTGGAAAACCGCTTTTGAAAGAATTGATAAACCCTATCTCCAGCCGCTTCCACTCATCAAATATGAGTATGCCAACTGGAAGGAAACCAGAGTTGCGTTCAATGACCACGTTGAATATGATGGTTTTTTCTACAGCGTCCATTACTCCTATGTCAACCGTCGCTGCTCGGTACGGGCTACGAACAAAACCATTGAAATCTTTATCGGAAGCGAAAGAGTCGCTACCCATCCGCGGAATGAGCATCCATGGAAACGGTACACAACATTGGCCGAACATATGCCGGCGGAACACCAGGCAGTTTCTGGGTGGAGCCCGGATCGTTTTCTGTCGTGGGCGGACACCATCGGACCCAATACCGGTGAGCTCATCAAAAAGGTGCTGGAAAGCCGTGACTTTCCATTCCAAAGTTATCGGGCGTGCATGGGAATCATGCGTCTTGGTCAAAGCTATCCCGCTCACATCATGGAGGCCGGAAGCCGGATCGCCTTAGATAAAAACACCTGTTCCTTCAAATATCTCAGCATCATTCTCAAACAGTGTGTTCCGAGTATCCCCAAAAAACAAAATGATACCATCATCCTCCATGAAAACCTACGGGGAAGTCGTGCCTACGCCGGAGGTGGAATCCATGCTTAACTCTCCAACAGGAGAAAAACTTAAGATTATGGCCCAAATTTTTAATGATCCGGATCCAACTCTGCAAGCACTCTCCTTTGAGGACCGATTCGGAATCATGGTCGAAAAAGAATGGTTATCCAGGAAAAACTTACGGATCAAGAGGCTTCTGCATCAGGCATCACTGAGCGTCAATGCCTGCATCGAGGATATTGACTATATGCAAGATCGAAAAATCGATAAAAAAACCATCCAAACGCTCTCTACCGGTATGTTCATCGCTCGGAAACTAAATGTCGTCATTTCAGGAAAAACCGGAAGCGGGAAATCGTTTCTGGCATGTGATCTAGGGAATAATGCCTGCCGCCAGGGCTATACCGTGAAGTACTTTCGGATTCCCGAACTCCTGCTTGAAATCCAGGATGCAAAAAATGAAAACCGGTATACCCGATTCATGGACCAGATGCAGAAGGTGAAACTACTGATTTTGGACGACATCAGCCTTCAGTCGTATCCATTGGAAGAAAGCAGGGATATCTATAAACGCTAAACTGAAAGTATACCAATAATCGGAGAAATGCTCACGAAAAA
>CAYSWT010000209.1:0-3059 GCA_964434845.1 uncultured Atribacterota bacterium | reverse complement strand
TACCCGATTGGGACTCCCCTTTCAATGTGAAAAAGCTATTTTGGACAGATGTGATCTTTTTTATTATCAATATACCCCGATTGGATTTTAACAATGAATAAATTGGGGTCAGGTCTTGATTCTTGAATTTATGAAAAAAAGCTTTAGTTTAGAGAAATTAAGAATAAAGCTAAAAGATGAGATCCTCACGCCCTCGAAAAACGAGGGCTCAGGATGACGGCATTTTTTAAATCTCTTATAGGGGCTTGATTTATCATATCCTTAAATGAATTTACAACGGAAAAAAATAAAGAAAAAATCTGGGGTCAGATCTTGATTCTTGAATTTTGTAGAAGCTGCGTAATTGTGAAATTGGGAAAATGAAAAAACCATTCAATGATAAAAGATGAGATTCTCAAGGCTTCATAAAATGAAGCCTCAGGATGACACCGGTAGCATTAGATGAGATTCTCACTTCGTCCGGCAATAACACCGGACTCATTAGATTGACAAAATGGGTAAGTGAGATTGCCACGTCGTCCAACCAAAAAAAACGGTTGGGCTCCTCTGCAATGACGGAGCAACAAAAAATTCAAATCCCCCTCGCCCCTTTTTTAAAGGGAGAGCTTCTTTTTCCCCTCGCCCCTTCGTGGGGGATGAACGAACAGGGACATAGGTTACATTTTAGTCTAAGGACATAGGTAACACTTTGTTTAATCATCTTGAATTTCCATTGATTCAAAGGTGAGGGTCTTTTTATGAATATGACCAATATCATAAGTAGAGAAACTAACCAGCCAGTAATCATTATAGTCTTTTAATCCTAGGAGTTCACCAGTGAAGACTTTACTGATTCTTACCTTGCGGTTTCCATTGAGAGAGATCCGTCCCGAGGGATCGACTTTACGAGTGAAAGTATGATGAGGATATTCACAATCACTCACGATTTTCGGAAAGAGTCGATCACTTTTGTGGTACCAGGAAGCTGGGGTTTCCTGATGCAAGGCTTCATGGGGTCGTTGGGTATTGTAGACCGTCTTGAAGGTTTCAAAGCGTTCTTGTTGGGTCAGAAGATGGGAGGCTGGTTGTCGGCATGCTTCTTCTTTTAAGGTGCGGTGCATCCGTTCATGACGACTATTTTGTTCAGGATGACCGAGGTCAATCCGTTCGAGGATGATGCCCAGTTTCACCAACCACACTGCAAGTTGGGTGAGTCCATAGGGAGCTCTGATGGACGCAAACGGGCTCCCGTTATCACTGCGGATCACCCGGGGAAGACCATATTCTAAAAAGCACTCTGTGAAGACTGGAAGCGATTCTTGAGTACTGGGTGAAGCAAGAGCTTCACAGGCAAGCAGATAGCGACTATAGTGGTCGGTGATAGTGAGCGGATAACAGTATTTTTGGTCTTTTGTTTGGAATTGACCTTTAAAATCCACACACCAGATCTCATTGGGCTCTTGGCTGGTTCGAAGTTGAGTAGTTGGAACACTTCTCCGGAGTCGGCGCGGGAGTGGTCTGACCAGTCCATGACGAGCAAGGATGGCACTGATGGTGCTCACTGCTGGAAAGGAAATATAGGGATAGTGTTTCTCCAGGAAGGGTTTGAGCTTTTTGGCTCCCCAACTGGGATGGTCGAATTTGATTTTGAGAATAAGTTGTTCAGTCAGGTCATCCGTTTTGTTCACCAGATGGTGAGGACGTCGAGATCGATCAACGAGTCCTTCTAAACCGAATGTTTGAAAACGATGAATGTACTTATAGGCGGTTTTTCGAGAGATTCCATATTCTCGACATAAATCCATGACTTTTTCCTTTTGGAGATAACGATAAATCAATTCTTGTCTTAGGTTCACTTTGTTAACCTCCGTCCATGGCATAGGGCATCCCTCCTATGCCAGTAATATAACAAAGTGTTACCCATGTCTCCGGTCCTTTTTGTTACCTATGTCTCCGGATCATACCGGAGAGGGTCAGGGTGAGGGGGTGATTTATTTTCATCCTCATCTGGTACTGTTTTATGCAGCATAAGGGTTTATCCTGCATAAGCAGAAGTGAGAATAAGCGATAAAGGAATATTGGGATATGGTTAGAGCTGACTTGTTAAACTATAATCTCGTATCATTCATCGATATATATTTAGAAAGTTTTTTTACTCTCCTGATCCTCCTTTTCACCAGCACAGCATTCAACACAACTTCCGCTTCCCTCACCAGAAGAACCAAGCCCCGAGGTTTCTAAGGTGAAATTATCGGTTTTAACAGAAATCCAGACTAAGGGTGTACCCCAAGCCCAGCTGTACTCGAGCACACAGCAATTCTCTACAACTTTGGTTTTACAGTTAATTTGAGCAGAACCAAGGCTCATATAGGCAGAACAATTCTTGTTACAATAAAGAAGCGCACCAGTTTCCGAGCAGATCGCATTTAAATCTGCTGTGATCCTTCCTCGTTCGCTTCCCCAAATCCAGGTAATTGTATAGTCTAAACAATTGATTTTAGACTTCGATTGAATTAAGACCGCATTGGATAGAATATTATCATAAACTATGGATGTATCGCTGGTGATGCATTGGGTGGTAAAACTCTCTATTCCTTGTTGCCAATTGATTTCTACCAAGTGCATTCCAGTTTGAATCAGGCTTCTCACCGTATTTTCCCATTGAGTACGAGTTGTGAAGGGAATTAGATTCAATTGGTTAGAAAGTAAAAAGGCTTTTGCTAGCTGAGGTTGATTGGGGTTAACTTTAGGTATCCAAGCTTAATTGGGGTCGAGTATTTGGTTTGATATTGAGGTCACTTCATTACTGGTATCAATGGTTCCTTTATAGGTCCAACTCAGAGCTTGAAGATTGTTGCCGTAAGTTTTGTTCCAATTGTAAATGGCAGTTTCGAGCTGATTTTTTACAGCGTTAGGAAGTTGGGATGGGATTGGGGTAGCAGACGGAGAAGGCGGAGGAGAACACCCAGCCCAAAATAAGATAGAAAAAATACAAATCCATAAAATTGTTTTTTTCATAAATAACCCCTCCTTAATTAAAGTGCAGTTTAGAAGTAGCTTTCTTTGTTAAGTGAACGGGA
>CAYSWT010000208.1:0-3101 GCA_964434845.1 uncultured Atribacterota bacterium | reverse complement strand
TTTCTTTGAGGGATAATGGCAAACTCTTTCCCTTTAAATTCGTTCAAACGATATTCTTTAGCTTTTTCTGGACCCATCTCTTTGGTTAGTTCTGAAATAGGTTTTATTTTATCTTTTCTTCCTACAAAAATAAATCCCTTAAAAAATCCCACTGTTGAGAAGCTCTTTACCATGGGTGCTCCTTTTAGAGCAACTAGATGTTCGGCGATACAATTGCCTGAAATATCCAAATCATCCCGAATAAGCGCCTGCACTGCAGGAAGCGTCGCTGTGAATTCCCTAATTTCCAATTCGAGACCGAATTCCTTTGCTATTCCTAAGTCTTTAGCAGCATAGAAGATTTGGTACATGGAATACGGTGGTACTCCAATTCGTACCTTAGTGAATTCTTTTTGTTCCTCAGCGAAAACAGCCACCGTTGCCAATAACAGAATACCAATAATAATAGTCACAACTATGAACTTATTCCATGATTTCATGCTCTTATTCCCCCTCAGATTATTTATTGAATAGAAATTCAAGAGATTTACCATCATCCAGATTATTTATTCTTTTTAATCGGAACAACCAGAAAAATACTAGTCATATCACCTCCTTGAATTGATATTTGAGACACGGAAAAAGCATTTTATTCAAATTCGATATTGTATAATCTCGCCGCATTTTTCCACAGGAATCCGTTGATTTCGTCCTGGGTAAAGGTCGGCCAACCACATTGAATGCAAATTTCATTGAGTCCGTTTTTAACAAAATTGATCCAACGTTTGAAATCATCCGCAGGATTAGCTGAATAGAGGTCATAGCTATAGGCAACATAGTCGGAAGCGTACATCACCCGGTCGATGACCCCATACTGTTTGGCGAGAACCAGATTCCAGGTCACCCAGAGTTTTCTTTCGTAGGTCATGGCAAGATCGGTCCAGAGGTTTTTATCATTGGCCATGAGGACAAAAAGATGTTCACTCCAGGGATACCCCAGGTGCTCTACAATAAAAGTGAGATCGGGAAAATCTATGATGATATCGTTGAGGTTAAACATTGATGCGTATTTGGTAGGGGCGAGAATAGCCGGTCCCATTTGAGCTGAATGATGGAACTGGACAACAACTCCTTTTTCCTGGGCAAACTCGTAAAAAGGATAGACGGTTTTATCGTTGGAATGGAATTGACCATAAGGTGGTGTCATTAATACTCCTCGGAAACCATACTCATTGATCGCTTTCTGAAAGTAATCAAAATTCGCTTTATGAAAACGGTTGGCTTCATCTATTGGTTCAATGCTTGCTAAAGGGATCAAAAAATCGGGATAACGTCGATAGGCTTCCAACACATATTCCTCACCGAAAGTCGTTTTCCAAATCCGGGTCATGTCCTGACCCATAACCACCGCTTTTTTTACACCTGCTTCTTTCATCCACCCCACCAGTTGCTCAAGCGGAGTGTCTTCTGGGACTTTCATTCCCAGTTTGGTGTAGGTTTTAGCATCAAAATTTTTCTTTCTGATGAGATGGGTGTGAGAGTCAATGATCATAATTCATATCTCCTTTTTAAAAATATTTATGGTTAGCAGACTTTTTCAAAAGAAATCTTACTTCTCTCCGTCCAGAATGTTAGTTTAGTTTCTATGCGACGAATAACTTGATCAAGTGCAATAGCTAAAGCACTATAAATAAAAACAATAGCTAAAATTCCCGCTGTATTTAAATAGATTTGTTGAACAATCATGTTGTAGCCAAGCCCAACCTGAACCCCCATAAATTCAGCTGCAACATCCAATCCCCAGGAGGCTGCGGCCGCAACTCGAATCGCCCCGATAAGATGGGGAAAAATATAAGGAATCACAACCGTCCTAAAAATAGTTTTTTTATCGGCACCCAGGTTGGATGCGGCGCGAATATAGACTAATGGTAAATTCCGTATCGCCTCATATGTTTCAACCCCAAGAATAGCCGAAACTCCTAAGGCAACTAATAAAATTTGTGGCCAGAGGCCTATTCCAAACCACAACATAAACAAAGGAATAAGTGCGAAGACCGGGACTGGTCGAGTAAATTCCATAAGAGGACCTACCGCGTCTAAAAAATTCTTACTATAAGCCATGAGAAGGCCCAAACCTATACCGACAATAAGTCCGATGCCAAATCCACTGAGTGTTATAGCTAAACTCATGAGGGTGGCAATCCCTAAGTTGTTCCTCATTTCCCAATAGGCTCTAGCAATATTCAAGGGGCTTGGGACAAAAATGGGAGGTATCCAATCGGTTGCTAAAGTAATGAAACTCCATATAAGAACAGCTATTCCTATACCGATCAGGCTCTTTGATAATCCTTTCTTCATAATGGGAGAACCTCCGCGGGATTGGAACAATTTTGAACTTCAACAATACGGAATTCTTCAACCAGATTTCGTCTCATATGTTGAAACTCAATATCTTCTTTTAAAAAAAGTCCCCGAGGACGCTTAAATGGAACATGAAAAATTTTAAAAGCTCCACCACGTTGAATATGATGCATAACTGCCACTCGATCTCCTAAAAAAAGAGCTTCCTCAACATCATGGGTAATAAAAATGACCGTTTTTTTGGATATTTCCCAGATTTCAATTAATTTTATTTGAAGATTTTCTTTTGTCATGGCATCCAAGGATCCAAATGGTTCATCCATCAAAAGAATTCGGGGATCATTCGCTAAGACACGACCCAGGTCAACTCTCTTCCTCATCCCTCCAGAGAGTTGTCGGGGGTAGGCTTTTTCAAACCCTTTGAGTCCAATCAGATTTATACATTCTTTTACATTCTTATTTCTGATATCTAAAGACACTTTTCTAACCTTCAGGCCATATTCAATATTTTCCTCAACCGATAACCAAGGAAACACAGCATCCTCTTGAAATACAATAGCCCGTTCATAAGAAACGCCATTAATTGACTTCCCATCTTCTTGAACTTTACCAGTTGAGGGAGTTTCAAAACCCGCAATAACTTTTAAAAGTGTTGACTTTCCACAACCCGAAGGTCCGATAATACAAAAAAATTCATTATCGAATACTGTGAAACTTATGTTTTGAAATACTATATAATTTTCTTTTCCTCCATCATACGC
>CAYSWT010000207.1:0-3142 GCA_964434845.1 uncultured Atribacterota bacterium | reverse complement strand
CCATTTTGCATCCTAACGGCGTTGTAACCAGCTACGGTCACGTTGCCGCCAGCTTGGTTACGCCGGGACAACCGGTTTCTCAGGGTCAGATAATAGCTTTAATGGGTGGTCAGCCGGGAACTCCGGGAGCCGGATTGTCTACCGGTTGTCACGTACATTTGGGAGTATCTGGTGCCAGAAACCCCTTTGCGAGATAAATTACTTTTGATCAACGAAAATTAAAAACGCCCGTTGCCGGGCAGTTTTTATTTCTTTTGCGATCCAACTTTATTTCTTTCCGCAACTCATGCAGAACTTGGCTGCAGGATGAATCTTCAATCTTTCTTCTCCTATCTCCTTCCCGCAATTTTCGCATTTGCCGTAAGTCCCTTTTTTGATTTTTTCCAAAGCCAAATTTATGTCCTTCAGCTGGCTTTCCAGATTGTATTCCAGGGGCAGGAGAGTACTGTATTCTTCCACCTCGTCAGCCGCTTTTTCCAAGGCGGCGTCGCCCGACTCTCCCCCGTCAAATCGGGGAAAACGGGTGTCCCAGTCGCCTTTCACTTTTTCATCCCTATTGGCAAACTTTTCCAAGGCTTTTTCAGTGATTGACTTTTCTTTTTCCAATCTCGTTTTGAGCTCGTTCAATAAATTTTTTTCCATATATTTTATTTTATCAGTTTTGTTTTGATTGGGCAAATGTATCAATGTCTGCCTGGAGTTTTTTTGCAATACTCAACACGCTCTCCGCATAAAAAGTATATTCTGAATTAGCCGACCCGGAAAAATATATCATCGCTGCATCCCATTCGCCGTCCCGGGTTTTTGAGGCTGCTCCGGAATCAGCCAAGTATAATCCAGCGGCTAGCAAAGCGTCCGGGATATTCCAAGGATCAGCTAATTTTCCAGTAATAGCTTCAATTTTATTTTTATATTTCAACCAAGTGGAAGGAATGAAATCGGCCGGCCCCATTGCACCTCCCCAGCCGAAACTCATTGGGCAGGTGATAGGTGTTTTTAGAGGGTCTTTTCCTAGTTCTCTGACGATACTTAAAAATGCCGGGATGTCTCTCGTGGGATTCATAACTTTTGTCATATTTTCACTGTTATTTATTCCTACTCCTTCTCCGGTGTCAAAGTTCGTTAAATAGCAAAGATCAGATTCTTCCAAAATCCATTCCTCTTCTAGAATAGCCAGCATAAACGCTGGTCTGACGTCGGTTGTCTCCTCGATCTTTCTTGCCATATCAACCACCTCTCCAAAAGTTAGAGTTTCGGAATTGCCCAGCAATTGGAAGCCACGATTTCTAATTGAGAAGGGGTCTTTTATTATTGCGAATTCCTTTTTCAGATTACAGATGCGGTTGTAAGATTCTGTGATTCTTTCTTGGGAGATCTGGCCATTTTTCACTGCCCCATAAAGAATATCTCGTACCTCGTAGGGCAGCTGTTCGTTATATTCCTCTCCAGAATTATTATTAGGGAATAGAAGAATGTCGCAGCCGGCGCTCACAGCCTTGATTATTGCTTCCTCAAAATCGTAATTTTCGGCAATAGCTTTCATTCGCAGGTCATCTGAGATGATGACGCCATCGAAACCTATTTTTTGCCGCAATATTTTCTGGAGAAAATTAGGAGAAAGCGTTGCCGGATAATTTTTATCTATATCCGTGTTCATAATATGGGTCACCATTACGACGGACAATAGGCCTTTCTCCTGGAGTTCGGTATACGGAAGGAGTTCCTGCTCTTGGTATGTATTCGTAACATCAATTATGCCCGAATGAACATCTCCTATGGCATTGCCATAGCCTGGAAAATGTTTGGCTGTTGTGATGATTCCAGATGCGCCATGTCCTTTTATGAAAGCAGCGGCATATTCGGCAACCTTTTGAGGGTCAAAAGCAAAGGAGCGCTGAAGTTGACCGATTGTTGGATTGTTAGGGTTTATATCAACATCAACCACTGGCGCAAGGTTCATATTAAATCCCAAATCCGCAAGTTCCCTGGCCAATTTTTCCGAGTTCTCGGTCGTTACGGTTATATCTTCCTGTCCCATTTCCTCTGCAGAAGGGATCTCTATAAAACCATAATCTTTTTTAAGACGGTTGGTGTTTCCCCCTTCTGCGTCAGTAGCAATTAATAAGGGGACCAAGGCATAAGACTGTAAGTCCGCAATGAGTTTTTTCGTTTGCTCCGGATTAATGATGTTTCTCGGGAAACTTTCGGATGGGACGTCATAATCGGATAAAATAAGACCGCCCACATTTAAATCCTGAATAACGTTTGAGATATAGGAATGAGGCGGTGCTTCTGTACCGCGGAAACCGACCATAAGCATCTGACCAATTTCCTTTTTAAGTTCCTCCTCTGATAAAGTTCCCCCAATTAGTTTACGATCGGAGTTCTTTCTGTTTTCATACAAAAAAAATACGCCGCCGAGAATACTGGCCAGAACCATTATAATAAAGAAGGATTTCCAGTCTATTTTTTTTGGAATAGCCAGTCGCATTTAAGGAATGGCAGGGCGAAAACCAAACTATTCTAGCAGGGCGTTAAATTTTTCCCAATCAAAATTCCAAGGGTCGGTTTTCACGGCCGGATTAATATCTTTATGCCCTAGGATATTTATAGCGGGGATGTTATATTTTTGCTTTAGATATGCGACCAATTTAGCTAAAGATTCGTATTGGGCCTCATTAGGGGTGTCTGTCTGTGTATAGACAAGTTCAATGCCAATAGAAAAAACGTTAATAATATTTTTTCTGCTGCCATCTGGCATTTGGCCAGCTCCGGAGTGATAAGCGACGTATTCATCCGGAACTAGACGATAGATTTCACCTTCGCGGGAAATAAGATAATGAGGAGACACCCTGTATTTTTTAGATTCCTGTATAATACCTTCAATATCATAAGGATCTCCTCCGGGACCGGCAGCAGAAAGGATAATAATTGTATCAATTGTCCGCGTAGCTGTGGGAATATAATACCCCCAATTGACGAGGCTTTCGGTAATAGTTGGAATGGTAATTTCAGGTATCTCAGGCGTTGTGGTTGCGGTTGTGGTCGTAGCCGTAGTTGTGGTTGCCGTAGGTGTTTCTTCTGGCTGGGTTACTTCTTCGCCGCCACCTCCTTTTTTAACCGCCAGCATCCAATAAAAAAA
>CAYSWT010000206.1:0-3163 GCA_964434845.1 uncultured Atribacterota bacterium | reverse complement strand
GGGCCAAGTGTCAGGCATCATAAATTAATAAAATTTAGTAATATTTCTATCACTCTTTCTTAGTATTCTCTTGCCATGAACCATTCCATCCCATGCTATATCGTATCCTTCCCAAATTCTCGCCTTTAATTGGTTTGCGAAACACAAACAAATGTTCATGCATGATCATGAGAAAGTTATATTTCCCCACCCGGCTTTTCCAGTAGGGTGTTGACTGGCAGTTGTGTTGAACTTTGATCACGTCTTCTTTCAGAGCGAAGCCATTTTTCAGGAATAACTCCAGCACATAATAGGAAAGAGGGATGTAGTGTTGGGCCTTCCTGGTGTCGCCTATGAGAAGAGCGCAGTAAGCGTTTTCTTTTAATACCCGGAAGAATTCCCGTATTCCCCGATCCAGTTCTTGGCAAAATTTATCTACGCTCCCTATACTGGACAGGTCATTGGGTATTCTCCCTTCCGAATATTTAATAATGTTGAGGTAGGGAGGATGGGTGAGAATAAGATCGATGCTGTTGTCCTCAATACCATCAAGGAGACGAACATCGCCCACCTCGACGGTTTGAGGGAACGCTTCCGGGCATTCGAATTGCAAATTACGATGGGTGAGTTGGACGGCTTCTGGATTGATATCTCGACCTATTCCTCGACGTTTCAGGAGCTTGGTTTCTATGAGGGTCGTTCCCCCACCCACCATAGGGTCGAGAACCGTATCCCCCTCCTGAGAGTAACGAAGAATGACATTGCGAGCGATTTGTGGAGCAAAGTTTCCCCGGAAGTTTGGATTGTGGGTATACCAAGTGCCTCTCTCAGGTATAGACCAAACCGTGGTGGTTTCTATGCGGAAATCGTTAATATCTAACATAAAATACGTTCCAAGAGTCCCTTTCTGACGAAATGTAGGTTGAGGGGATAATCGATCATTTCTAATCCCTTTCGAATCTGGTGTTTTTGGCCTTTCCAGCCGTAACCGTCAGTTATCCAAATGAAGTGAAATCCATTTTCGTAAAGTTCATTCTGCCGGTTGATGTAAGAGTCCACAATTTCCTGAGGTTTAGATCCGGTTCCAGAAAAGAAGTCCACTTCAATATTAACGATCCTATCATTGCTCCCGACGAGAAGAAAATCGGCTTTCCGATTATAGAGGGAAGATGAAATAGGAAGATGGTATTTGTCGGCAAGATAGTGGAAATATTTTTGGCTTTCGATTTGAAATGGTAGTTTTCGCCGGTCCACTATTTCCTGGATGATAGGCCCCACAACGAGCTCCATGGCTTCTCCGCTGCGGTTTTTACGGGCGTGTGTATCTAACCTACTTCTACCCCAGTGACGTAGTCTTGAATGCTCTAACAAGAGAGATTTTGAAAAAAGTCTCTGAGACCGGTTCGTTCAAAAAAACCACCAGTTCTTCTATTTCTTTTGGTGAAAGAGGTCGCTTTCGAAAGTCATATATCACAGTGTCTGAATCGGCATCCATAAAGTCTTTGATGACTTTTATCTGCAGGTCACGAAGAGCGAGGAGGATGGGGATAACAGGAAGCACTTCCGGGTAACCGGTAACCAGTCGACGAAGGGTTGAGTTAAAATCGGAGCAATGGACAAGGGAGTTCAAAAGATTGAGTTCAAACCGAAATTTTTCAATATTTCGCTTGACCTTTTCCCAGTTAACAAAAAATCGATATCCCCGATTCGTGTCTATAAGAGTATCATGGAATAAATCCACCAGAACATCGAAAGAATTGCGCTGGAAGAAATCCTGGTAGAGAGCGGATTTCATTCCTGATTCCCTCCATAGTTGCGAATAATTAGTTCGTTGATTTCTCCCCGGCGGGTGGCGTTACAATTGATGAATCTTTTGGCAGGAACCCTTTCGATGATAAAGTCCTGGTAAAGTACATCGAAAAACTCATCCTCGGGGTTTTCGTTTTTGGGGTCTGAATTGCTTAGGATGAGATAGGCTCCATGCTTATCCATTTCTCGAAAAAACTCAGCCAATCGCCTCTGATCGGCTTCGGAAAATCCTTCTTTGGAGTAAGAGGTGAAACTGGAGGTAGAACTAATGGGCCGGTAAGGAGGATCAAGATAAACCAGGGTTCCCTCCTGTATGTATTTGGCGGAGAGGGAGAAGTCACCACAGAGAATCTCTGTGTCCTGGAGAGCACGGCTTGCTTCTTGCAGGGTTTTTTTATCACAAATGGCAGGATTTTTGTAACGGCCGAAGGGAACGTTGAAATCTCCTCTTCGATTTAAACGGAATAGACCATTGTAGCAGGTTTTATTGAGAAAAATAAGCCAGGAAGCCCGTTCAACCCAAGCCGAATTATAATGATGATAGTCTAAACCTTTTCTTTGTGAATTGTACCGACTCCGAATATGATAATAAAATTCACTTCTTTTTTCCTCTGATAAGCTAAGATAGGCCTTTTGCAGTTGATCAAGTTTTTGGATGAGGTCTTCAGGTTCCCTTTGCACCACTCGATAACCCAAGATAAGCTCGGGATTGGCATCGATCAGATATGACTCGGTGATATGAAAGTGTTTTTTGAGAAAGAAAAACATGGCTCCACTACCGATGAAAGGTTCAACGTACCTTTCAATAGAAAAGCAGGAGAGGATATGCTTGGGAAGCCGGATAAACAGGGCATTTAAAAGTTGAGTTTTCCCTCCGGCCCATTTTAAAAAGGGCTTGGATTGTATCTTTTCCTCGATGACTTTCATGTCTTGTTCTCCAGAATATTTTTAGGTCTTGTCGATTATAATAACTTTCCTGATGAAACAAGCTGCTTACTAAAGCACTGATTCCAGGGCATCACCAGTCATAGGGCTTCTTCCTCGTTCAGTTGTTCAGGTATCCACTCCAATTATACCTCTTTCCCAACCTGTAACAACCCCTCACCCCTCCGGCTTCCGCAACATGAGAAACCCCACCTGATAACCTGGCCACTTTCTACCTTGAAGGACAAACAGCCTGGGTCCAGGAGCACCACCCACTCTGACCGGTTGATCCACCACTGTCATTTTGTAGTGTTCACTGGAAAGAGTTATCGTCTGGAACATTCGAGTTTAAACCATTAACAATAGAGACTACTATAAAACTGAGCCATTATAACTTAATAACTGAGTGACAGGCACCAAAACTTTTATGCGTGCCGAACACCAGAAAAGC
>CAYSWT010000205.1:0-3172 GCA_964434845.1 uncultured Atribacterota bacterium | reverse complement strand
TTCCAGCTGTATATTTATTAAGGATATGCAAACTAAACCAGGTGATGTCTTGAGGATTATTAGTAGAAATGGGCACATCTGCCATAACCATGACACTGTATATTGGTTTTTTGGTTTCATCCAGATTATAAGAGTAAATAGTTCCGTCTTCTCGACTCCCAGTGCTATCCTGGTATACAAATCGGAGATTTTCTTTTGCCAACAGATTAAGAGAATCACTATTCAGAAATATTTGAAAAACCAATTTAGTAGAGCAATGAGGATATATATGATCAGCGTATTCTTTCTCCGCCCACTTACCGCTTTCAAGGTTCTGACCCTGGAGCATTAAGGTTTGTACCCACCACATTTCCAGGGTAAAGGGATAAGCCTCTACCCAATCAAATGGGTTCGCATTTTCTCCCTCAAAATAATGGCCAGTCTTACCCTTATAATCCAAGTAATATTTGCTCCAACCACCAGGGAAGGCCTTCCCCTCAGCTCGTATCAGGCCCTCTCTTACCTCAAGCAGGTTAGAAATAGGAAGAGTCACCGTAGGAATATCGTCTTGCCCTGAAGCACTAGTAGTAAACAGAAGACTAACAACGAGGAAAACACCCAAAAAAACAAAAAAGCTAAACTTTTTCATAATCCCTCCTTTTTTGTTTACCGGTTTTCACTTCTCTCAGTAAACCATTCTATCGCCCAGCGAAATCTTTTTCATAGTACCCAGCAAAACTACCAGAAAACATCCCTAACATTGCCATTACTCAGGTCTCAAGACGGCACTTAAGCTCGTTCGATGGTGAGAGTGGTATATTTTACCTTTTCGATAATTGAGGGCCTTGTAGGTCATCCTATAGCGGGCATAAATGAATTATTTCCCGACCTTTTACTGACCGTTCTTTGCCACTACCGAGGACTCAGGCAAGACCCAATGGCGGATACGAGTGAAGCACTCTAATATTCGGGTAAGTCAACTAATTACCAAACTCAATAAACCATTTTGACCTTATGCTATGTTAGGCGGAGTGTATATGCAGTCATTTATTTTCCTCAAAAGATTGCTTTATAAAGGTTTTAGCGATCTGTAGTTTTTCAAGGCTATCTATTCTAATTTCAACGTTACCAACTCCCCAGTGCCCAATATTGGAAACATCTCGAACATAGTCAGGCGGATTTTCTAAACGTGAATAAATTAGCTTTAACCAAATGAGAAGGCCACTTTTATGAAGATGTACACAACAGAAGGTGGCCTTGGCATGCATATAGCTAACATATTTGGCAAGGTATTTCTTTTGTATGATGGTGGGGTCTAATTCTCTACAAAACTTATCAACGGTTCGGAATAATTCTATGACCTCCTGTGGCTTTCCTTTTAAGTGATGTTCTTCACCATAGTCTTTCCCTCTCAGATGTTTTATCTCAGGTTTTTCAGGTTCCTCACTAACCAGGTGAGTTGTAGATATCTCGACCTCTGATGATTGAGTCCATAGTCTTTTGAGTGCTGCCTTCAGCTGTATCGGTTTTATTGATTCGTCACCAATAGCTGAACGAATGATTTTTATTAAATTGTCTGTAGGATCCAGAAAAAGTCTATCTAAAGCCTTTCTAACTTTTCCTGTAGTGAAAATTTGCTCGCCAATTTCATCAAGCACACCTTGGGCCGTTGCTTCCCGAGAGAAACGATTGAGTTGTTCCGCAATTTGTTGAACTGATCTACCTTCAGATTCCCTTGGATCTATTGAAACTTCAAAAAGCAACTTATCTGGGGCTTCTGCCTTTTCCGTGCTTCGATAAACTTTGTAAGTAACACCGTTAGTGAGGATGCACCATTCAACGCCAGCATTTGCCGCATAGCCAACTACTTGCGTAATAGATTTAACATCTGTAAGCGGATCATTTAACGGCTTGGCTTCTATAAATAGAACTGGTTTACGATTTATTTTTGGTGCATAATCAACGGATTTTCCGTCAACTGTTGGATATTCAAGGTGTACTTCGTCAGGATCCCTTACATCCCAACCAAGAGCTTGCAATAAATGGTCTACAAATATCGTTCGCGTCGGATATTCTTTTAGGCCTTCTTTTCGGTGCCTATCCAATTTCAAGCGAAGCTCTTCAATACAAGATACAATGTCCCTCATCTTTTCTCTCCTCCCTTTATGGATCAGTTGGGTTTCCCGGAATATTCCGCTCCAGGACCAAGTGGCGTCCTAGCTTCCACAATACGGTTTCTCAGTTTAGCCATATTGCTATAATTATATAAGCATATTCAAAGACATTATCAGAAAACTTAGATTTTTAAATATTCCTTCACGGCGGTCACCACCACCTCGGCCATCGGTTTTTCCATTTCAGCTGACTTTATCTTGAGCTTTTTGTGGATCTCCTTAGGAAGTAAAATACTCAACTTCACCTCAGTTGGGTATTGGTTCACTTTGGGTCTCCCCGGCATTCTTTTTTCCGGCGAGGCTACCGGCAGGGATCCACCCGGTCTCTCGGCTTCACCATGAACAAACTTCTCCATATCGTTAAAGCTCGGCTTTCTGCTTTTTCCCATATTCCCCTTTTCACCTCCATAAAAATAAATACGGTTAAAACACTATAACGCTATAAATATAATAACTACATTATCATTATTCCAGTATATCTATTATTTCCCGGGTTAAGGCGTTGATTTCCTCGGTGGCCGGTCCCCGTTTTTCAAACTCGGTGACGGCCTGGCCATAAATGAGGGATTGTTTATACACCACCCGGTTATGCAGTTCCGTCTTCAAAATTCCCACCTCCGGGTAAACCCTCTCCAGGTGTTTTCTCAAACCCCGGGCCAGGATGGTATTCGGCTGAATACGATTGAGGAGAAAATAAACCTGCATTCCCGGACGATAGGCCTTCGCTTTATAGACCAGAGCCACCGTCTCTTTGGAGCTCCGGATGTCGAGGGGGGAATCTTGAATGGGAATGATCACCAGGTCGGCCGAAACAAGAGCGGAGCGGATAATCTCACTCTGGTGAGGAGGAGTGTCGATAATCCCATAATCAAGGTGGTCAAAACTTTGAATTTTCTTGTGGATATCCGATTTCACAGAATAAGCGGGGATAAGGTCATCGGTCCGGCTCTGAATAGTTCCCAATGCGTTTTGCTGTGGATCAGTATCAAAGAGAACCACTCCTTTCCCTTTAAGAGAAA
>CAYSWT010000204.1:0-3241 GCA_964434845.1 uncultured Atribacterota bacterium | reverse complement strand
TGAGGATGAAAATCCAAACTCGACATGCCATGGCATGTCGCTACATTAAAAATTCTTTTGTAGGGGCTTGATTTTTATCATGCCCATTCTTATTCCGTTATTGCGAGGAACGAAGTGACGTGGCAATCTCATCCACCTGTCCGTCATTGCGAGGAGCGTCCTATGCGACGTGGCAATCTCATCCTTTAAAATATTTTTGAAAAATAAAAAAAATAAAAATATGAGATCCTCATGGCTTCGAAAAACGAAGCCTCAGGATGATACCTTCGGTGTCAGATGAGATCCTCATGGCTTCGAAAAACGAAGCCTCAGGATGACATCAATTTTTTTCATATCATTAAACTGCTTATCAAATGGTTATAATCCATAATCTCTAACATACTTACTGACATCCACTTGGTAGGCAACGTCATCAACAGTAAAAACTGCCCATGGTTTTCCTTCATCAAGCCAGGTGGCACTTCCTTCTATCATGAGAAAATGTTCATCGATCAAACCCCATTTTAATGCTTCAGTAAGCCAGAGAATCTTTTTCTTATCACCGGCGTTTTTATAGCGCATCGCTTCCATGAGTTTTAAGAAACCGGTTTGAGGATCAAATCGTACAACGAAACGTTCTTCTTGTTCTCCAAAAGGAACAACCAGAACTGCTGAGTCCTGATCAAGAGGTTCCCAACGGACTCGGGAGTCAGTCAACCAAACGGTTGGGAAAAATGTTGATTCTGCCCACATACCGAGGTTGCCCCCTTGATCGATTTCTGGACCTTCACTCACTCCAAAGGGGAGTTCCAGCCGACCCTTACCATCTAAATAGAACTCGTTAACCTTCATAATGGGAAAACCAAGGAGAGTTATTTCAATATAATGACGATATCCTTTTCCGGTTTCATGGACGAAGCGGAATCGTCCGGGGAAGGTTATACCCATAAAACGAAGGCGTAATCGACCGCTGACAACTGCTGAATCAATAACAGGAATATTTTCTCCATATACCATTTTGTAAAAACGTTCCATCGGTTTTGGTAAACCATCAGGAAGTGGGACGGTATTTAAAACAGACTTTGTTGATCGTGGGTATGGGGGAAAAGGTCGGGGTTTGACTTGAATCCCAACTATGAATAGTGCAACTAAAATTATGAGAATTAGAATGACGATACAAAGAGCCTTCATGGTAACCTCCGTTTCTAATGAGATGGTATCTCATATATCACTCATCGCTATATTGTTTGTTCCAAATTTTGGCAAAATCCTGAAAAGTGTAAAATCGTCCACCAATTTGAAGTAATTCATCTATGAGAATGGAAAGCTCCTGAAGTGCCTTCGGTCCACAGTTTTTAGTAATGAAGGGAAATGGTTCAATAGTAGCTTCTCCATAGGAAAACCGACTGGGTACCTCAATAAATTCCCAAGGATGGAGATAAAAACAAAAAACTTTAGGGAGATTTCGGGTAGAGAAATAGGTAATCATGTTCTCGATATGATTCATTAATGCCTTGGCACCTTCAGTTCGAAAAATAGGCCACTGATCACGGTCTCGTCCATATTCATCGTGACTTTCAATGGTTAAGTCAGCGAAGGTTGGAATTTCAAGAATGTTTAAATTGCCACTTTCGGTCCAATTTTCACGAGAAGGATGATAAGGGGTAAGTTGTTTTTGATAGTAATACATTGGATAAGACGAGTCGGCTAAATAACCTAAATCATTCAACGTATTCAAGGTTATTTCATTTCCCCAAAATCGAGTGGTACGGAAAGAAAGGGGTTGAGTTCCAATGACGTCGCCGACTATATCGGTTGCTTTTTTGATTCGATGAGCAACTTCTTCGGGGAGCACTGGCTTGATGAGTGGAATGTCGAAATATGGCTCACCAAGTGTTTCATGCTGGAGAGTATGACAGCCATTTTCATGACCGCATTTTTCGATTTCTTTGGTCAAGGGTTTAAATTGCGATATGATATCGGCTACCCATAAGAAGGTCGCTGGGATTCCTTTCTTTTCAAAGAGTTTTAAAAGCAAAGGGGTTCCCTTATCAACACCTTGTAAAAAGGGAGTGAAACTACCAATATCGGTTTCCATATCAATTCCCAAGAGAACAAAAACATCATTCATAAGGATACCTCCTGTTGTTGATTATAATATATTTATAGTTGAGAAAAAATGATAAGTGCTTCAGCTATTTCTTAAAGTTTGATAGGAAGATGCAAGAGCGTTAGTCGAGTGAGCAAGAAAGAGAGAAGCTAAATATGAGAGTGAAACCTGGGATTCAAATCCTAAATTGTTGCTCTAAATTAAACCTTTGAGGGGGAAAATTGCAAATATTAAACCTTCTTTAACCATGGGGAAAAAAGATGAATTTGAGAAAGAAGAGTAAAATTTTTTAAAAATTAGATATTCACGGATTTAAAATACGAATCTTCAGGATAACCAACTTTTTTTATTATTTTTGTTTTTATTGGAAACAGATTTATTTATAATTTGACAAGGAGAAGGTAAGTACCAGAGAATGAATAGAAAATAAGATATAGAAAAATATTTCTATCACTGTAAATGAAAGAAAAAGGATAGCTATAAACCTCCATGCTCGAAAAAATTTTGAGATTAAAACTGGAGATAGATTATAGGTTTTTGGAGATTTAAAGGGAGGTTTGTGGATTACAATTATTGATATCATTCAAAAATTTTGAACGGAGATGCGGATTTCTTAGGTGAAATTAGGAGAGCAGTGGATAACTCTGAAAAGAATGAGTAAAAAAGACTAATAATAGAAAATTAAGCAACTATTCAAGCGATGTATTTTTACTCATTGATAATTGATAAAGGATTGGGGGTTGAGTATGAAGCCTGATTTTGGGCAAAAGAACCATTATTTTGATTTAAACAAGACAAACGCCATTCAGACCTTTAGCCTCACTAAAAATTTCAAAAATAGAACTGCAGTGAATTCCATTAATTTAACTATTCAAAGAGGGGAGATATTTGCTTTGCTTGGTCCTAATGGTGCTGGTAAAACAACTACCATTAAAATGCTCTGTGGCTTGCTCAAACCGACTGCTGGGAAAGCAGTTATTATGGGATATGATATTGAAAAAGAACAATCAACTGTCAAACAGATAATAAATATTTCCCCACAGGAAACGGCTGTTGCGAACAATTTAACAGTTATGGAAAACCTTCTCCTCATGGGCGGAGTCTATGGGATCAAGAAACAGGAAACAAAAATGAAAGCTCAAGAACTCATTG
>CAYSWT010000203.1:0-3267 GCA_964434845.1 uncultured Atribacterota bacterium | reverse complement strand
TACCAGTCCAAACCCGGCAAGATATCTCCAGCGGTACCTGTCGATCATCCATCCAACAGTACCGGAGGCAAATATCTGTACCGTTGGGGTAATCAAAAGTATCATTCCGATATCAAATGAGGTCAGGCCCAGGACCCCCTCACCGTAGAAGGGAAACAGGGTAATGAGTGAGTAATTCGCAATACCCAGGAGCAGACTACTTCCCACCGGGATTACGTACCTGCTGTTTTTAAAGATGGAAAGGTCAAGGAGTGGGTTTTTATACCTGGATTCCTGGAGTACAAATATAATGCCTGCCAGGATGGATATCCCGGCATAGAGAACGGTCTTTTGAGTAGCCATAAGGCTGGATCCAATCTCTCCACAGAAAAGAAAGAAAAAAACCGGTAGTGTCCTAATGGGAAGCTGGTAATACTTATCAATAAATGCGTAATAATTTTTATGTACTAAAAGTAGATATAAATTCACTTATAAATATTTATTATGGTTGGGAAACGTGGTCCAATTCTGATAACCTGCCAAAATCCTGAATGTGACTATTTTCAAATTGAGGAGGGAAAAGACATCACAAAAAACGGACATAATCCCGCAGGAAATCAACAATATTTTTGTCACCATTGTCGGCGATATTTCATCGAGACAAAGAATACACCCCTATACAATTCACATTTGTCCCGATATGAAATTCAACTAATCGCGAAGCATAGTATGGAAAAAACCTCGATTCGTGGAGTTTCACGAATTACTGATCATCATCGTGACACAATTTCCAAATACTATCGACTCATCGGCGAACATGCAGAAAAACTGACTGACCATTATCTACGTGATATTTCTCCAGGAGATACAGAAGTTGATGAAATATGGTCATTCGTTCAAAAAAAACAAAAATCTCCAAGTGAATGATCCTGAAGAATTTGGAGACCACTGGACCTATACGAGTTTTAAACGAACATCCGGCTTATTCTTGACATTTAAAACGGGTAAAAGAGTTGAAACAACATGCGAATTAATGATGGATCAATTTTTTGACCGGATGGATCTTCCCCGACCTCAAAACAAGATCTCTATTTTCTCGGATGGGTGCGACAAGATGCTGTAAACAGAATTGCTAACGCGAATAACTCGCAATGCCACCCTATCCATTCAGGGTGTTCCTATCTCAACGTGTAGAATTGGTAACGAATCTATGCGAAGCTTGGGAGACAACGCGGAAAAGAAGGGAGTCTCACTTATTCCAACCGCTAGGAAAAGACGTCATGGGGAAGGTAATCTGAACTGCTGCAGGGTCGTTAGGAATAACAGGTGAAAGAGATTTGCGCCTGAACCGGAAGGTTATAGAGTGGGGTCCCAGTAGCTCCAACCATGCTGGGACGAAATGGACATAGTCGCTCTCGGCCTATTAGCAGCCCCTAAAACGTCACAATTATTCTGTTTATGGAACTTGGAAACCCTATTGCTCTCCCTTTGGGAAGGAACTATGTGAATAGAACCTCATGAGCAGTAGGAACAGGATGTTACAAAAAGCGAATGTCGGGTGGCAATCATCCGAATAAGGGTTCAAAATTTGCCCTAATCCGAAAGGATGCAGACGTGTAACTGACCAATCACGGCGAAACTGGAGGCAACTTTATGGATGTAGGAAGTTCAACGACGCATATTTGCGAGGACCTTACAGACAAAGAACTTGCTGCCCGCTGGAAAGAAATTCCTATGGAGACAGCTCGCTCTTATGTCAATAAACTGCAAACACGTATTGCAAAAGCAGTAAAAGAAGGGAAACACCGTCTAGCACGTAGGCTGCAGTATCTTCTCACGCATTCATTTTATGCGAAAGTACTCGCAGTTAAAACTGTCACAGAGAACAAAGGAAAACGAACTCCTGGAGTTGATGGGATACTTTGGAACTCCCCTCAACAAAAGATGAAGGCTGCCCTCTCACTCACCGATAAAGGATATAGGGCACAACCTCTGAACCGAATCTATATTCCCAAACCCAATTCTACCAAGAAAAGACCTCTATCTATTCCTACGTTTTACGATAGAGCTATGCAAGCACTCTATGCAATAGCCCTTCAACCGTGGGCAGAAACAACAGCCGATAGGACGTCATTTGGGTTTAGAAAATTTAGAGGAGCACATGATGCAATGCAATATATTTTTAATTGCATGAGTAAACCAAGGTCAGCAGAATTTGTTCTCGAAGGCGACATCAGATCATGCTTTGATTGTATCTCTCATGAATGGCTACTTAAACATATACCAATGGACAAACGAATCCTAAACCAATTCCTTAAATCCGGTTATATGTTTGAAGGAGCTCATTATGAGACTTTAATGGGAACACCGCAAGGTGGGCTAATTTCTCCAATTCTTGCAAATATGGCATTAGATGGAATGGAAATCCTCCTTAAGGGTCGGTTCAAAGAGAGAAAAGTTAATCTGATCCGGTACGCAGACGATTTCGTAGTCACCGCTGAAACGCGAGATATTGCGGAAGAAGTAAGAGTAACTATTGAAAATTTTCTATCAGAAAGGGGTCTTACTCTTTCAGAAGAAAAAACGAAAGTGATTCATATCAATGATGGATTCGACTTTCTCTCATGGAATTTTCGGAAGTATGGTAGCAAAATGCTCATCAAACCTTCAAAGAAATCGATAGACTCAGTGACTCATGCTATTAGTGAAATCATCAAAAATGCAAAGGGATGGAGTCAGGAACAACTTATCAATCGATTAAATCCGATAATCTTGGGATGGACCCTATATCACCGAAATGTGGTATCTGCAGCAATCTTTGGAAAATTGAACCATATCGTATGGGGTATGCTTTGGCATTGGGCAAAGAGAAGACATCCAGATAAAGGGAAATATTGGATAGTGAGAAAATATTGGCACTCCATAAGCACCTCCAACTGGGTCTTTACAACGTTTACAAGTACTTTAAGACTTTTTACCCATACCAAAATTAAACGTCATATTCTCATAAAAATGGAATCTAATCCATTTCTCGACCAGGAATACTTCTCAAAGAGATATTCGGGTGATACTTCAAAACAAACGAAAATTCCCTTCTTCTATACTGTGCCCTAACAACTGGGTAGTGAGAGGTTTGAGCGGATTGCGATGAAAGTCGCTCGGTCCGTTCTTGGAAGGTGGGGTTAGGGTAACCTAACCCTTCTATTCGACAAATATCCAATATCAGTAGTTCGGACAGTGTAAGGAAAGTGCTGTAAATTCAGATGGCCCTGTATCTACTTGGAAAAG
>CAYSWT010000202.1:0-3282 GCA_964434845.1 uncultured Atribacterota bacterium | reverse complement strand
GGAAATGGAAAAAACCATAGATTCCTGATTAATGCATTCAGGAATGACGGTGTGGAGACATTCGGGAATGACGGATGGAAGACGTCACCAATCCTGTAAACTGTTAGGATGGCAGCCTAAGGCGTAAGATGAAAAAAATTCAAAACAAGATGCATACACTTGGAGAAAGAATCCAAGAGTATGGCGTGAGGATCTCATCTTTTTATCTTTTCCAACTCAACACCTCAACATTTTGCAATTTCCATCCTCATATGCTGCTGCAAGCAGTATGGCGGCCTATACTGGATTGAATTTTCTTTTGGACGACGTCTAGGATGTCGAGGGGTTTTTCAAGATAGAAGTCAGGATGAAGCTCACGGACGGCATTGGCGTCAACTGTTCCCCATGAGGCGAAGAGAAAGGGAATACCAGCTGCTTTGGCGGCCATAATGTCGTAGCGGCTATCACCGACGTAGAGCGCTTCATTGGGTTTCGCCCCCAAACGACGGCAGGCTTCAAATAACGGGTCGGGGTTGGGCTTGGGACGGGGAGCGTCCTCGAAGCAAATAACAGTCTGAAAAAAATGATTGAGACCAAACGAATCGAATTGATATGAAAGTTCTGAACGGACCTTCGAAGTCACCAAAGCCATGGCTAACCTGAACTCTCGCAAACCAGTGAGCACGTCGAGAATCCCAGGAAAGAGTTTGACCTCACTCATTTTTTCCCGAATGAGTTCCTGCCAACGATGAATATACTCCATTCTTTTCTCCTGCGGAATCTCAAGAATTCTCATGGTTTCCGGGCTGGGAATTCCCAAAGAAAAATAGAAAAACTCAGGTGTTTTCATCTGACCGGTTATCTCATAATGGGTTTGAACCACTGCTTTCAGGAAAAGCGGATTGGTGTCGGTAATAGTCCCGTCTATATCAAAAAGGACAGCTTTCAACATGGAATAATCACCTTTAGGTATCAATTGAATTTACTAAAACCATAGGAATTATAGCAGGGCTGTCAAGGAGGAAGTGACTAAATGCCTTCGCGGACGGCCAGAATGGCCAGCTCGACTCGATCTTTCATATCAAGTTTATGGAGAATATTGCTGATGTGATTCTTCACCGTGCTCTCACTGATAAAGAGCTCCTGGGCAATTTCCGGGTTACTTTTTCCTTGCATGATCAAGCGGGTGACTTCAATTTCCCGGTCGGTCAGTTTGTTGAGGATAATGGACTCGCCTTTTTCGGGTGGGCTAACTTTTCGGATCCGGTCAACCACTTTGGCGTAAATTTGATTGCTCAATAGAATTTCCCCATCCATGCAGGCATGGATACTTTTTAGCAAACGTTCCGGTGAATCCTGCTTGAGAATATACCCTTGCGCTCCTTCTTTCATCGCCCGGTATATGGTTTCTTCATCTTCCTCGATGGTCAACATGACTACCCGGCAGTTGGAATTCTTTTGTTTGATCTGCCTCAGTAAATCAATACCACTCCCTCCCGGCATGTTGACGTCAACCAGTACGATATCGATATTGTCGAAGGGAATGGTGTCGATTGCTTCCCGGAGATTATTAGCGATGGAATTCACTTCAAATTGATCATCACTTTCTAACAAGCGTTTTAAACCAGCTAAGAATATGGGGTGATCGTCAACCAGCGCAACCCGAATTTTCATGATTTATTTCCCTCCAGACTTAAATGGAGGTTTTTCTCATCAAAAGGTATTTTTACCATAACCCTGGTTCCATATCCTGGCCTGGTATCGATTTTAAAAGTTCCACGGAGAATGCGCACTCTTTCCCGAAGATTTTGAAGACCGAAATGCTCAGATCCTTTTTCATCCATGATTTGAGGATCAAAACCCCTCCCATTATCTTCTACGAAGAGAATCATCTGTCGTTTACTATTGAATAAACGAACTTCCACATTTCTCGCCATGGCATGTTTTTGTATATTCGATAAGGCTTCCTGGAGAATTTTAAGAATCATTTTATATACTCGATAGGGAATTTCTTTGGTTTCGACAGTATAATCGGTATGAATATGTAAACCGGGGGTGGTAAAAAGGGTGATGATTTCATCAATTTTTTCCCTAAACTGAATGTTCGAAATCGGTTTTCCCTTCAGCTCAGAGAGAATAAAACGTGATTCTTCTATCCCCAGAGAATTCAGTGACTTGATTTTCTTTAATATCTCGGATAGATCTGGTTCGTAATCTCCAAGGCTTTTTTCTAAAAAATGAAGGTATATCTGAGTGGAAGCAAGGATTTGCGCCAAGCCGTCGTGGAGCTCACGGGCTAAACGGTTGCGTTCTCTTTCCTGAACCAGTTTCTTGCTGGTATTAAAAAGGATGATATTTTCCAGAGTCGCATTCCCCATATTCACCACAATCGAAAGAACCAGATAATCGATAATATCGATGTTATTCTCTAATTTCCCGATGAACAGGAAGGGTGGATGGTTTTTCGACACCAGTGGAATGAATAACAACTTGGTTTTGGGATCGTGTTCGATAGTAGTCACTTTTTTTTGGTCAATACAATTTCGGATTTGATCTTCAATTTTTTGAAAACCTTTCCAGCTGAGCCGTTTCGGCCAATCTTTCCTATAAATCAGATATGGTCGGCATTTCGACAAACGAAAAACCGCTGCCTTTTTAACACCGGTGAGTATTTTCACCGAGTAAAATATTTTTTCAAAAACATCGTGTACAGTATGGGTACAACAGAGAGAGGAAAAAAGTTCGATGATCTCCGACAGAGCAACAATGATACGCTCTCGATCCTGACGAAGAATATTTTCCTCCAACAAAAGAGCAATATTCGTGGCGAGTGCTTCTAATTGAGGGAGAGCTTTTTTCTCAAAGGGGTGATCGGTCCGATTGAGATTTAAAATACCGACAACTGCATCATTTCCTTTTTTGATTGGCAGAGAAATCGAATAATTTTTTCGTTCTCTCCGTCGGGAAAATTGCCCGTAATTGTTATCATCGATAACAAAGGGTTTGCCAGTTTGGAATACATAACCGGATACACTTTTTTTATTTGCCTCGATGCTGGTTCCGATATACTCTTCTAAAAGCCCCTGGCCAGCGGCGATGAATAAGCTCCCATCCTTGCCAGCCAAAAGCAACGAACCGGTTTTGGCATCGGAAACCTTTATCGCGGTATCGATGATATTATCGAGAGTCTTTTTTTCACTTCCGGAAAAAAAATTAGTAGTAGGCGCCACTATTCCCTCTCCTTCATACAATGTGAAAAATGCAGTCATTTAATATTTAATACTATATCATAATTGATATCTG
>CAYSWT010000201.1:0-3297 GCA_964434845.1 uncultured Atribacterota bacterium | reverse complement strand
TCAACCAGGATAAAGGTGAAGATGGGTGAGTCCTTCAAAAAGAGAGTGAAGCCATGAAATGTACTTCAGTTCTTCAATGGGTTGTCATTTTTTTCTCTTTAATCGCCCTTTTCGGTTTCACCATTGCCTCTGCACAAATCGATTTCCGCGAACCAGATGAGAACAAACTCTACCAGGAGTTGAACTCCCTCTCCCGGGAAGATTTGCAGAATCTCTGCCAGTCGGTTCAGACCGACCTGGAAACGATGTATCTCGCTGGACAGTATCCGGATATGTTGCTCAAATCACGCCTTCTCGCTGTGGCCGGATCCATTATCGGAGACGAGTTCTATCAAGCCGATGCTGCCTATTTGAATGCCCGGGCACTCTCCCGTCAGGGAAAAGAAAATGAAGCCTTGTGCTCACTTTATCAGGCATTCCCGATTTATGAACAAAGAAAAGATATCAGACGCCAAATTCGGGCATTGGAGGTCATGATCCGAGTAGCCCAAAATCTTGACCTTTGGGACGACGCTCAGTTGTATGCTGAAAAACTAAAATCACTGACCGAAATGAGCGGTGACCGATTCGGACAGATGGTCACCTTGCTGAATCGGGGAGTCATTGCCTTCCATAATAAAAACATCGATGAAGCCGAAAAAAGCTGGCAGCAAGTCATTCAAGACGACCCGGAGGGAATATATCCTGAAATAACCGGTCTGGCTTTAAACCATTTATCGCGAGTGTATTTATTACAAGGAAAGGTGTCTTTGGCTCGAGATTTTTTACAAAAAGCCCTTACCTTTGCCCAAGAAAAACACCTCCCCTGGGTGGAATTTGTCGTCCGGCTCAGCTTCTCCGAACTCCTCACCGATTACTCTTTTGAATACGATCAAGCCATCGACTCTTTAAACCGTTGTCTGCAATTGGTGGAACTCATGGGTCTCTCTTACCAGCGCCTTTGGGTTCAAAACAATCTATCGGTGATCTATACCGAGCTCGGGGATTTCGGGAAAGCACGAAGTCTTTTAGAATCCGCGCTTAATTATCAAAACCAGGCTGGTATTCAGCAAGACACTGGTGTTCTTCTCAACTTAGGGACACTCAACTGGCATTTAGGACAATATGAGACGGCTGAAAAATATCTCACTCGAGCCTATGAGCTGGCTCAGACCAAACAAGATGACCCAACCAGCGCCAAAGCACTCGCGAATTTAGGGACAGTGGCCAAAGCCCAGGGAAAATATGAAGCGGCACTGGCCAATTATGAGAAAGCACTCACTCTATTTGAGACTCTCGGGCTTGAAATCGAAATTGCCAATCTCATGAATAATATCGCGAATCTCAATTTTCAATTCGGTGAACTTGATAGAGCGGAAGAATCGCTCCGAATGGCACTCAAAACCTACATCAAATATTCACTGACCTCTGGCATTGCCCAGGTTCGAATTAACCTTGGTTACGTCGCCCTGGCTAAAAAAAACCGGTTGCGGGCCAAAACGCTTTTTTCCCATGCACTATTGGAAGCGAAAAGAATTCAAAATCAACCCCTGGTGTTTTATGCTCAATTAGGCTTAGCCGAAGTCCATTTAGAAAATCTCAATGGAGCGATGGCCATCCCAATTTTGTACGATGCGGTAAAAGTATTGGAAGAAACCCGGGGAAAAATGGAGAACGTAAACGATCAGATCTGTTTCACCGAAAATCGGCTCGCCGCCTATGATCTTCTCATCGAAGAATTGATCAGACAACAAAGATACCCTGAAGCGATCGATGTGTCAGAACGGGTGAAAGCCCGGAGTTTTCTTGACATCGTCGCCGGTCATTCCATACACGTGAAGCCCACAGACTGGGAAGTGTATCAACAGATTCAGCGTCTTCAAGGAGAAAAAGAATCTTTACAGGAAAAGAAAAGTCAGCTTTTAAATATCAATCCCGAAAACCAGGATCAACTCTTGCTCTGGCAAATCAACCAGCAATTGAATGACATCGAAACCAAGCTCAATACTTTGCTCAAAGACTATAATACCGTTTCTCCCGAATTGCTCTCTCTGGTCGCAGTGAACCCAACGCCGTTGGCTGCCATTCAACCCCAATTGGACGATGACACCCTGGTGGTCGATTACTATGTTTTCAACGATAAAACCGTGGTTTGGATTATAGAAAAAGAAAATGTGAATACCGTGGTCCTCCCTATTGGCGAATCACGTCTTCAACCCCTCTTGGTTCAATTGAGGGAACAGCTATCGAATCCACAAAAAACCGATTATATCACTCTCCTCGACTCACTTTCTCAAAACCTCATTGTTCCACTCCTCGATTTCTTTCGAGATAAACAATACATCGTGATCATCCCTCATCGTTCCCTGAATTATATTCCCTTTCAGGCACTCATCGCCAACCACCATTATTTAGTAGAAAACTACCTCCTTTCCTATGCCCCCTCACTCAATGCCTACCTTTATTCCTTCAAAAAAAGAGGGCACGGACATTCCTCTCTGTTGGCTTTCGGGAATCCTGCATTTAACGATCCGTCACTCATTCCTCTTCCTGGAGCCGAGACTGAAGTCAAAGAAATCGCTCATCTCTTTCATCAGCCTGAAATCCATATCGGATCCGAAGCGACTGAAACTCAATTCTATCAGCGTTCTGGCAATTTCGACATCATTCATCTCTCGACCCACGCCATGGCAGATGAAAATTTTCCCCTCTATAGTATGGTTGCATTTGCTCCGGATCAAACCAACGACGGGTATCTCTTTGCTTTCGAAGTTTTTCAACTCTCCCTCAATGCCAATCTGGTTATTTTAAGCGCCTGCCAGACTGCCCTGGGACAACTGAGTGCCACCGAGGGACTCGTCGGTCTCAGCCGCTCCTTCTTCTACGCCGGCACTCCTACCCTCATCGCCAGCCTCTGGAGCGTAAACGACCAATCCACCATGGAACTTTTCATCCAATTCTATTCCTACTGGACTCAAGGCTACTCCAAATCCCAAGCCCTCCAACTCGCCCAGAAAGACATCCTCGCCCGTTATCCTCACCCTTACTACTGGGCTCCCTTTATCCTGATCGGGTGCGAAAAATAGTGTCTTAATAATGTTGAGGGGTTGAGTTGGTATTCGATCCAAATACAGTGACGAGTTACGAGTGATCAGTAATTGCTCAAAAATATACAATCATCTCTCTATCTTGGAAATACACCAGGATTTCAGCCTACGGCGTAAGATTGAAAAGATTTAAAAGATAAAAACTGAAAGGATAGACCGCCAGTATTTTCATTGTCATATGGTGCTGTGTTGCAGCATAGCGGTCTATCCT
>CAYSWT010000200.1:0-3310 GCA_964434845.1 uncultured Atribacterota bacterium | reverse complement strand
TCATTGTTCCACAGTCCTTTTTTGTCCAACCGAGGCTGGAATGACTAACCTGAGAAGGGAGGGAATGAAAGGCCTTTTAATATTAAATAATGGTCGATGGGAGAAAACTGGAGAAGAAAGATCGGTTCAATGGTGTGCTATGGTGGGTGATCTGATGCACGAGGTTCTGAATATGAGTCTGGACATTGCAAATAGAGATTCGACTATACTTCCTTCACTTGGGCTCTATCCTAATTCCTACTATGTAGTTACCGTACACCGTGCAGAAAATACCGATAATCCTGAAAATTTTATAAACATCTTGAAAGGCTTAGCTCAAGTGAGCAAGTGGAAGCCAGTCGTTTTCCCGATTCATCCCCGCACGAAGAAATTAATGGAACAGTTAAACCGAGAGTTCATTTCAGCTCATAACATTAAATTTATGGATCCGGTTAGTTATTTTGATATGCTTGCTTTGGTCAAAAATGCTAGAGCAGTGTTGACTGATTCGGGTGGTTTACAAAAAGAGGCTTATATATTAAGAACACCCTGTATCACCTTGCGAAGTGAGACAGAGTGGGTAGAAACGGTGGAGATGGGATGGAATGTCCTTGTCGGGACTGATCCAAAGGCTATTTTGAATGCGGTTTTAAAAAAAGATAGATTAGAAATACATCCACAACTTTACGGTGACGGAAAAACTTCGCAATATATTATTGAAATATTATGTGAATTCTCCTCATTAATTGGGTAAGTACCTTTATAGAGGTTGTAAACATGAATCAGAAAGGGAGAATAGGATGAATGAAAACATTCAAGTCTCAGTAGTGGGAGCTGGATACTGGGGAAAGAATTTGGTGAGAGTGTTTCATGAGCTTGGGGTATTGAGATCGGTTTGCGAGAAAGACCCGGATATTGATGAAGATTTAAGGAATAAGTATCCAGGTTTAAATGTTACAACATCCTTTGAAGAGATTTTACATGATCCGACAATTCATTGCGTGGTGATTGCAACTCCGCCAGAAATTCATTTTGAAATGGCGAAAGATTGTCTGAAATGGGATAAAGACCTTTTTGTGGAAAAGCCCATGACTCTCAAGGTAGAAGAGGCAAAAGAGTTGGTGAAACTTTCTGAAAGCAGGAAGAGAATTTTGATGGTAGGTCATCTCCTTCACTATCACCCAGCGGTGATGAGAATTAAGGAGTTATTGCAAGAAGGGGCGATTGGTGATCTGTGGTATGTTTCTTCCAACCGACTAAACCTGGGGATAATCCGCCAGCGTGAAAATGCCTTGTTCAGCCTGGCACCTCATGATATCTCACTCCACTTGGCTTTCTTCAATTCTGAGCCAACAAAAATCTATGCTGCGGGGGGAGACTTTATCCAGCAGGGGGTGGAGGATCAGGTCATGGTTACCCTAGATTTCGGAAACCGAAGAAAAGCTCATATTTATACCAGTTGGCTTAGTCCTATAAAAGAAAGGCGTATCACTTTGGTGGGAAGTAAAGGGATGTTGGTATTTGATGACCTGCAAAAAAACGAAAAGCTTGTATGGTATGAATATGGTAACCCTTTGAAAGAAATGATCAACCAACCGATTTCTTTCGCGAAAAAAATCGTGATGGAGCTGGATGACAGCGAACCTTTGCGAAACGAGTGTATTCATTTTTTAGAGTGCGTTCAACAAAGAAAAACTCCTTTGACCGACGGTAAGGAAGGACTACGGGTACTACGAACCCTTATTGCTGCTCAAAGAGCTCTGAAGGAGGAAAATGTGGAAGAATCAGAAGGTAAACGAAAACAAATGCCGTATTTTGTTCATTCATCCTCATTTATTGATGAAAACGTCCAAATCGGAGAAGGGACAAAAATTTGGCACTTTTCTCATATTCTCAAAAATACGAGTATTGGTAAAAACTGTGTAATTGGACAAAATGTAGTAATTGGTCCTGATGTTACCGTCGGTAATGGGTGTAAGATTCAAAACAACGTTTCTATTTATAAAGATGTTACCCTAGAAGACGAGGTCTTCTGTGGTCCTTCCATGGTTTTTACCAATGTAATCAACCCTCGTGCATTTATCGAACGCAAACACGAATACCGTAAGACTTTAGTGAAAAGGGGTACTTCCATTGGAGCTAATGCCACCATCGTGTGTGGAGTGATACTGGGCCAATATTCCTTTGTGGGCGCAGGGGCAGTCGTGATCCGGGATATCCCAGATTATGCTCTGGTGGTAGGAAACCCCGCTCGTCAGATTGGTTGGATGTGCCGATGTGGTGTGAGATTAAGAGAGAGTAGTGAAAATACGCTGGTGTGCTCAGAGTGTGGGCAACACTACCGACAGGAAAATGGCGCCATAAGACCGGAAATGGAGAGGAGCTGAAAGATGAACATCCCTTTATTAGATCTCAACAGAGAATACCAATATATGAAAGGAACAATCGACGGTGCACTGGCTCAGGTCTTATCACACCAACAGTGGATTTTAGGTCCTGAAGTGAGAAAACTGGAAGCAAAGGTCGCTGACTATTTAGGAGTGAACTATGCCGTAGGGGTAGCTTCTGGGACCGATGCCTTAGTTTTGTCTCTCCGTGCTCTGGCGATTCAAAGAAAAGAGGTTGAATATTTTGAAAAAAATGATGAAATCCTAACCCCAGCTTTTACCTTTACAGCAACTGGTACCTCGATACTTCGCTCTAGAGCCACTCCAGTATTCCTGGATATCAATCTGGACACCTATTGTCTCGATACTGAGCAAGTAGAATACTATTTAGATCAATATGGAGAAAAAGTAGTTGGTATAGTTCCCGTGCACCTTTATGGGCATCCAACAAACATGGACGCAATTATGGAATGTGCAAGAAAGTATAACCTCTTTGTGGTTGAGGATTGTGCACAAAGTTTTGGAGCGTGTTGGGACGGGAAGCAAAGCGGTTCCATGGGAGATTGCGGTGCTTTTAGCTTTTTCCCCACTAAAAATTTGGGTGGATTCGGTGATGGTGGCATGATCGCGACCAACAACCCTGCTCTTTACGAGATTATCCAAATGCTCCGCAAACATGGAGGGAAAGATAAATACAATGTAGAACATCTTGGCTACAACAGTCGGTTGGATACCATGCAGGCAGCACTCTTGTTGGCAAAAATGAAATATGTTGACGAAATGAATGAGAAACGGCGAAGAATTGCCCAATATTACCAATCTCATTTATCCGATTGTTCGGGAGTAATACTCCCAAAAGAGTCAGATAAAGCCTATCACGTATATAACCAATTTACTATAAGGACGCACAATAGGGATGCCTTCAAAAAAATGCTGTCAGACAA
>CAYSWT010000199.1:0-3355 GCA_964434845.1 uncultured Atribacterota bacterium | reverse complement strand
ATCCTGTGACAGTTTCCAGGATAGACCCTCATGCCACATTGTGGCACCATATGAAAATGGAAATATGAGGGTCTATCCTGTGAGTTTTTTGCCTTTCTAAATCTTTTTAATCCTACGCCGTAGGCTGATATCCTGGTGTATTTCCAGGATAGACGATAAGATCGAAGGTCATATCGCTCAACAAATTGTACCGATCATCACCCCCGATATCCGGCGATTCATTCATCGAGTAGTATAACTTCACCTCAGCCTGGGGATCGAGGATGTTGAATAATCTCTTTCCGAACCAATCACATCCGGCGAGCGGGAGGATGGAAATCATAATAATGATTATGAGACCAGCGATCGTTCGGTTTTTAATCATAGTGTTCCCTCCTTATCAGGAATAAGAAACATGTGAACCATAATTTTTAATAAAAAAGCAAAGGTATTTTAAAACTGAAAGGACACTCCCAAGTATAATCCTCGAAAGTCAAAATCATCGAAAGGTTAAAGGGATTGACCGCTGATGATTTCCCGGTAGCCAATGGCAGCCGGACCATCACTGAAACAGTGAGATCAGTCATCAGTGGTCTCTACAGCTTGACACCTGGATATGCACTCACCAAAGCCCCGTCGACACCAGCAGACGGAATGGCAATTATGATTATGAAGGATAAATAAAAAGAAATTGAGAAGGTGATATAAATAAAAGTGGAGGCTAAACTGGCCTCCCCTTTTATTATTTTTTATTAGGATTTGATTGGCTAATCCGCAAATGGATTTTCCGAGATATCCTCAATATGAGTAGTGATGGAACTACTTCCTGAACTTGACCAGGCAAGGGTGTTATTTTCAAACCTCCATTCATAATTGGTAATGGAAGTTCCTCTCCCGGTGCTGGAGCCGCTGGCATCGAAGGTAACAGTGAGGGGAGCAGTTCCAGAATCTGGAATAGCGGTGGAAGTTACTTGTTCCGGATAATAATATACCCTTAAACATCAAACTAAAAATCAAAATGATAAAGATAAAGAAGAAATTCCTGGTGGATGTTTTTATTATTCACTCCTCTCCTTACGAGCAATTGATCTGGACCAAAACCGAGGTAAAAATTTCTTCTCGCTTCTATCCGGTTTTCATTCTTCGATAAAGTGGAATACGAATTGATATGGTTTATCTTTATATCAGTATTTTAAATTACTTTTTTTGTTATTTCAAAAAATTTTCGTCCTTATTTATTATAATTTTTCTCATATATAAACTCAAGTATGAAGAAAAATCCAACTGGACTCCATTAACCATAAATAATCTATCTCATGGCAGGGAACTACAAGGATTTCACCGAAATAGTATGAATAAAGAAGAGGTGAAAATATGAAAATTGTATCTTGGTTAGGAGTGGTGTTTGTTGCCTTGTTAGGTATTTCTCCACTTGCATATGGGTACAACCGGTTTGGTGGTTACTGGGTTTGGCATCATATGATGCCCTGGGGAGGTGGTTTTTTTATGGGACTGATCGGTTTAGTCATCGTGGTGGCTGTTCTCTACTTTATTTTTCAAGCTTCGCATAATCATTCACATTACTCAATTACCGAGAAAACCACTGCTTTAGACATCCTGAAAAAAAGATATGCACGAGGAGAAATTACCAAAACCGAGTTTGAACAAATGAAAAGGGATTTGGAAGAATAAACAAATGTAACTCACTTTCGCACTAAAATAATTAATGAAAAGCATTTATTTACTGGCTTTTTAGCACTTTAAATCAATCTTTTTTTTCGCGACCTATTGACACCAGGGGGGGAGGGTATATAATTTCACTGTTATGATTTTCCATGGGGGTGGAATTGAGGGCAATTGAAGAGGGCATCATGTGATGTTCTGAACGGGAGTCCCTCCGAAACACTCGCAAGGGGAAGGGCCCCTTCCCCGAGGGTGAGTGCACCCATAGATTATTTTCTGGACGTTCATGTCTGGAGTGGGAGCACCTGATGAAGAGAAATCATCAGTCAGGTTTCTTAATGTTGATAATCGAATAGAGAAATAGTCATGGTTTGAATGACAAACTGTGACTATTTCTTTTTGTTGTCTCCGTGTTGCGGAAAAACGTACCGGGGATCGATTTATTCTCGTTAAAACTGAGAAAGGGGGGATACCCGATGACCAAAAATTTTGAAGCTGGTACTCACCTCATATTGGACGGTTATACGACCAACAGTGCTTTACTCGAGGATATGAATCTGGTTCGCGCTTTTCTGGATGAATATCCGAATCGCATGCATATGACCAAAATTATGCCACCGTATGTCTTCCGATACCAGGGAGATTCTCCTCACGAAAGTGGGCTTTCGGGCATCGTTATTATCGCCGAGAGCCATATCAGTATTCATACCTTCCCATCCAAGGGTTATGTCAGCGTCGACGTTTTCTCTTGTAAGCCGTTTGATGTTGATGAAGCCACCCAATACCTTGTTGAGTATTTTCACCTCACCGACTTTCATCGACAGGTGCTGGATCGAGGGGTGGAATACCCCAAGCAAATAGAAGAGAGCATCACAATGGCATACGAGGATCGTTTGGAAAACTTAGAAAGAATGGCAAGTACCTGACTGGCGATAACTGACTGATAGGCCGGGAATAACCGTTGTTGGTTTCCCGGCTTTTTTATTTTTCACGTTTTTTTTCGATGATCGATTGGCAATTGACACAATAAGGGGTATATGGTATTGCCTGCATACGGCCTTCGGGAATTTCGGTATGACATCGCTCACAGATGCCGTAGCTCCCATTTTCGATCTTTTTCAATGATGATTCGATCAATTTTGCTATTTGGGAGAGGGCATCCCGAGATAGAAGCTCCATTTCACGATCGATAGTAGCTTGGCTAAAGTCACCCTCATCCAGGGATTCGGTTAAGGGATTGAATTCGCGAAGATAATTTTGTTCTTTGAGCAACAGTCGATTGATGCGATTTTGAAGCCTCATCAGTTCTTTTTTATAATGGAATAACTGTGCCGGATCCATCTTTTCACCTACCTTTTTGAGTTCAAGCGGAATTGGACTGATTCGGTTTCCTTTCATTCTACCATTTTCAGCGAGAAAATACAGGGGAGGGAGTAAGGGCTATCCTGAAAAATACAGTGAAATGTGAAATGTAAAAAGTTTAAAGATGCTATCCTGTAAATACAGTGAGTAGTGAGTCGTTTAAAAAAATCACCCTCATACTCACCTTCTCCCAATATTTCCCCTCGCTCCACCGTGGGAGAGGGTCAGGATGAGGGGGTCTTTTCATTTTCATATGGTGCCACAAAGTGGCATGAGGGTCTATCCTGGAAACTATCACAGGATTCGATGTTAATCGTCACCCCTGAATGTT
>CAYSWT010000198.1:0-3364 GCA_964434845.1 uncultured Atribacterota bacterium | reverse complement strand
TCGGGAATGACGGATGGAAGACGTCACTTATTCTGTAAATTGTTAGGATGGCAGCCTAAGGCGTAAGATGAAAAAATTCGAAACAACATGCATACACTTGGAGAAAGAATCCAAGAGTATGGCGTGAGGATCTCATCTTTTTATCTTTTCCAACTCAACACCTCAACAACTCAACAACTCAACATTTTTGGTGTTTCCATCCTCATCTGGTGCTACAAAGTAGCATGAGGGTCTATCCTACTGAGCTTCGTTCAAGTATTTGTTATGACAGTTAAAACCCAAGCTCATCTCTCTTATTCCGGTAATATCAGATCCGAATAAAGTGGGAACTGATGGCAGAGTTGTTTGACATCATGAGTAATTTGTTCTAAAGCAAGTATATCATTTTTTGCTTGAAAAGTCCTATTGATCAAATTGGCAATCTGCTGCATCTGTTCTTCTTTCATTCCCCGAGTGGTACAGGATGGAGTACCAATTCTAATGCCACTGGTAATGGTCGGTTTTTCCGGATCGAAGGGGATAGCATTTTTATTTACGGTTATCCCAACCCTATCCAGTAATTTTTCGGCTTCTTTGCCGTTTATTCCTTTATTTCTCAAGTCCAGTAGCATAAGATGATTATCAGTTCCGCCAGAAACCAGCCGGAAACCATGCTGGGTTAAATATTCAGCCAGAACAGCGGCGTTTTTTATGGTTTGCTGTTGGTAGTATTTAAATTCGGAACTTTGAGCTTCTTTGAGTGCAACCGCTTTGGCGGCGATGACATGAAGAAGCGGACCGCCTTGCGTTCCCGGGAAAATGGCTTTGTCGATTGCTGAAGCAAATTCTTTTTTGCAAAAAATCATTCCACCCCGAGGTCCGCGCAAGGTTTTATGGGTGGTGGTCGTCACAAAATGTGCATACTGAATCGGACTGGGATGAACACCAGCGGCGACCAGACCGGCAATATGGGCCATATCAACCATTAAGTAAGATTCAACCTGGTCACAAATGGCTCGGAGTCGTTCAAAATCAATGAAACGCGGATAGGCACTGGCACCTGCAACAATAAGTTTGGGTTTGTGCTCTTGAGCTAATTTTTCAATGATATCATAATCGATTAATTCTGAGTCGGGATGAACTCCATAGGGAATAAAATGGTAGAGCATTCCGGAAAAATTGACCCAGCTCCCATGAGTGAGATGGCCACCATGAGCAAGGTTCATCCCCAGCACCACATCACCTGGTTTGAGCATTGCCATATAGACTGCCATGTTGGCCTGGGAACCAGAATGGGGCTGGACGTTGACATGATCGGCTCCAAAAAGGGTTAATGCTCTCTGTCGAGCTAAGTTTTCAACTTCATCTACAAACTCGCAGCCACCATAATACCGTTTTCCGGGGTATCCCTCGGCATATTTATTAGTTAAAATTGATCCCTGGGCTTCGAGGACGGCGGGACTGGTAAAATTTTCAGAGGCAATCAGTTCAAGGGTATTTCGTTGCCGATTGAGTTCTTCTATAACCCAGGAGTATATTTCAGGGTCGTTTTTTTTCAAGTTTTCCCACATAATTTACACCTGACTCAACGACTACGACTGGCGGATGGGAACGATCCGTGTTTTTTAAAGTAGGAGATTAAGCCCCCTTCGTTTAATATCTGAATCATAACATCGGGGAGAGGTGCAGCATGAATGACTAAACCCTGGATCAGATCGGTAATTTTTCCGGAGGCTAAATCCACTTCAATTTCATCACCATTTTTTATTTGACTGGTATCACATTCTAAAGCAACCAGACCACAGTTGATGGCATTACGAAAAAAAATCCGCGCGAAAGTAACAGCTACAATACCCCGGATGCCGCTGGCTAAAAGAGCTCGGGGTGCTTGTTCTCGTGACGAGCCGCAACCGAAATTTTTTCCGGCTACGATAAAATCCCCCGGCTTCACTTTTTGTGAAAAATTGGGATCGATATCTTCCATAACATGTTTCCCCAGTTCATTCATGTCCAAGGTTTTAAATTTATACTTTCCAGAAATAATGTAATCGGTATTAATATCGTCTCCAAAAACATGAGCTTTCCCTTTAAGTATCATGGTTATCACCCCAAATATTTTCTTGGATCGGTTATTTTCCCTTCCAGTGCTGAAGCAGCAACCGTCGCCGGTGATGCCAGGTAAATAAATGCTTTATTGTTTCCCATTCTGCCTTTAAAATTACGATTGGCAGTGGAAATCACATTCCATCCATCTCCCGGAACACCCTGATGGGTTCCGACACAAGGTCCGCACCCAGGAGTGACAAAAACTCCACCGGCAGCGACAATGGTTTCCACCCACCCTTTTTGGAGAGCTTTTAGAAAAATTTCTCGGGAGGCAGGGGCAACAATAAATCGGACGTCGGGATGAACCTTCTTTCCCTGGACAATCCGGGCAGCGGTTTCGATGTCTACCGCACGTCCGTTGGTACAAGTACCGAGGAAGGCTTCTCGGATGGGAATCTCTTCGATATCATCAATGGATTTGACCGTATCAACTCGATGTGGGAAGGCGATCTGAGGGGTAAGCTCGCAGCAATCAAAGGTCAGAACCTTTTGGTACATTGCATCCGGGTCGGGATAAATCGGCTCAAAGGGTTTATTCGTTCGTTTCTTAACCCAATCGAGAGTTTTACTATCTGGCGTCATCAACCCGGCTTTGGCACCGATTTCGACTGCCATATTGGATATGGTGAGTCGTTCTTCTACTTCCAATCGGTCGATGACTGGGCCAGCGAATTCAATGGCTTGATAGGTCGCACCATCGGCACCGATTTGTCCAGCCAGATACAATATAATATCTTTCGAATAGACCCCTCGTGGGAGCTTTCCTTCCAAGTTTATCCGAACAGTTTCCGGAACTTTGAACCAGAGCTGGCCGGAAATCATCACTACTGCCAATTCGGTGCTTCCCACTCCGGTTGAGAAAGCTCCGATTGCACCGTAGGTACAAGTGTGTGAGTCAGCACCAATTACCAAGTCACCAGGAACGACCAAACCTTGAGAAACCATGAGCTCATGACAAACGCCATAACCAATTTCATAAATGGTTAAATTATGTTCGGCAGCGAACTTCCGCATGATATCATGAAGTTGTGAGATTGATTCCAATGGACTTGGAGCATTATGATCGATGATAAAGACTACCCGGGATGGATCAAAAACCTTTTTACCTGCCATTTCCTCAAAAGAACGTATGGCTAATGGTGTGGTTCCATCCTGTCCCATGGCCATGTCAACTCGGGCAATAACCATATCACCGGCTTTTACCGGAATGCCCGTCTTCCGCTCAAAAATTTTTTCTGCAATGGTTTTTCCCATATCCATCGCTCCTTCGATTTTTTGA
>CAYSWT010000197.1:0-3387 GCA_964434845.1 uncultured Atribacterota bacterium | reverse complement strand
CAGGATAGAGCATGAAATCTATGTTAAAAAATGATACAGTATCAGTGAAATAAAAGTCAATGAAGGAGAGAATCAATGAAAGACTGGGAAAAAGAAAGTCGTCGAATCATTTTATGGATAAAAAAACGCGTTATAGAGGCTGGTGCAACTGGGTTGGTTTTGGGAATGAGCGGCGGGGTTGATTCATCAGTCGCGGCAGTACTCGCTCAAAAGGCTTGCCCGGATAATATTCTGGGACTTATTCTCCCTTGCCATAGTCGGCTTCAGGACCAAAGAGACGCTGAGTTGGTCGCTCGACAATTTTCAATCTCCTATCTGATTATTTCTCTTGATACCGTTTTCGACTCTTTTCTCTCTCTTTTTGGAGAAATCTACCGGAAGCCCCTTCCTTTGCCAATAGCAAATTGTATTCCTCGATTGCGAATGACGGTGCTCTATTATTATGCCCAAAAAATGAATTATTTAGTTTGCGGATCCTCCAACAAAAGCGAATTGACTGTGGGATATTTTACCAAATATGGTGATGGTGGAGTTGATCTCATGCCGCTGGCTCATTTAACCAAGACCGAAATTTGGGAATTGGCACAAGCTATTGGTGTACCCGATACCATCATTCAAAAAACGCCATCGGCAGGTTTGTGGGAGGACCAGACTGATGAAGGTGAAATGGGGATCACCTATCTTTTAATAGACCAATTTATCACTTCCGGTATGATCGATGAACCATCTCTTTCTCGCATCAAAAATATGATCGCTCGCAGCGAACACAAACGCCATCTCCCCCCTCGGTTGGAGTAATATAATTATTCCCTTTCCCCGATCTCAATCCGCTCTCGTTTCCATCGAAGTGCTTTTAATAACTCATCCTTATCCAGGGTATTCAAAACATCACCGGTAGTGAGCCAGGCACGGCGGGCCTGAGCGACACCAAGACGCATGAACTCCATGGAAGCAGGATCGTGAGAATCGGTGGAAATGACCATTTTAACACCATATTTTTCTTTCGCTTTACGGGCGTCGATATCACGCAAATCCAACCGTTCCGGTTGAGCATTCATTTCGAGGAAAGTTCCGGTTTGATGGGCATTTTCCAAAAGAAGATCAATATCGACCTGGTAGGCATCGCGTTTATCGATCAAACGCCCGGTTGGATGACTGATAATCTGGATAAAGGGATTTCGAAGCGCTTTTCCGAGACGATGATTGATTTTTTCAGTAGTTTGGCCGAGACCAGAGTGAATACCGGCAACCACTACCGGGAGACGAGAGAGTTCGCTATCGGGAAGGTCAATCGAACCATCACTTAAAATGTTCGCTTCCACTCCTTCTAATAGGATGAGATCAGTATGGCTTGAATTCCATTGATTGATCTCTTTTTTACGCTGGTGAATTTGTTCTGGGGTTAATCCCGAAGCGACTGCCAAACCCTGACTATGATCGCAGATTGCAAGATAACGATACCCGTGGGTAAGTGCCGCTTGAGCCATCACTTCAATGGAAACGACTCCATCGCTCCAATTGGAATGAACGTGCAGATCACCCTGAATATCTTTCATTTCTATCAAAACCGGTATTTTTTTTTCCAGAGCCGCTTCGATTTCTCCCTGATCTTCCCGCATCTCAGGTGGAATCCATTCCATCCCTAAGATACGGTAAATATCATCCTCCTGTTCTCCACCGACTTTATCACCAGTATCGATACGATAAATACCATATTCGTTAATTTTAAAGCCTTTTTTTAATGCGTGCTCACGGAGTTTTACATTATGCTCCTTCGAGCCAGTGAAATACTGCAAAGCAGCACCAAATGATTCATTATCCACTACCCGAAGGTCGATTTGCATTCCCTCATAGGTCATAATACTTGATTTGGTTGATCCCCGAGCAATAATCTGTTTAACCTGGGGAAGATGAGTAAAGGTATCCATGACGGGTTCGGGTAAAGTGGTAGTGGCTAAGATATCAATATCGCCGATGGTTTCTTTCATCCGACGCACACTCCCTGCGATACTGATGGCGGTTAAATGAACTGTCTGGAGGAGTTGGGCAACGATCTCTTCAGCCAACGGGAGCGCTTGACCTAATAACATTCTCCCCGTGCTCCGTTTAAGGGTTTCAATCCCTTTCATAATTTTTTCTTGACTTTTTCTACCAAAACGAGGGAGATTTTGTAATTTTTGGGTATGGATAGCTTCTTCCAATTGGTCGATGGTGGTGATTCCCAATTCATCATAAAGTTGACGAGCAATTTTTGGACCCACCCCCGGGATTTCAGTTAGACGAATGAGTTCTCGTGGAATATCCACCGATAATTGATCAAGAAATTCAATTTTTCCAGTATTTAAATATTCATCGATTTTTGCGGCAAGCCCTTCGCCAATTCCAGGAATTTGCTGTAGTTTCCCTTCGGCAGCGATGGCTTCAATTGCTTCTGGCCAGCTTTCAATTTTCCGGGCTGCCTCCTCATATGCGAGTACACGAAAACGGTTTTCCCCTTTAATCTCAAGGAGAATTGCTATCTCACGTAAAATCTTTGCAACTTCCTGATTTTTCATGGTCCTCCCCCCTACTATAAAAATACCGTGAATCGTGAGTAGTGAGTCGTAAATCGTAAATCGTAAAAAAATCTGTCATTGAGAGCCTCCGCATTGTGGAGGCGTGGCAGTCTCATCTTTGATAATTATTCCGTCACCCTTCCCCAGACCTTTCCCTTTGGACAAAGGGAAAGATTATAGGAAAGCAAATTTTTTACGCCTGGTATTTAAATGATTCGGGTTTGATAAATCAAACCCCTACCAATGACAGATTTGTTATATTGTAGCGACACGCCATGTCGTGTCGAAATTGTAGTTTGGAAAAATAATTGGAACAGAAAAAGCTATCGTATAATATATGTTACCATGAACCGCAGAAATAGAGATAAAAAACCGATATATCTGAATTTATTTGGATTCATCATAATCTTAACCCTGCTGGTGGGAATGAGTGGAGACGGATATGGGAATAATGATTTTCTTTCTGATTTGAAGGATATGTATCGTCAGCAGGATTATCAAGCTCTCCTCATCAAGATTGAAAATCATCCCGAACAAATTCCCCTCTATCCGAACCAAATTGCCCTCTTGCGACTGCTGGCACTTATCAAACTTAATAAAACTGAAACAGCCTGGCAATTCTTGATGAATCAAGAAAAAAATTATAAAATCACTCTCCAAGAACATCTCTGGTCAATCTATCTTGATTCACTTTTGGAGAAACAGCAATTTGCTGAAGCCGAAAAAGCGTATGACCATCTTCGAACCATATCGAAGCTCCCCCATCTCCTCCATGTTAAATCTCTTCAACTTGGCGACCTCTCTCTTGCGAATAATATGTTTCCCGCAGCAG
>CAYSWT010000196.1:0-3392 GCA_964434845.1 uncultured Atribacterota bacterium | reverse complement strand
TCTAGCAATCTCTCTTCCATCATACCGCAAGCCTTTCATTCAATTCTTCTAAAATACTATTTAATTCTTGACCAAATAATTGATACACCTTCATTGTTCCACCTTTTTGAATAAATGGTGCATATTCAAAATCTTCCATATCTATTGTAAGTGATGTTGCAATATGGTTCTTTATCATGGTTAACCATTCCAACTGTTCTGGTGTAAATCTCTTATTTAAAATTTCTTGTTGATCCGACCATTCTTTGAAATTTCGATCAACCAAGTTGTTGAAGGGTTCAAGAACATCAATTTGCCCGATTGTAAAACGGATTAAAGAAATTATATTGGTTAAAAGTTTTTGTGGACCTGCTCCTCTCACCTTGGACTTTTCCAACTGTTCATATGCCTGCCAGATAACTTCTGGTGTAAGAAAATAAGGTGGTTTTTTTATGGACTCTGCCAGTTGTTTGATTTCTTCATAAGTCAGATGGCGGCGTCCAAAGGGTTTCTGGTAAATAAGTTGTATTGCGGTGAGCTCATTTTTATTATTTTCGATAAATTTTTTGAAGGTGTCAACAATAGTCCGTGCCTTTTCTTTGGCTTTTTCATCGTAACCAGAAAATATCACACTGTCTTTGCTGACAGTATCAATAATTTGCTCATTTTTCTGCTTGATGACAATAAGGGTGTTTCTGAAGGATGGGTTATCAAAGGGGGAACAGGCTTGTTTAGCGAGTTCTTCCGATGCTTTTTCGATCTGTTTATCAGTAGGGTTTTCAGTTTTAAAAATTGCTTTTGCTTTTTCAATTTTCTTATCCGGATCTACAGCGTCAAGGATCTTGTTGATGATCTCATTGAGAGGTTTTCCGCCTGATGAACCCTCAATTTCTTTTCTATCCTTTTCATCGACTTGCCTATCCAGTCTGGAAAGCCTTCCTGCTAAGGTACTGAGAATATCTTCATCTCTATTACCAAGGGCAACTAATTGAAGGAGTTTATCAAAGGGAATATTCCTTTTCCTTTCCAATGGTCGAGAATCAGTTTTATCACTTTCACAAACACCCACCGCATCGATGATTACAAAATGGGTTTTATTCGAGGCATCGGGAGTAACAGCTTTAAAATCGGTTGCTTGAATTGTCCTGGTTCCTCTCCCCTTCATCTGCTCAAAATAGCCCTGAGCCTTCACATCTCTCATAAAGATAAGACATTCCAAGGGTTTTATATCTGTACCGGTAGATATCATGTCAACCGTTACAGCGATCCGTGGATTATAGGAGTTCCGAAAACTGGCAATTAAATCTTCAGGTTTGTCTCCTGCGGTCTTATAGGTAATCTTTTTGCAGAAGTCATTTCCCTTGCCAAATTCCTCCCTGACAATATGGACAATATCCTCGGCATGGGAATCATCTTTTGCAAAAATCAGGGTTTTGGGAACTTCTCTTCTCCCGGGGAATATCTCGGTGAAGAGATTGTCTTTGAATGTTTTTATAATAGTTCTTATTTGGTTAGGAGCTACCACATCTCGATCCAATTGGACAGGTGCATATTCCAAATCCTCATCTAATTGTTGCCATCTTACTTCTCGAGTCAATTTATCTCGCTTATCAATATAATAACCTGCCTCGACCTTGCTCCCTTTATTGGTAATTTCAGTCTTGATACGGTAAACGTCATACCCAACGTTCACCCCATCGGCAACTGCCCGTTCATGGCTGTATTCCATAACTAAATTCTGGTCAAAAAATCCCAGAGTTTGCTTGGAAGGGGTTGCCGTCAATCCAATGATAAAAGCATCGAAGTATTCAAGTACCTGACGCCAGAGGTGATATATCGAACGGTGACATTCATCGGTAACAATAAAATCAAAAGTCTCAATGGGGATTTGGGGATTATAAGCCACTTCTTTGGGCGCTTCTTCGTAAGGAAATACCTCAAAGATAGACTGCTCCTCGAGCTCTGGATCAAATTCAGGTTCTCCTTTGAGCATCGAGTAAAGCCTCTGAATGGTGGTAATGCAGATACGGCTCACCGGATCAAAGGTGTTTGAAGTGAGGTGCTGGATGTTATAAAGTTCTATAAATTTTCTCCCATCGTCAGGGGTTATATACTGCTGAAATTCGTTTCTTGTTTGGCGTCCTAAATTACTTCGGTCAACCAGAAAAAGAATTCTTCTGGCTTCAGCGAATTTTATTAGTCGATAAATGGTACTCACAGCGGTATAGGTTTTTCCACCACCCGATGCCATTTGAATCAATGCTCTGGGTCGTGAATCAGAGAGGGATTTTTCCAAGTTTTCAATCGCTTCGATTTGGCAGTCCCTCAATCCGGTTTTGATAAGGGGAGGCATCTTTTTAAGTCTTTTTCTTAAGGTATCATTTTCTGAAAGCCAGTCCAGGAGTGTCTTTGGTTGGTGGAAAGCAAATACACGGCGACTGCGAGGTTCGGGATCTCTTAAATCTCTGAAAAATGTTTCTGTGCCTGTGGTTTCATAGGAGAAGGGGGGAGGGGTTGAGATTTGAGGGAGGCTTTCTTCAATCGTTGCTATGTATTGTATGGTTTGCTCTGCAACCCCGCTTAATGTTGTTCCCTGGGGCTTTGCCTCAACAACTCCGACAGGTTTCCTGTCCGCAAAAAGCAGATAGTCAGCAAAGCCAGACTTAAGAGGAAATTCCCGGACAGCAACACCCAAAGAAGCTCCAAGGTTTAACTCATGATAATCCTGAACTTTCCAGCCTGCTTGTTCAAGTAGGAAGTCGATTTCTTGTCTTGCTTTTTCTTCTGGTTTCATCGCTTTTTACCATTCTCTTGTTTAAATGCCATCTTTAAGTTTACATACAAAGAGAAGGTTATTTATGCAATCCTTGACACTCATGTGTGTTCCTCGCAACCAAACTATTTTCCTCGCACCTAAAACTTCTAAATAATTAATAATCGGCAATATCCCGCATAAAGCACATAATCCTAATGAGGTCCTCTCAAATCCTTTTAACATTTTTTCCTTTGTCAAATTTTATTTTACGAAATATCGATTTAAAGGTAATTTTATCACTTTGTTGATATAAAAAATAAGCTGGATATGCTTTCCCTTATAAATTACTGAAATATATTTGGGAAAGATGAAATCGTGGAGGTAATGCTGGTATTCCGGGTATCCAAGTTTTGCCAGAGCGCATTATCAGCTTTCCATAACTTTTATTCAAAACCAAGATTGCTCCATTATTACCTTTAGCCTTTTCAACCCCTCCATTTTTAAATTATCAGGCCACTTAACTTTTTAGAATTTTAGTTTAAATTATCCTCCTTATTATGATTTATGTCTAATTAACTCAACTTTCGCAGTTCAATAATAGCACTTTTCCTTTCAACCATGCTGGAAGACTATTTACAAAATAAGAGAGTAGCTCTTT
>CAYSWT010000195.1:0-3407 GCA_964434845.1 uncultured Atribacterota bacterium | reverse complement strand
CTCAACGACTCAACACCTCAACGACTCAACATCTTTACAAATAAATGGTATATTTTTATTGATATTTTTTTATTTTAGTAGTATAATGTTACAAAATTAGAGGGAATGAAAAACTATTGCAAATCCAGAGCGTAGATCAAATTAAAGCTTGGGTTTTAGAAAAACAGGGAAAAGAGGTCCAAATCGAAGTTAATAAGGGTCGTAAGAAAACGGTGGTACGTCAGGGAATTATTGAAACAACCTATCCTTTCTTTTTTACACTCAAAATGGATGTCGACGGTAATTGCCAACGGATTTCTTTCAACTACGTAGATATTCTCACTAAAACCATCGAACTTAAAATAATACAATAATAGTGCCTGATTCAATTGCAACAGAGTTGACCCTCTCGCGTGTGTCGCTTCTTAAAGTGACTATTTATTTTTTTCTTCAAATTCTTCTTTCTGTTTATATTCCTTCATCATTAAAACGTACAATGAACTTAATTTATGCTATTATGGAAATACCGTGAATCGTAAAAAAATCAAAAAAATCTGTCATTGCGTGACCGGCAGCCTACGGCGTATAATTAAAAAATGAAAGAATCAAATATGACGCTTGGGAAAATCATCCAAGCGTGTGGCGTGGCAATCTCAACCGTTCATTCATTCCAACTCAACAACTCAACATCTTTACAGTAAATATTTTCATTCCCTCCTGGTGCTGGGGGATTTACCGGGCATGAATGTTTATTCTATGGTTAGCTTTCTCTGTCGGCTGAGTTTCAGGATAATCTCAGAATGATAAGCAGATGTCTTGATTATTCATTTGATGTTGACTATCGAGAAGCGGTATTGATTCAAAATAATTTGACTCAATATCTTTCGCTAAAATTTCCCTTTGATCAAAAGTGGATTCGTTTGATCGCGGGAGTTGATGTATCTTATGAAGAGAAAGACATCGCTTGCGCGGTTATTATAATACTCTCCTATCCGGAATTAGAGCTGGTTGAAGTCGTTCATGCTCGGGAAAAGGTTCATTTCCCATATGTTCCCGGTTTTCTCTCCTTTCGAGAAGGTCCAGTGGTCAGTGCGGCCCTACAGCTTATAAAAAATGATCCCCAGATATTTTTCTTTGATGGTCAGGGCATCGCTCACCCCCGAGGTTTGGGATTAGCCAGCCATATGGGAGTCCTTTATAATATTACTTCGATTGGAGTGGCTAAAAGCAACTTGGTGGGGAACTATAACGAACCACCACCGGAAAAAGGACAATATTCCTGGATTCAATATCATGATCGACCCATCGGAACAGCTCTCCGCACCCGAAGTGGGGTAAAACCTATCTTTGTATCGCCTGGTCACCGGATCGATTTCCAAAACGCCATCGATTGGACCATGCGGGTTACGGGGAAATACCGCATTCCCGAACCCACCCGAATTGCCCATCAATATTCAGAGAAGTTAAAGAAGAAATGAGGTGCATGAGTGTGAAATTCGATGATATACCCCAATTGCCTTTTGAAGAAAGCGATGAAAGTACCCAACAGGATAAAGTGGTCATTACTGTGGTGGGGAAAGACCGGGTGGGAATAATTGCTGCGGTTACCTCGCTATTGGCTGAGAAACAGGTGAATATCGAAGATATCACCCAGAAAATTTTAGGAGAATATTTCACCATGATTTTGATTGGGGATATCTCCCGGAGTCCAATTCCTTTAGGAGAACTCAAGAATCAATTGATACAAAAAGGGACGGAAATCGGGGTTCAAATCTATCTGCAGCATACCAGCATTTTCCGGGCCATGCACCGTATTTAATAGACTTGAACGGAGGGTGTATTGTGCTTTTTGATCGTTCAGAAATCCTCGAAACCTTACGCATGTTAGAGATAGAAAATCTTGACGTGCGAACTGTTACCCTCGGAATCAATATTTTAGACTGCCATGGAAAAGGAGCTTCTGAAACCTACCAAAATGTTGTTAAAAAAATAAAAAAGTTCGCCGAACCGCTCCATAGTGTCGTTGAAGAAGTATCTTTACGTTATGGTATTCCAATTGTCAATCGACGCATTGCTCTTTCTCCGGTCTCTCTTCTTTTGGGGAGTAACAATCAGGAAGGACCTCTGGTATTGGCGTCTTTTCTGGATGATCTTGCTCGAGAGATTCATGTTGATTTTATTGGTGGATTTACCGCCTTAGTTCAGAAAGGCATGACTCCTGCTGACCTTCAACTCATTCATGCGCTTCCTGAGATTCTTTCCCAAACCGAGCACATTTGCGCTTCGGTCAATGTAGCTTCTACCCGCAGTGGCATCAATGTGGATGCGATTTTACTGATGGGGAAAATCATCAAAGAAATAGCCCATCGAAGTCGAGAGAAAAACGGAATCGGATGTGCCAAACTGGTTATCTTTGCCAACGCTCCGGAAGATAATCCTTTTATGGCAGGTGCCTTTCACGGAACGGGTGAAGGAGATGCGGTCATTAACGTAGGAGTCAGTGGACCGGGAGTAGTCAAGGAAATGATTAGTAGACACCACGGAGAAGATCTTGGGCAAATAGCTGAAGTCATTAAGCGAACTGCTTTTAAAATCACTCGAGTTGGTGAGCTCATCGGACGGGAGGTTTCTCGTAAACTTGGAGTTTCTTTTGGGATCGTCGATCTCTCACTGGCTCCGACTTCACGAGTGGGTGACAGCGTCGCTGAAATTATCGAAGCGATGGGACTCGATGCCTGCGGCGGTTGGGGAACCACCCTGGCATTGGCGGTGCTGACCGATGCCTGTAAGAAGGGAGGTGCCATGGCTTCTTCCTCGGTGGGAGGATTGAGTGGTGCCTTTATCCCGGTGAGCGAAGATGCCGCCATGACGAAAGCGGTGCGTACCGGAGTTTTGAACCTGGAAAAACTTGAGGCTATGACCAGTGTATGCTCGGTTGGTCTGGACATGATTGCCATTCCCGGAGATACCCCGGAAGAGGTCATTTCAGGTATAATTGGGGATGAAATTGCGATTGGGGTAATAAACAATAAAACCGTTGGAGTACGGCTCATTCCGGTAGAAGGAAAGAAGCCGGGTGATGAAGTTGTTTGGGGAGGACTATTAGGAGAAACGGTGGTTATTAATGTCAATCCGACGAGTCCGAAAAATTTTATCGGTCGGGGAGGAAGGGTGCCGGCTCCAATCACCAGCCTGAGAAATTAAATGCACAATAAAATTGACTTCATAATTCCTATTATATATAATTATTTCGCTTTTCTTTTTGGAGTTGGGGCGTGGCCAAGCGGTAAGGCAAGGGACTTTGGATCCCTTATTTCGAAGGTTCGAATCCTTCCGCCCCAGCCATAAAAAGTGAGAAGGACGCGACTCGTATGGTCGCGTTTTATTTTTTAGAGTGCTATTTTCTATCCTGGAAATACACCAGGATA
>CAYSWT010000194.1:0-3421 GCA_964434845.1 uncultured Atribacterota bacterium | reverse complement strand
GTCATCAACATTACTCACGACAATTTTTTCCAAAGCGTCCTGGTAGACCATTACATGGTAGAAATCCTTCTGGGATATGGTATAGTCAATTTCTTGAATGAGCTCTTTTGGTTTCATTATAATCTCCTTCCATTGATGCCTCACCTAAAAATCTTGATGAAATGGATTCGATGCCTCATTTAAAATTCTATACCAAATTCGCCTCTTTTGAATGAGGAACCGAATCATTTTTCAAGGAAACCATTTCGATCAATTGGTTCTGGATTTTTACGATCTGTCGTTTGAGTTCGGCCGGATTAAGTTTTTCATATTGGTCTTGTAAGGATTGTTTCATGGAATCATCAACCGATGGTGAGTCGAGGACTCGCATCATTGGGGTTTTCGGTTCATCATATTGTTTTTTCACCTTGCTTTTCACTCGCTCTTTGGAAACAAGTTTTGTGACCGGCTGGAAGAAGTAGTGTATTTGGTAACTCAAATATCCAGCATTTGGCAAGTTAATTATCCAGCACCCCTTGATGGGTTCATAGTTTAAACTTGAATGTTCCAGACGATAACTCTTCCCAGTGAACACTAGAAGATGATAGTGATGAATCAACCAGTCGATAATAGCACTGTGGTGATCACTTCATTAAAGAAGATTCCGTTCCATTTACTGAAATCAAGATTGTTATTAATGATCACGCTCCTTTTCTCATAGCAGTCGGATATGACCCGAAAGAGGAGTATTACCCCTTCCCGATTGAATGGGATATTCTCTCAATAGAATGGTTTTGTGGCGAATCGCTCCACCTTATATTTTAGCGGTGGCTCATAGTGACTCCAACCATTCCAAAATATCAGGTTTTTCCCTCCATGAAGATTGGGGGTTGGTTTCATCACCCAAGGGTTTTGCTTTCGTGATAGCCTGGCCTTTCATCTCCAGGTCTATGGTGGCATATTTGTTGGTAGTGTTGATACTAACATGACCCAACCAGTGAGCAATTGTACTGAGATCGATCCCTGATTTAAGGAGATGAACCGCTGTGCTGTGCCTTATGCTATGAGGATGGAGATACTTTTTGCCCAAGGATGGCTGGATGTCCGCAGCATTGCGTAAATACTTTGCCAGAATATGTCGAGCTCCAAACCTGGTGATGGGTTTTCTGACATCGCCTCCTAACTTAATAACTTAGGTGACAGGCACTTTTAACTTCCTACTGCTCTCTCAAAAGGGGCGAAACCCCTTCAATTTACTTTCTACGTTCCAGTTGGTTTTGGAAAGTTGAAAAACCATCAGATACCTAACGTTGAGGAAACGACCGATCCTAAAATGATTTTTACCGTTCATTTTAACGGCGGTCAAGAGGTTTGGTAGTTGACAGTTCGTTTTGAACTGAATCCACCCTTTAATTAACTTGGCAATTAACACTCAACAGCACCTGAAGAAGTAAGCTTCTCAGGCGTTGTTTTTTATTTTGAATATAAAAAAGATAATAACCTCCTTCAAAGAATCGAGGGAGGAAAAAGACTGAGGGGGGAGAGGGCTAGGGGGCGAATTTGTTCCTTCTCCCTTGATGACAGAAGGTGAGGATGAGGATGATTTTTAACAGTTTACCGTTCTCCGTTCACCGTTCACTGTATTTACAGATAGAATCTCATCTTAAACAAATGTGGCCTGGTTTCTTCCAGCTGCTTTTGACATATAGAGGGCTTTATCGGCTTTTTGAATGAGTTCATCTAGGGACACTTTTTTATCACCCTCCCAGACTATAGCGCCAATGCTGGTTGTCACGCTCAAATTTTGCTTGCCAAAATTGATTTCTTTCTCAGAAACTGCCCTGAGGAGACGCTGGGTTACAATTTGAGCTTTTTCCTTATCCAGCTCGGGGAAGAGAATGACAAACTCTTCTCCTCCTATTCGACCGAAAATATCATTTTCCCTTAGTTGAGATGAAATGTTTTGCACAAGATGGATGAGAACCATATCCCCTCCCTCATGCCCTAAACTATCGTTAACCAATTTAAAATGATCAATATCAAGATATGCAATAGTCAAAGGTCTTTTATGTCTTTCTGCCCTTCTTATTTCAGCTTTAGCAAGATCCATCCATTTTCTTCGATTCCAGATACCAGTTAACCAATCTTTTTCAGCGTATTCCTGTAATTTTTTAAGTAATTGGTATTGTTCTGTAATTTCTCTAATATATATTGCAATTCCCATCTCTTGGTTTTGCTTTTCTTTTATTGGAATCGTTCTTACATCGTAAAACTGAACGATATCCTCTTTCTGGATTGAAAGTGGATTATATTTCGAAATATTTTCTGAAAAGAGATAGGTTTTTAATTCTGGAGCAAAAGTAGGTAAATAGTGTCCAAGATTTTCTCGGGTAAGATTAGGAAATATATGTTGTACAGCATTGTTGAAATCGAGAATTCTTCCTTGAGAGTCAGTTACTACCACTCCATCCTGCATGCTTTCAAACACCTGACCTCGGGCAATAGGAGAGATATCGAGAAACGCCAAACGGGTGATAGCAATGCTCAAGACACTTCCATTGATAGTTACAATGAGCGGACCGATATCCAAACTCCAGGGAATCACTTTTAAAATATAGATAAGGTAGTCGATAAGACATACTATCATTGCAATCACCATGGTCAGAGCCCGTTTCCGATATATTGAGGAAGTTCTAAAGAGGTAATGAAAATATAGAATGAAACTCAAAACGAATGAGCTGAAAAGCCATAGGATATTGAAGTAATAAAAGATTCCTCTCCCCAAAGCAGCTGTTGGGAACAAGCCTTGATGATCGATTTCAATAGATGAATAATAAAGATGATGGTGATTATTGGTAAAAACCGCAATAAGAAAGAAAAGAGATACCCCTAAAAGGGTAACAAGAAGGATGGTTTTATTAGTTTTAATCCTTCCGGTAAACTCTACACAAAACCAAAGAAAACATCCCGCGATAAATGAAAGTCCTGTATATTCCACGCGGAGCCACAAGAAAATCCATTTAGGGTCTGTCTTCATGATTTCAAAAGCATATCCAAAGGCATAGATGCCTGAACAAAGAAGAAGAAATCCTAATGGTCGTGCATAGGGGGTGAATCGATAAGACCGAAACGACAAAAAACTTAGCGAAATGGCGAGGGTAGCAGAAGCAAGGCAGACAATGCTATAGAGATAATTATATTCGATCAATGTTTATTCGTCCTTATTTTAATCTAATGTTTCGTAAACATTTTACTCGAAGGAAATTAAAAGTAAATACTCGAAACAGACAAATTTTTTCATCTAAAATTTTTTTCCTCATTTTCGAAAAAGAAGACAGGTTACTTTTTTCGCCTTCATATGAGATGGGAAACGATGTTTCTCTTAAAATGAGTTAAAACTATTCTGTAATTATTACACTTTATCCCGACCAAAATATGGCTC
>CAYSWT010000193.1:0-3522 GCA_964434845.1 uncultured Atribacterota bacterium | reverse complement strand
ATTACAATAAATATTTTCATCCTTCCCTGGTGTTAGGGTTTTGGCCTGGCATGGACATCTCTTTACTTTCCGTTCCGCAGATATTGGTCAATAGCCCGAGCTGATTTTTTCCCGGCGCCCATGGCGGAGATGACAGTGGCAGCTCCAGTAATGATATCACCGCCGGCAAATACCCCGGGGATACTGGTCGCTCCGGTTTCTTCATCAGCTTCAATGTAACCTCGCTTATTCAATTTTAATTCGGGAAGGGTCTCAAGCAGCAATGGATTCGGCCCCTGGCCGATGGCAACCACTACCGTATCGGCCGAAATGACAAATTCCGAACCAGGAACCGGTATTGGACGACGGCGGCCACTCTCATCGGGTTCACCCAGCTCCATTTGGATGCATTCAATCCCAGTGATCCATTTATTCTCATTCCCGATAAACCGCACCGGATTGGTTAAAATGATACAATTGATGCCCTCTTCTTCCGCCCGTCTGATTTCTTCGATACGAGCCGGCATCTCCTTCTTGGTTCTCCGGTAAACCAAACATACTTCCTCTGCTCCCAAACGGAGTGCGGTCCGGGCTGAATCCATAGCTACATTTCCTCCCCCAATGACTGCAACCCGTCGTCCTATCTTAATCGGAGTGTCATACTCGGGGAAACGATAGGCTTTCATCAAGTTGGAGCGTGTCAGAAATTCGTTGGCGGAGTAAATACCGTTCAAATTTTCACCCGGCAAATTCATGAAATAAGGAAGACCGGCGCCGGAACCGATAAAGAAAGCCTCAAACCCTTCATCGCGGAGATCATCAAAAACCAGGGTTTTTCCAACCACTGCGCTCAACTCGAGCGTTACCCCCAGGGATTTGACATAATTCACTTCCTGGGCAACAATTGCTTTTGGCAAACGAAATTCTGGAATACCGTAGACCAATACTCCTCCAGCGGCATGAAGGGCTTCGAAGATAGTCACTTTATACCCCATCTTCGCGCAATCACCAGCGCAGGTGAGCCCGGCTGGACCGGAACCGATCACCGCCACCTTTCTTCCATTCGACATTGGAACCTTAGGGAGTTCTATGCCCCGGTCTCTTTCATAATCTGCTAAAAACCGCTCTAAATAACCTACCGCTATCGGTTGCCCTTTTTTGCCAAGTACACACAAGTTCTCACACTGTTCTTCCTGGGGACAGACCCGGCCACAAATGGCGGGAAGACTATTCTTTTCCTTTATTTTGGCAATCGCAGCATCAAATTTCCCCTGTGCTAAAAGACCGATAAACCCGGGGATATCGATTTCCACCGGGCAACCTTTCATACAGCTTGGCTTTTTGCACTGTAAGCATCTTTTCGCCTCATCGACCGCTGCCCATTCCGGCAACCCAACCGGAACTTCGTTAAAATCCCGAATTCTTTCCTGTACGCTCCGTTGAGGCATTTTGGGACGGCCGGTTAATCGATTCTCAGACATGATGAGCACCTTCCTCTGCTTTTTTCATCTGCCAAGCTTCAACCGCTCTTTTTTCTTCTTCGAGATAACTTCTTTGACGTGCCAGTAATTCATCATAATCAACCGCATGACCGTCAAACACCGGGCCATCGACACAGGTAAATTTACATTGTTCCCCCACCGTTACCCGGCAACAACCACACATTCCAGTTCCATCCACCATGATGGGATTCAAGCTCACCAGGGTGGGGAGATTATATTTCTTGGTCAATAAACTGACCATTTTCATCATCATCAATGGACCGACCGCAATAACCAAATCCACTTTCTCTTTTTGTATAACCCGATCCAATACCGCAGTCACAAAGCCTTTTTCACCGTAAGAACCATCGTCGGTGGTTACATAGAGAGTATCACTCACCGATTGCATCATATCCTCCCAGAAGAGAAGATCAGCTGTTCGGGCACCAATGATAGAAGTGATGCGGTTCCCATACATTTTTAAAGCCCGGGCTTTGGGATAAACCGGGGCGATTCCTACTCCTCCGCCCACACAGACCACATGACCAAAATATTTTTCTTCGATCTCTTTACCGAGCGGGCCGACAAAATCAGCGATCAAATCCCCTTCTTCAAGTTCACCCAATTGCATTGTGCTCTTGCCAACTTCTTGGAAAATAATAGTGACCGTCCCTTGTTCGGGATCGAAATCTGCAATAGTAAGCGGAATTCGTTCACCTTCTTCGTTCATGCGAATGATGATAAATTGTCCAGCCTTAGCTCGACGTGCAACCCGGGGAGCATCGATTACCATGAGTTTAATTTGGGGGGTGAGAACTTCTTTTTTTAGAATTTTTACCACGATTTTTCCTCCTTATCTAAAAACACTTCATCCGTTTTAAGTGTTTATCTCAATGTTGGGAACCAATCTCAGTCCCAGCACAAATTATACTATATTCTTTATAAATTCAAAAAATACGGTGATAAGGAAATACCGAATGCTCAAGATGGGTAAAAGGGGATCCCCCATCAGGTATGGCGGTGGGCAACGCGGGAGGCGCCAAAAGAATCGGGTTTTATTTTGGCGGTAAAACCCATATTTTCAATCATTCCGGTGACTTCTTGGATGATGTTTCTCGTCGGTCCATTCACACCAATATCCACATGAATTTCCACCCGATAATTCGATAAATGATTATCGGGAAAGGTGTTGATCTGTTTGATAAATGCCCTACTGGTCTCCAGAGAAAGAATGGCTTCCTGATAAATCTTATCCCGAATACCATAAAGATTTTTTCGGTAGGTTTTTCTCCAGAAATAACGGGCACCAAACCCTACTTTATGGACGATAATTGCGGTTACAAAACTCTGCAATGCCGGGCTATCTTTTGAACCTTTGGAATCGGTACCGATGATGACCCGGTAAGTACCTTTCGGATCCTGCCGAATAAATTCAAACAGAGCTAAGACGACTTCTTCAAACGTCATTCGTCCCTGGGTATAATTATGAAAGTATATTTTTTCAGATATATCCATCATTTGATTGAATTTCATTTTACAATGCTTCTTATTACCTTCTATTTATTCAAATAAATATTTTAACACTTTCCAGGAATTTATTGATATCTATCCTGGAAATACCGTGAAATGTAATAAAGGCAGTAAAATGTAAAAACTTTAAAGATATTCAACAATCATCCTTCCCCGAACCTCTCCCTTTGGATAAAGGGAGATTGAGAGGGATTCGATTGGTTGACCGTCCATTTCAAATCCCCCCTGACCCCCCTTTTCTAAAGTGGGGGAAAGGATTTCCATATCCTATGGTGCTGAATAGCAGCATGGCGGTCTATCCTGGAAATTGCCACAGGATTCGATATTAATCGTCACCCCTGAATATTTCTATTAGGGGTCTAAAGTAAAAAACCATAGATTCCTGATTAATACATTCAGGAATGACAGTGTGGGGGGACATTCGGGAATGACGGATGGAAGACGTCACTTATCCTGTACACTGCCAGGATATCAACCTACGGTGTAAGATGAAAAAAATTCAAAACAAGATGCATACACTTGGAGAAAGAAT
>CAYSWT010000192.1:0-3538 GCA_964434845.1 uncultured Atribacterota bacterium | reverse complement strand
TATTGGACAATTGTATTATTTAAAATAACTATTGTCAATAACACTTTTGATTATTCTGTGATATTGTCACCCTCCTACTATTCTGTGAAAATGTCACCATGAGAAAGGAACAATATCACATGACCCAAAATTTGTAAAAGGAGGCTTTTCTATCTTTGGTTAACCAAGCGAGTCGCCGTCGGGATCCACCCAAAAAAATTCCATTCAAAAAGGTGATCCCTCCGTTAAAATAACCCTTCAAAAAAGAGGGGGGTGACATTTTTTTGAACGTTGACAGGAAGAGAGACATAAAAATGAAATACTTGAAACACTTTCTATTCCACATTCCGATGTCGGCTTTCCATTTCCTCCCGGGTTACTTTCATCTTATCAGCCAGAATAAGCACCATTAAATCAAACACAATATATAGAGACTGCTCAAACAAGCAGCCCATCGGTTGAATCGATGGAACGGTGTTGAGTCCCCCTCGATAGACTGAAGCCGGCACCATGACCACGAGGTCTGCCAACTGGGGAGTTTCCCGGCTGGGGTTTCCAGTCACCACCGCAATTTTCGCTCCGGCTTTCTTCGATTCCACCACGATGTGATGAATGTGTGGGACATTGCCTCCACCAGAAGTCGCAATGAGCAAATCCCCTACCCCAATAGCAGGAGTGGTGTCATCCCAAATCCAGTGAGCTGTTTTTCCCAGATGAGTTAACCTCATAGCAAAAGCTCGCAATGACAACCCTTCTCGCCCTCCACCAACCAAAAATACCCGCTTCACTTCCACAATGGCATTGGTAAAATTCTCAACCTCATTTTCATCTAACCTTTCAAATACCTGTTTTAATTCATTCACGACAGTTGCAGCTAATTCTCTGATTTTCATGGTTTCACCTCAATTATATGATACGTCTTTATTTGTATTCATCTGTCCGGTTAACACCGTAAATTGTAAATAATTTATTCCATCATTGCGAGCCACCGAATTATGGTGGTGTGGCAATCTCATCTTTATTCCAATTCCCAGACTTCTCCCTTTGGACAAAAAGAGATCGAGAGGGATTCGATTGGTTAATTATTTTCTTCAAATCCCTTCACACCCCCTTTTCTAAAGGGGGAAAAATTGAATAGAAAAGACTTGTTTCCATATTAACTTAGTACTGCAAAGATGTATGATGGTCTATCTCATCTATTCTTTCCATAACTCAAAGCTGTCTCGTACATCGCCAGAATATTTTGCGGTAGGACATCGGCTTGGATATTATGGACTGAGGCAAGAATATATCCGCCTCCATGAGCTAAATCGTCGATTCGACGCTTGACTTCTTGCTTTACCTCATCTACCGAACCCCGGGGGAGTACATATTGGGTGTCAATGCCACCCCAAAAAGTGAGATCCTTCCCATATTTTTTCTTAAGGAGGCGAGTATCCATGCCACGCGCGCTGACCTGGATGGGGTTGAGGATTTCAACTCCGATATCAATGAGATCGGGAATAAAATAAACGGCCGCACCACAGCAATGGAAAGCGATGTGAGCAGGAGTTTTGGTTTTGATGAACTCAATATATCGTTTATCAATTGGTTTAAAATATTTTCGATAGAAATCGGGAGACATCATAGGTCCCTGCTGGTTAGTCAGATCTTCCCAGATTTCAACCACATCCAGATATTCAGCGACTTCTTCGAAAAAGGCACCATACAGTTCAGTCAGGGTTTCCATGACTTTTTCATAGAGATACACGATAAACTCGCGATTTTGTAAAGTTTCGATAAAAAACTTTTCTAATCCGATCAGATTCCAGGTTTGGTCGTAAACACCTGCGATGGAGGTAAAGAGCGCATATCCTTGATCGTGATATTTTTTCGCTCTTTTGCGCAATCCTTTCACTCGCTGCTCTTTTTCGACAGTTGGGAAGGAATATTGTTGGAGTTGTTCACGGTTTTCAATCGATGCCAGGGGATGATGGACCATCTCGTAATAGAGCACTCCTGGTCTTTTTTCCCACACGATACCCCATTCGTCTTGATAAGCATCCCGGTTTGCTAATTCTACTGCATTCACTCCATTGGGAAAAACATATCGGGTATCAATTTCAAATTTTTGCAGTAACGACTCAGGAACTATCCCCAATTGTTGAACTCGATCGGATATTTCAATGGGAAAATCCATTTTCAATAGATCACGAAGGTTTCTTAATGCCACTGCTGCCATCCCCGACTGAAAACCTCCCAGATCAATGGCCACCCGGTCTGGTTCTCGATGGGCAATTGTAGACAATATTCTTTCCCGATGGGTCAAGATACTCCCTCCTTAAAATGAATTATTTTCTATGAAAACAGGGATTCTCTTTATATTATATTGCATAAAGATCCTAAAACTTCAAAATTGTATGCCGTAGGTTGCCGGTCTCGCAATGACAGCTCTTTTTGATTTTTTTACGATTCACGACTCACTACTCACCGTATTTAAGCTATTTTCATAATAGACCGCCATGCTGCTTCGCAGCACCAGGTGAGGAATGAAAACTACAAGATATAAAGAACCATATCAACAATAATTTTCCCTGATAGGCGTTATCCTCATCCGTCATTCCCGAATGTCCCTATCGGGAATCCAAAATATTTATGGACCCCTGATAGAAACATTCAGGGGTGACGAAAATATATGAAACGTATGTTTCATAGATCGAATCTCTTTATCCAAAGGGAGAGGTTGAAGAAGAGCGATGATTGAGCATCTTTAAACTTTTTACATTTTACCTTTCACTGCATTTACAGGATAGAATATAATAAAACTGGTTTTCTCATATAATTCATAAAATATTTTTTCCCTTGAATAGAAGAGGACTTCCATGTTCGGAGCGATTATCGGGGATGTTATTGGTTCGGTCTATGAATTTAACAATGTGAAGTGGGAAAATTTCCCATTATTCGGACCGGATTCGACCTACACAGATGATACCGTGTTGACCGTGGCAGTTGCGGATTGTTTATTGAATGGGAAGGAGTATTCCCACACTTTTAAAGAATATGGCCAGAAATATTTCTGTTCTGGTTTTGGAGGGATGTTCCTCCAGTGGATCAGAACTGATGATCTCGAACCCTATAATAGTTATGGGAACGGGTCGGCGATGCGAGTCAGTCCAATCGGTTTCGCTTTTAATACCTTGGACGAAACCCTAAAAGAAGCGAGAAAAAGCGCCATTGTCACTCATAATCATCCCGAGGGCATTAAAGGAGCTGAAGCAGTAGCCGCCGCAATTTACATCGCCCGCCAAGGAAACAGCAAGGAAAATATACAACAGTATATCGAGTCCAATTATGGATATAACCTCAAAATTACTCTTGATGAAATCCGACCCGGATATTACTTCGATGAAACCTGCCCCGGCTCCGTTCCCCAGGCTATTTGTGCCTTTTTGGATTCAAACAGTTTTGAGGATGCCATTCGCAAAGCAATCTCAATTGGCGGAGATAGTGACACCATCGCCTGCTTTACCGGAGGCATTGCTCAAGCTTTTTACCGAAATATACCTGAACCCATCATTAC
>CAYSWT010000191.1:0-3545 GCA_964434845.1 uncultured Atribacterota bacterium | reverse complement strand
GATAGCGATTGTAAATATGGCTTAGTCCCATCAACTACTATTGTAAATGGAGTTTTACTGCTTTCTGCCAGGCTCCCTTGAGTTGCGGTGAAACTAAAGTTATAGGTGGCTTCGGTATTCATTGAATTCCACATCCACTGAAACTCACCGGCTGGGTTACTCGAGGTTTGATCAAAAAGAGTATTGTTAAGATAAATTTTAATTACCGAGCTACTGGGAGCAGTACCTTGGAAGAAGATATCTCGGTTAAAGCGAACCGGGCTTCCACTGGTGATTAACTTTCCTGTCCACCCTCCGTCACGAACGATGGTGATTACTGGTGCAGTAGTCCCACTTGGAGTAGGTGTTGGAGTAGGTGTTGGAGTAGGTGTTGTACAACTGGTTATTAAGAACACTATTAAAATGAATAATATTGGAATTGACAACTTTTTCATTATATTCCCCCCTTGCAAATTGAATTATTTTCTAATTATATCACTTTCGTTTTAAATTCATTATAAATAAGCAATGATACAAAAAAAAAAAATAAAAATTAGGATATATTTGCAGAATAGACCCTCATGCTGCTTGCGCAGCACCATTGAGGATGGAAACACCAAAATGTTGAGGTGTTGAGGTGTTGAGATGTTGAGTTGAGAAAGATGAGAACCTCACGCCATACTCTTGAATTCTTTCTCCACGTGTATGCATGTTGTTTCGAATTTTTTCATCTTACGCCGTAGGCTGCCATCCTAACAGTGTACAGGATAAGTGACGTCTTCCATCCGTCATTCCTGAATGTATTAATCAGGAATCTAAATACTTTTAGACCCCTGATAGAAACATTCAGGGGTGACGAAGTGACGAGGAGATTGTTTAAGAACCAATCGAATCCCTCTCAATCTCCCTTTATCCAAAGGGATAGGTTCGGGGAAGGATGATGATTGAGCATCTTTAAACTTTTTACTTTTTACCTTTCGCTGCGTTTCCAGGATAGCGTTCTATACAATCACCCGGCTCCCGTTATTTGGCAGTGCAACCGCCTGGTGAAGGTACGCTTCGGTAATATAATGTTCCATCATACGATGGGTGTTGAAATAGGAGGCAATTTTTCCGATGGCGTTTTTCATCATCTTGATCCACCAGTCAATCTGCTGATAATAGGTGGGTAGGATAATATACTCAAGTTTATTATAGAGGTCGTCGATTTCTTCACGACTTTGTTCGGCATAATCGCTCTTTTCAGTTGGTGTCGGGCCGATTGCCCAACCGGTGATTCCCTCTATACATCCTTCGATCCACCAGCCATCGAGCACACTGAAATTGAGGACACCGTTATGAGCGGCTTTCATGCCGCTGGTTCCCGATGCTTCCAGGGGACGCTGGGGAGTATTGAGCCAGACGTCGACTCCGGCGACCATTTTTTTGGCGATTTCAATGTTATAGTCTTCAAGAAAGACAATTTTAATTTCATCCTTTAATTGAATTGCCATTTGAATGATAGATTGGATGAGTCTTTTCCCTTCTTCATCATTGGGATGAGCTTTACCGGCAAATATCACCTGGAGTTCTCCTTTTCTTTTCACTCTTTTGAGACGTTCTAAATCAGTAAAAAGAAAGTGGGGTCGTTTATAGGCAGTCATTCTCCGGGCAAAACCAATGGTCAGGATATTTTCTTCGAGGCTGACTCCAGTTTTTTCTTTGACATATTGTAAAAGGTGATTTTTTTCGGTTTGGTGTGCTTCCCATATTTCTTCATCAGGGATGATGTCCACTCGGTTAATAAGTTCGGTTTCATGTGCCCACCCGGGAATATACCGATCAAAGAGCTCCCGGAATGATGTGGAAGTCCAGGTGAAACTATGGACACCGTTGGTAATGTCATGAATGATATATCCGGGGAACATGTTGCGTGACACTTCGGTATGGCGCTTGGCAACACCGTTGACGTATCCGCTCAGGTTGAGGGCGAGTAATGTCATGTTAAGGGTATCGTTTCCGGCTAATTTTTTAAGAACCTGCAGAGGGATTGGTTCTCCCAAAATCTGTTTTATCAGATCATACGAAAACTTATCGTGGCCGGCATCCACTGGAGTATGGGTAGTAAATACACAGAGGTTTTTAACGATTTCAGTATCCCAGATTTTTTCTTCTTCCCAGACTTCTTCCAAACGTTTTTTATTTTTCAGAAGGAGTTCCAGGGTGAGGAAAGCAGCGTGCCCTTCGTTGATATGGTATTTTCTCACATTTAATCCCAGAGCGGAGAGCATCCGGGTTCCACCGATACCGAGAATGATTTCCTGCTTTAAACGGTAGGTGTGATCGCCTCCATAGAGATAGTCGGTGAGAGTACGGTCTTCAGGACTGTTTTCTTCTAACTGAGTATCGAGAAAAATAACCGGAACCATACCACCGGTAAAACTTTTCCAGTAATAAACCCACCCCCCCACACTGACCTTTTTTCCGGAGATGGTCACCTGAATACGGGGTTCGAGAGGTTCTAAATATTTTTCCACTTCCCAGGATACGGGATATTCCTTTTGCCAGCCATCAGGTGTAATTTCCTGTCGGAAATATCCCTTTCGACTGAGGAGAGTCACTGCAACAAAAGGAATTGAAAAATCGGCAGCTGCCCGGACGGTATCTCCAGCCAAGATTCCCAGACCACCACTATAGGTGGGAACCTCATGTATCAGAGCGATTTCCATTGAAAAATAGGCAATGACTTGTTCTTTTCTTAAAATATCAAGAGCATCCAAATAACTCACTTCCTTCATTGTTACCAGTATCAATATTATCTTCCGGTTGATCCCAGACCGTTGGTTCCACGTGGAGATGGAGAGAGTTCATCGGTTTCGAGAATGGTTACCTTGGGAACCGCACGTAATGCACCCTGAACAATTCTGTCACCCCGACGGATTGAGTAAGGTTCATCACCCCAGTTAAAGAGTCTCACGATCCAGCTTCCCCGATACCCAGAATCGATGGTACCAAGGTGAATCAGAATTCCATATTTTATTCCCAACCCACTCCGTGGTCGTAACACCACCTCATAGTTGGGAGGAAAATCGGAGGCAATTTCGAGATCAATCACCACGCTTTTTTGCGGTAAAATCACCGCATCGACTGGACTAAACAAGTCAAAACAGGCATCATCTGGGTAGGCAAATCGAGGGATAAAAGATCGCTCACTCAATTTTTTAAATTGAATTGTTACGGTATTTTCCATATATAACCTCCAGTCAAAAGTATAAATATTATACATAGAATTGTTGAACTGTGGAACTGTGGAATTGATAAAAGCACCTCAAAGCTGCCGGTCTCGCAATGACAGCTTTTTTTAACCATTAACCTTTTACCTTTTACATTTCACTGTATTTTCATAATAGACCCTCATGCCACGTTGTGGCACCATGTGAGTATGGAAATTGCAAAATGTTGAGGTGTTGAGTCGTTGAGTTGTTGAGTTGAAAAAGATCAAAAAGATGAGATCCTCACGCCATACTCTTGAATTCTTTCTCCAAGTGTATGCATCTTGTTTTGAATTTTTTTCATCTTACACCGTA
>CAYSWT010000190.1:0-3596 GCA_964434845.1 uncultured Atribacterota bacterium | reverse complement strand
GTCAATAGGTTATTGAGCCGAGAACTTCTGTTCGGTAAGGGTGGGGCTCCTTTTTATCCTGTTGACTGAAAAATTCAGCCAACAGATATTTTTTCTTGAAAGGGGCCCTTTAATCGGTGCCCCCAATTACCTTGGGTGGCGATAGTCCCGTATGAGCAAACCCTTTTAAAAATCAAAGAATTTCTAATGGGGTTTACTACCTTTCAGGTTGGTATTCTCTGATCTTCCCTCTCTGGACGATCCAGAGCTTTTTTGTGATCTCTTTTTGAGAAAGTCCACCGATGAGTGTGTTTATTGCATCAAATAGATCATCCGGAGTGGGCTTACGTGGAAGACGAAGTACAGCAATTCCTTCATAATCAGTGGGTTTAAAGATAAGTGGATTACCAAATTCAAGATCTAAGGTTACAAGGCATTTCTTCTCAGCAAGGCAAGTCTTTAAAAGATCTTAGTCTGTTGATGAACAGAGATTTTCCTCCCGTACGGTGGTGACATGATGGCCTGCGAGGCGAAGAATTTCAGCACAACGCTCACTCAGGTTCTCATCCAATTTCAATTTCATGATTGGCTTCCCATTAGCCATTTCCAAAAAATTCTCATAACGCCCCACTCTTTGTCTGCAATACCAAACAGCGGATGAGGTCTTCGCCGTATTGGCGTTCCTTCTTTTCCTTCAGCACACAGAAAGTTTCGCAGGGTAAAAATGTGTGACACACACATCCTTGAGATCGAGAATATAGAGAGGTTCATCCCAGGGGTATTTTACAAAGTGTATAATGTAGCTTTGACCCCCACCAACCCTCGGCATCTGCAACTCCCTTAATTTATGGAGGATGTCCTCAATCCCTCCATCCATTGAAAAACAATTCCGTCCAGCCTGATCAATATTTGGTGGTTATGTAAATCCCATAGCGACCATAGCAAGGGAATCCTTGTTTATCTTTGTGCGGATTTAACGATGCATCGTATGATTTATGAGTAAATTGTTTCCCGCATAGGGAGCACTGAAAAATGTATTTGGGGCCAAAATCCGAACTGACCTTTCGTGAAGGTCAGTTGGAAAACTTTATTCTTGCAGGTCTAACTCCACGGGGAACAATTTCTCTCCGAAGTGTGGGTTGGATCGAAACCGGGCCGGATGCTGTCAATTCAACGAAGTACCGAGGTGTAAATGGTATCTTCGTAACATTCGCAGCTTGGATTCGATCAACTCGATACGATCTATCTTCGCCTGTGGCATGTTTAACTGCGTATAATAGTAAATTTCCCTCTCGGGTCATGCGCAAAGAGTATGGCTCTATTAAGCGATGGGTTCCGTTATACCCCAAGTCCACGCAAAGGTGATTTGCTGCAGCAAAGCGTATAATTTCAAGGGGTGTATTCGCATGCCAGGCCTGGGCCATGGCAGGCGGATGCCATGTTTCGTCGACCGGCATGCCCATCAGAGGGATACGAGAAGGTGCCACTTTTTCCACCGCTCGATGAAGCCATTCAAAAAGGGCTGGCAGTTCATGCCAGAATTGCTCAAACGGTGGCAGTATAGGCAATTGGTGGCCTAACATATTCTCCCACTCAGCTTCCAATTCGGGTCGTTTTAGGCTACTTTGGAGGGACTCAATCGTTGGAACTGGGATACTCTTGAACTCACATTTCTTTTCCAGTGTACTCAATATTAGTGCTCGGTCTTTTCTTTCATCGCCATGGCGGAACAAATGCACGACATCGTAAAGATCTCTTGGTCTCAGCCGTTCTGCCAATGCTCTTATTTTTTCCGCAAACAGTTCTTCAAAACTGTAGCACTGAACATGGATACCTTCTTCCGGTCTATCCGAATAAGGGTGGTGCAACTCACGAATCTCGGGCTTAAGGACTAAGATTTCATCATTAGTCAAATCTAGCTTCATTCGGGGCAGATCGTGATGAGGTTGTAGGGGACCTCGATAACCGATCCTTCCCTCTCCTGATAACTTCCCCCATGGATTTGTATAAATATCGAAACGGATTAACTCATGTGGCATCTCAATGCCTGCTAATTCATAAACCCAATCAGCAATATCTCTGAATATTTTTATCAAGAATTCTTGGTTGAGATGACTGGAGTCTGTAATGGTAAAATCCAAATCTTCTGAGAAGCGATAGGTTTCAAAGTAACACTTTTTTAGACAGGTACCTCCCTTAAACACCCAAGCGGAACCCAACTCACTGTGATCTGAAATTCCTGCCAACAACCACCCGAGTACATAGTCTTTTTCGACAATATCTATTCTAAGCCCGAACTCTCGTGAAAATTCCAATATTTCTTGGCGCGCTATCAAATCATTGCTCCCCTAACCAATTTTGAGGCAACCAGAGCCTCCACCGAGTTATCAATTTTTCGGCGGCAAGTTTTGGATCGAGCTTGGAATTTCCCTTAGTAAGCCTCGATCTACAAACTTCAATAGCTTGGCCCTCATTTGGACCAAATCGTTCCAGAAGGAAACCAAGGCGCTTAAATACAGCACCATTCCCCAAACGGCTGGCGTATTCGATCAGCAAACCCATATCTTTATTTTCTGATCTCAGATAGTTTGTGAAAATATCAACTGTCGAACGAATTCCTCCCCCAATTTGGGGATTACTCACCAAATCAACTATGGTTCGAGTCGGATCTGACACCAATACCTTAATTTCCTTTCTCCAAACAGATTTAAGCCCAAACATCGCCCTTTTCTGAATTGTCCTCAAAAGGAAAGTGGTTCCCTTGAAATTTGGATTCCTATCTCTGGGCTTCGTAGCAGTCATAACAACGATAGTCGTGAAAATCTGCTCTGTGAGATCCCAGTACTCGGCTGCACTCCATCCTCCGATATAACAGGGCGAAAATAACCGTTCAGCTATTACCCACGGATCTTCCAATGGAACATCAATTGTACGAGACTCAAGCGGAATAGGAACATAGAGTCCTCTTTTAACACGCGAGAGCCATCCCTTGTTTGTCCATCTGGAAAGCATTTTTGCGGCATCAGAAGCTGAAACTCTTAGAATCTCAGCTACTTCAGAAACAGAAATACTCCCCTTAGTCTTCCGGATTGTCTCGGATAATCTTTGTCTGTCAATTTTACCAAGCCCAGAAATGGCTCCCATAATATATCCTGAGTGCTTAATTTCCTATTTTATTGGAATTTTAACGCATAGAGTATACTTATGTCAAGGTGAATACATTACTGGAGTTTCCTGAGTTTTTCATGGTCATATAAGTTTCTATATGATTCTGAGGATAAAAAGTTTTCTAAGTATTTGAAATGCTTAGACTCAATTTTTTAAATTCAAAAAAGGGAAATTCAAGATGCCTCCATTTCCAACATATCGATATTAAAACACAATAACATTTTTTGTTTCAAAAACTCAGGAAACTCCAGGAATACATTACGTGAGCCAAATTTCATGGAATATAGTAATTATAGCACGGAGAATATATCATAAGGACTTCGCTGGCAAGGAAACAAAATCAAAAGGATTTTCGGAGGTTGGTGTTTGCCCTGAATGAAGACCTGAAAAAAAAGAAAAATGCTTATTGATTTAGCTCATAAAATAATTTGGTTTCTTATTTATGAGTT
>CAYSWT010000189.1:0-3606 GCA_964434845.1 uncultured Atribacterota bacterium | reverse complement strand
AATTCCATTCACCGAACCTCTCCCTTTGGATAAAGGGAGATTGAGAGGGATTCGAGCTTTTCGTCTTTTATTTTTTCCCATCCTTACACTTTTTACATTTCACGTTTTACCTTTTACCGAATTTTTCAAATTTCACCTAACCCTCCTTTACTAAGGGGGGAAAACTTTGGGTTGGGATTATATGATGAATTTTTCAACTTAACATCTCAACAATCACAAGGGGGTTCACATGCACCTGGTCAAAATGCACGGGTTGGGGAACGACTTCATTTTAATCGAAAACCATGAAGCCCAGTTGATTTCGTCTGTGAAGGAATTTGCGATTTTTGCCTGTGATCGACATTTTGGAGTGGGCGGCGATGGAGTCATCCTTATTCTTCCCTCACAGAAAGCTGATATCCGGATGCGTATTTTTAACTCAGACGGAAGCGAAGCGGAAATGTGCGGCAATGGTATCCGGTGTCTGGCCAAGTATGTCTATGAAAGAGGGATGGTTTCTGGCCAAGTGTTTACGGTAGAGACTGCAGCCGGAATCATGGTACCGGAGATAATTCTGGATGGAGGGAAAGTAAAATCGATCCGGGTCGATATGGGGCAACCACATCTGGTTGGAACTGAAATACCAGTGGATATTCATAAAGAAAAGGTCATTCATGAACCAATAGAGGTGGAGGGAAAGATCTTCCATTTCACTGCGGTGTCGATGGGGAATCCCCACGCAGTGATATTTGAGATTCCTGATCATTGGCAAGCTTACGGTGAAGCTATTGAGAAACACTCGCTTTTCCCAAGAAAAACCAACGTGGAGTTTGTTCGATTGTGTTCCCGGTACGAAGCTGAGGTGAAGGTATGGGAACGAGGTGCGGGACCAACGCTGGCCTGTGGCACCGGTGCTTGTGCGGTCCTGGTGGCAGGCGTCCTCAACGAAAGGCTTGATCGGAAAGCTCATATCCATCTTCCCGGCGGCACCTTAACCATCGAGTGGTCAAAAAACGATAATCACCTGTACATGGAAGGACCGGCTCAAGAAGTGTTCAGCGCTGATCTGTCAGAGGAGGTTATTCAACAATGGAAGTTGCAACTCGCATAAAAAATCTCCCACCCTATCTTTTTGCCGAGATCGAAAAAAAGGTTGAGTCCATTCGAAATCAGGGGAAAGAAGTGATCGATTTAGGAATCGGTGATCCTGATCTTCCCACACCGGATTTTATCATCGAGCGTTTATACAATGAAGCCAAACGGCCCGAAAATCACCGGTATCCATCCTATCGCGGTTTAGCTGCCTTTCGCAAAGCGGTGACGGCCTGGTATGAAAAACGGTTCGGGATTCGGTTTGACCCCGACCGGGAAGTTGTTTCCCTCATTGGTTCAAAAGAAGGGATTGCCCATTTTGCCTGGTGTTTGGTCGATCCAGGCGATATCGTGTTGGCCAGTGACCCCGGATACCCGGTCTATAAAATCAGTACCATGCTGGCGGGAGGAATCCCTCTGGAATTGCCGCTTTTAAAAAAGAATCAGTTTCTTCCCGATTTCAGCATGTTCCCGGAGAGTGTGCTGGCTCGAACCAAGCTGGTTTATATCAACTACCCTAATAACCCGACGGCAGCCACGGTGGATCGTGAATTTTTCCGAGATGTTGTAAAACTGGCATACACCTATGATTTTGCTATTGCCCACGATTTAGCCTATTCGGAAGTGAGTTACGATGGCTATCAGGCTCCATCGATATTTGAGGTGGATGGCGCCCGTGAGGTGGCGATCGAGTTTCATTCATTATCCAAAACGTTTAACATGACTGGATGGAGAGTCGGTTTTGCAGTTGGAAATCAGAAACTGATTGAGGCTTTAGGTCGAGTAAAAACCAATATCGATTCGGGAATTTTTAACGCCATTCAGTGGGCGGGGGTGGAAGCGCTGGGGCGTACCCAAGAAGTGCTCGATTGGATTCTCCCCATTTATACCCGGCGAAGAAATCTGGTGGTCGATGTCCTTCAATCCTGTGGTTTCAATTGTGAACGGCCACGAGCCAGCTTTTATATTTGGGTTTCGGTTCCGCAAGGTCATACTTCGATGAGCTTTGCTGAGCTTCTCCTTGAACAAGCTGGAGTGGTGGTCACTCCCGGAATCGGTTTTGGAAAATACGGTGAAGGCTATATTCGTATATCAATTACCAGCCCGGAAGAAATTCTGGCAAAAGCCATGGATAAAATCAAGAAGGCGTTGTGAGGGGGCAGGCAGAGATGAAAATCGTTGTCCAAAAATTTGGTGGTACCTCAGTTCATACTCCAGAGTTACGAGAAAAAGCTGCCTTGAAACTGAAAGAAGCCTATGATGAAGGCTTTGCACCAGTAGCAGTGGTCTCGGCCATGGGACGAGCAGGAGCACCCTATGCGACTGACACTTTGATTTCTTTGGCAAAAGCGGAATATGAACACCTGGATCCCCGAAACTTGGATTTACTGATGTCCACCGGCGAAATTATCTCCACTGTGGTCATGACCCAGACGTTGCGGAAGTTGGGATTGAAAGCGGTTGCCCTCACTGGCTGGCAAGCTGGTATTCTCACTGACAATCACTTTGGTGATGCCACTATCAAGCGGGTAGAATCACAAAAGATTATTCAGTATTTAGAGCAGGGGTATGTGGTCGTGGTGGCTGGTTTTCAGGGAACCACCGAAGATGGAGAAATCACTACGCTGGGACGAGGTGGAAGTGATACCTCAGCAGTTATTTTGGGGGTCGCTTTGGAAGCTGATTATGTGGATATCTTTACCGACGTGATTGGAGTGATGACTGCCGACCCACGCATCGTTCCCGAAGCACATATATTAGAGGGACTCACTTACACCGAAGCAGCGGAAATCATCCAGCAGGGAGCAAAAGTCATCCACGATAAAGCGATGAATATTGCCCGGGAATACCGGGTCCCGCTTCGAGTGCGAAGCTTGAATGATGAGGGGAAAGGAACGCTTATTTGTGATATTCGATCAATGTCGAAAGAGGGATTACGATTATTTTCCCAGGACAAGCCGGTTTATAGTATTGCTTTCCGTAAGGGGTTGGCACAATTCCGGGTGAAACTCAATGGTGAAAAAGAAAATAAATTGAAAATGTTCCAGCTTTTAGCCAATAAAGGAATCAGCATCGACCTCATCAATCTTTTCCCTGAAACGGTCGCTTTTGTGGTTGAAGAAGGAAAAGCGCCAAAAGTCAAAGAGATATTGGAACAGGAAGGTTTTCAACTCGAACTCAGTTATCCCTGTGCCAAGATTTCGTTGGTTGGTTCGGGAATGGCTGACCGGCCAGGTGTCGTCGCTGACATGGTCGAAGCCCTCCGCGACGCCGAAGTGGAAATCCTCCAGACCAGTGACTCCCATGTCACCATTTCCTGTTTGGTGCATGCTGCCGACATGGAAAAAGCCATTCAGGTCCTTCACCGGAAATTCCAGCTGGAGGATATTTGTTGATAAAAATAGTAATCAGTAAACTGTGAATAGTGAATAGCAAAAGGTGAATAGATGTCCATGCCAGGCAAAAACCTTTGTACTAGTAGAGGATGAAAATGAATCCTTTTTCCAAACGACGATGACGACATGCCATGGCATG
>CAYSWT010000188.1:0-3688 GCA_964434845.1 uncultured Atribacterota bacterium | reverse complement strand
AGTTTACAGGATAGAACTATGTTAAAATAATGAAGTTCTTGGTTCAATGGAAGGGAAAGTGGTTGGAATGAGGGTATAAAAATAATAGAGGGATAGACCATGGATAAACGCTGGAAAGAATTAGGAAATTTATTAGTCAATTACTCCACCAAGGTTCAGCCGAATGAACGAGTGATGATCGCCATGACGGAAGTAGAAACTTATCCTCTCGTCCATGCAGTTTATGAAGCGTGCGTTCAGGCCGGGGCTTATCCCCAGGTTCAGTTCCTCTCTGAAGAACTGAATCGTCTCTTGTTGAAGTACGGAAATGAAAAGCAAATTGAGTGGATCCCTGAGATTGAAGCCTATGGTATGGAGTGGGCAAATGTGTATTTTGGATTACGAGGCGCTCATAATTTGCATGTATTGTGGGATATAGTTCCAGGGAGGCTTTCTCAATTTAAACGGACTATGGGGAAAATATCCACTATGCGTTGGGAAAAAACCCGATGGTGTCTCGTCCGTGTCCCAAATGCTTCTCTCGCTCAAGAGGCAGGAGTAGACGAGGAAACCCTCACCGATATGTTTTTTCGTGCCTGTTTGTTAGATTGGTGCCAACTCAGTGAAAAATGGAATCGCTGGGCACAATATTTATCTCAAGGGAAAGAAATACGAATTGTTGGACAGAAAACCGATTTACGTTTTTCCGTCGAGGGTCGGACTTGGCGGGTAGCAGATGGGATCATCAACATGCCCGATGGTGAAATCATGACCTCTCCGGTCGATTCGACCGCTGAAGGGGAGATCTACTTTGATTTTCCCGGGGTCCTTGGAGGTCGTCTCATGCATGATATCCACCTCTACTGGGAAAAAGGGGAATTAGTGGATGCCACCTCATCAACCCATCAAGATTTTCTCCATTCAACCCTTTCCAGCGATCAAGGAGCAAGTCGGATTGGTGAATTCGCCTTTGGTACCAATCCCGAGGTGAAATACTTTTGTAAAGATATCCTCTGGGATGAGAAAATTGGTGGAACGATTCATATTGCTTTAGGTCGAGCTTACCCCGAAACTGGTGGGACGAACAAGTCAGCCATCCATTGGGATATCGTGAAAGATATGAGAAAAGAGGGCGAAGTCTACCTGGATGGAAAGAAAATTTTTCAAAAAGGGGAAATGCTTATTTAAGGAGATTCAACAATGGGAAAAGGGTGTTTATTGGGAGTCGATATTGGCACGTATTCTTCAAAGGGAGTGTTAGTTCAAGAGGATGGGAAAATCCTTGCCCAATATACTGTTCCGCATACGATGGATATAGCGAAACCTGGTTATTTCGAGCATGATGCAGATCAGGTTTGGTGGCATGACTTTATCGAAATTGTAAAAAACCTTCTGGAAATATCAAGGATCAACCCCGGCCAGATTTTAGGAGTGGGAATAAGTGGCATTGGCTCCTGCGTCCTCCCCGTTGATGCCAATGGTCGACCGCTTCGGCCAGCCATCCTTTATGGAATCGATACCCGAGCGACCAGTGAAATTGAATATTTAGAAAGGTTAATAGGAAGGGAAGAAATCTTTCTAAAAAGTGGAATGTATTTGAGTTCCCAGGCTTCTGGTCCCAAGATTCTGTGGATCAAGAACCATGAACCGGAGATTTTTCAGAAAACCAGATGGTTTCTGACTAGCCAAGCTTATCTCGTATACCAGCTTACCGGTCAAGCAACGATTGATATTTATACTGCTAATGGATATGCTCCGCTGTTTGATGTCCATACCTTGAGCTGGAGGGAAGATGTCGCCCCAGTTATCACCCCAATCGATCGCCTGCCAAAGGCTTATTGGAGCTGCAATATTGCTGGTTACGTGACATACCAAGCTGCAAAGGAAACCGGTTTATACTCTGGAACACCGGTTATTGTCGGCACAACCGATGCTGCAGCTGAAGCAATCAGCGCAGGGATGAGAGAATTCAACGACATGATGCTCATGTTTGGGAGTAGTATTTTTTTTATTGTGAAAACTGCTCAATTCGTTCCAACTCGTCATTTTTGGAGTGCCCCCTTTTTGGAAAAAGATACCTATGCTTTCTTAGGTGGAACATCAACTGCTGGCAGCCTCACTACCTGGTTTCGAAACCAATTTGCCGAATCGGAGTTGGAAAGGGAAAAAACCGGGGGTGAGAATGCTTATCACGTGTTGGCAGAGATGGCAGCTCAATCACCTACTGGAGCCAGAGGTCTTATCGTCCTCCCGTATTTTGAAGGGGAACGAACTCCCTTAAACGATCCGAGAGCCAAGGGGATGTTCTTTGGATTAAGCATCAGACACACCCGGGCAGATATTTATCGGGCAATGTTAGAAGGGGTAGGGTTCGGTATTCGACATAATCTGGAGGCTATGGGAGGGGAGGGTGTGAAACCTCAGCGTATTGTAGCTACCGGTGGTGGGACAAAAAATAATCTGTGGATGCAAATCGTCTCGGATATAACCATGGTCGAACTGATGATCCCCAAGGAGCAAATTGGTGCAAGTTACGGAGATGCCTTTATGGCGGGTGTTGGAATTGGTTTATTCAAAAGCCTAACCGAAGTCGACCGCTGGGTACAAATAGGTAAAAGAGTACGACCCAGTTTAGAAGGTCATGAAAAATATGCATTCAACTATCGGCTTTTTCGCGCACTCTACGAGAAAACCAAACCTCTTATGCACGACTTGTCTGATTCTTTGATAAACGAGGTCACGTTTTAAATTTAATTCATACTGAGGAGGAATAGAAATGCCGAAACAGAGTTGGGTCGAAGAAGTGTTTCACTGTCAAAAACCAATCATTGCTATGTGTCATTTTAGTGCTCTACCAGGTGATCCAGGGTTTGAAAGAAGCATGGAGAAGGTTGTAGAATGGGCTCGTAAGGATCTGTCTGCCCTCCAAAATGGTGGGGTTGATGCTGTGATGTTCTCCAACGAATTCAGCCTGCCCTATATGACCAAAGTCCATACCGTTACCGTGGCAGCCATGGCTCGGATAATAGGAGAGCTGATGCCCAATATAAAAGTACCTTTTGGAGTCAATGTACTTTGGGATCCAATATCTACTCTTGATTTAGCTGCAGCGACTGGTGCCAAGTTTGTACGAGAAATTTTTAGTGGAGTCTATGCCAGTGATTTTGGCTTGTGGGATACCAACTGTGGAGAGACAGTTCGCCACCAATACGCCATCGGAGCCAAAGATGTGAAATTATTGTTTAACATCGTACCTGAGGCAGCTAAATATTTAATCGATCGGGATATTGCCGATATTGCCAGATCGACGGTATTCAATGCTCGACCCGATGCCCTGTGTGTCTCGGGGCTCACGGCTGGGGTGGAAACCGATGTCCAAATTTTAAAGAAGGTCAAGGAAGCTGTACCTGATACGGTGGTGTTTGCTAATACTGGGGTGAAAACCGAGAATGTGGAGAATCAACTCCGCGTTGCCGACGGCGCAATCGTTGGAACGACCTTTAAGCGTGATGGTCGGTTTGAAAATCACGTGGACGAAGATCGAGTTAAAGCATTTATGAAAAAAGTGAAATCCATCAGAGAAAAGTAAGTGACGAGGAGTGGTCTTCACCCATCAAGGGAGGATAGACCCTCATGCTGTAAAGCAGCACCATCTGAGGATGGAAACACCAAAATGTTGAGGTGTTGAGAGGTTGAGTTGTTGAGTTGG
>CAYSWT010000187.1:0-3747 GCA_964434845.1 uncultured Atribacterota bacterium | reverse complement strand
AAATCCTTCCCCCCACTTTAGAAAAGAGGGGTAAGGGGGGATTTGAAATGGACGGTAAACCAATCGAATCCTTTTATCCAAAGGGAGAGGTTTGGGAAAGAGTGGCAATTAAGTATCTTTGAGAAGTTTACTGGTTCCTGGTTAAACGTCACTGCATTTTCATCATAATATTTTTTTCCCACAAAATATTCCTCTTTCTCAAGAGATCGGGTGAGGGGATGGTGTATTTTTTCAGAAATAATACCAGGTATTCTTCAGGAGTTCATTCTTGGCTATTCAAGATCAATATTTAGAAGAAATTAAAAATAAGATAGATATTATTGAACTGATCTCCAGTTATGTGGAATTGAAGCCTGCGGGGAAGAACTACAAAGGTCTGTGCCCATTTCATGAAGAAAAGACTCCCTCTTTTATGGTTTCTCCGGAAAAAGGAATATTTCATTGTTTCGGATGTGGAGTGGGAGGAAATATTTTTAACTTCATCATGAAAATAGAAAATATGTCATTTCGGGATGCCATAGTTTATTTATCCCGAAAAGCTGGTGTTGAACTTCCTACTCCCAATCGTGATATACAGAATAGAGATTACCAGGAAAAAGAAAAATTACTCAAATTAAACCAACTGGTTCAAGCTTATTATCAGAAATCATTGATGCAATCCGATAACCCGCTGGCGAAAGCTTCACGCCAGTATCTCTTTCAAAAGCGTGGAATTACTCAATCAACGTCAGAACAGTTTGGTCTGGGGTTTTCCCCAGCAACGGGTAAAGAAGTTATTGATTTTATTTACCGTCACGGATATAACGGAAACGATTTTCTTAAAGCTGGAATTGGGAGTGTAGTACGCGGTGGCGAGCTTTTAGACCGTTTCCGCGGACGTATTACTTTTGCCCTCCATGATGTAAATGGTGAAATCATTGGTTTTGCTGGCCGAACTATTCTTGAAGATGAAAATCCAAAATATATAAATAGTGCCGATACTCCAATATTTTCCAAGGGGAATAATTTATATGGCCTTTTTGCTTCTAAAAATGATGTTCGCAAAACCAAGTCCATTATTCTCGTCGAAGGGTATATGGATTTCCTATCCCTCTATGAAAATCAAGTGACTCATTGTGTCGCTTCCATGGGAACAGCCTTAACGGCAACTCAAGCATCACTGATGAAACGGTTTGCTGACGAGGTCATTATTTGTTATGATTCCGATAGTGCTGGAAAAATGGCGACTTTCCGTGGGATCGACATCCTGACCAAGAAAGGGCTTTCGGTAAAAATTGCAGTTCTTCCAGCTCCGTATGATCCGGATTCCTTTATTCGAAGACAGGGTAAGGAATCATTTTTAAAAATAGTTGAGCAAAGTAAGCCAATTTTCGATTATCAATTGGAATTATTAATCAATGAATATGGTTTGAACACATTAGAATCTCATATTCAAATCATTCGCGGACTCCTTCCTTCCATCAATGCTATGAGCGATTCGGTTGAAAAATCTATGAAAATTCGTTACTTAGCTCAATATTTACAAGTTCCTGAATCGCTCATCTATAACGTTTTAAAAGGTTCTCGGGAAAGCGAGGAAAAAGTTAAATTCTATAAAATGGCTCACAAGCATGCTGAACACGGTTCGATAAAAGCCGAGAAAATGTTAATAAAATTTCTTTTAGAAGATCCATCGCTCCGAAATTATATTCTTGAAGCGGTCGATATCGAGCTTTTTTCTTTAATGGAACATCGAAGAATATATCAAGTTATATCGAATTATAAAAATGAAGACTTATTGATTCCCGATGTTATAACTATTTTTGCTGGTGATGAGTCGATGTCTTCATGTATTTCCGGTCTGTGCTCAATGGAAGCAGAATGTTATGAAATGACCATCGAGGTTATTCAAAGTCTCATCAAAACTCTTAAACAAGCTGAATTAAAGAGAGAACGAAATATACTCATGGATGAAATGAGTCAAAAATCAGATTATGAATCGAAGCTTCTCATCGGAAAGCGTGTTGAAGAAATCGATAGAGAATTACAGAGTTTAAAATCGTAAACGTGGTTTAGGTGAAATAGGTTATTATATAGAATACAAAGGGTGTTAAATACAATAATGAATCATCGGTATCCAAGTATTATTTATCAATTCATATTCACCATTATTCAACTCATTGAGAGAGGGTGATTCTTTGATCGGTAATAATGTAAATCAAGCCTCTCATGCTTTAACCACGGAATTTTCGAATCTCATCGAAAGCGGAAAAAAGAAAGGGTTCATCACCTTTAAGGAACTCAATGATGTCATTGGTGATGATGCCTTGAATATCGATAAGCTTGATGATCTGTACAGTACCCTTTCTGATCAGGGAATAGAAGTCTCGGATGGAGAAGAAGTTAACAAGGAAGATCAGGTTGTTACTGGAACCGAAGAACTCAAATTAGAAGGAATCAAGGGTATTGGTGTCGATGACCCAGTGAAAATGTACTTAAAGGAAATTGGACAGGTTCCATTGCTTACTCCTGAAAAGGAGGTTGTATTAGCCAAGCGAGTCGAGCAAGACGATCCCCAGGCAAAAAATGAACTGATTGAAGCCAATCTCCGTTTGGTAGTTAGTATTGCTAAGCGCTATGTGGGACGAGGGATGCTTTTCCTGGATCTCATCCAGGAAGGGAACTTGGGTCTCATCCGGGCGGTAGAAAAATTTGACTATCGGAAGGGGTACAAATTCAGTACCTATGCGACCTGGTGGATTCGACAAGCTATTACCCGGGCTATCGCCGATCAAGCACGTACCATCCGGATTCCAGTTCATATGGTTGAAACCATCAATAAACTTGTCCGAATCTCCCGTCAACTTTTACAGGAATTAGGAAGGGAACCAGCCCCTGATGAAATTGCGCAAAAAATGGGCATACCGGTCGAAAAAGTCCGAGAAATACTGAAAACCGCCCAGGAACCGCTTTCTTTGGAAACCCCGATCGGAGAAGAGGAAGACAGTCATCTCGGTGATTTTATCGAAGACCAGGGAGTGATGGCTCCACCAAAAGCAGCCTCCTACACTCTTCTGAAAGAGCAGTTAGATGATGTGCTGAACACCTTAACAGACCGAGAGCGAATGGTCCTGAAGTTGCGTTTCGGTCTGCAGGACGGTCGTCCTCATACCTTAGAAGAAGTTGGTCAAATTTTTGGGGTAACTCGAGAACGAATTCGCCAAATCGAAGCGAAAGCTCTTCGAAAACTCCGTCATCCGAGTCGCAGCAAAAAATTGCGAGATTATCTTGACGAGGCTGAATAAACCGTATATAATCCTTATCGTTGAATCTTCCTCGGTAGCTCAACGGTGGAGCATCCGGCTGTTAACCGGAGGGTTGCAGGTTCGAATCCTGCCCGGGGAGCCAGAATTTCACCCGCCAGCTCTGGCGGTTCTTGTTTGATACAAGACCTCGCTGGGACATCACAGCGAGGTCTTGTCATTTCTGGCACTTTCACACCCACTTACGCCACACATATTTTCTAATTCTCCGTTTCGTATTGCTTTGCCTAAGGTCCGAGTGCAACCATTGGAGTTCAAGTCCGTTTACTAAAAAATTTTCTCTTCAGATTTTATAATTATCCTTGTTTTGAGCCGTCAAATTTCACCGTCCGATTGTACACAACCTACCATGATCAAGTCCTAAATTATGTGTAAAAAGACCTCGGTTAAATGAATAACTCAAGACATTGAATTTACCTCATTGACGGAATTCACGGTTTACTCA
>CAYSWT010000186.1:0-3758 GCA_964434845.1 uncultured Atribacterota bacterium | reverse complement strand
GCCGCTCATTGACCAGCACACCTGCAACTTTGGTTCCACCCAGATCAATTCCGATAGAATAAGCCAAGTTTCTACTTCCTCCTCAAAGATCGGACTTTGATGAATTATTCAAACTGGATCAGGCGTAGAGTAGGATTTAACTTCATCATACATTGCCAATATATTTTCCAGCGGGGTATCGGGTTGGATATTGTGGGTTGCTCCTAAAAGCAATCCACCATCAAATCCAACCGTTTGAATTCGGGTTTTTACCTCGTTTTGTACATCTGCTTTACTCAGAAAAGGAAGGGTTTCCTGCTCATCGATAGTTCCAAAGAAAGACAGATCATCCCCAAATTTTCTCTTTATCTCGACTGGATCCATACACCTGGGCTGTACTGGATTGAGGACATCGAGACCCAACTCAATGAGATCGGGGATGATTGGTTCAATGTTTCCATCACTATGGTAAATAATGATGATCGAAGGGTTGGATTGTTTAAAAGCCCTGAAAAGCTGATCAAGACGAGGTTTTAACCTTTTTCTCCAGACCTGTGGAGAGATCAACATCCCTTGTTGAGTTCCCACATCGTCTCCACACATGATCAAATCAACCCCAAGAGAGATCATTTGTTGTCCAATAGCTTTATAAAAGTTTAGGGTTTGATCAAGAATGTATTCTATTACTGGATTTTCTCGAGAGAATTCGATGAGAAATTTTTCTAAGCCTACGAGGTACCAGGACGGTTCAAAATTTGTACTTCCCAGGAATCCCATGGTAGCGAGTTGCTTGGGGTTTTTTTGAAGGATAGTTTGAGACTGGTCAAAACGTCCTGGCGCCCAGGGGTCAGGAAACTGATAGCGATCGATTTTATTTAAATTAGCTAAAGGATTGGATATCATTTCGTCGTAGAACCCCACCCTTTTATAAATGATTCCCCATTCATCAGTAAAGCTTCCATCAGAATAAACAGTTTTTTGAAATCCACGGGGAGAATTAAATGAAACCCGTTTCACATCATTGCCGATTATTTCATCAAGATTATCAGCCGAGCATCGATAGTACAGACAGAGCTGTTCCTCAATTTGCGGGGTAAAAGCATTGTAAATTGGTGTCCGATCCGGCTTAATATGCCGGAGAGCATTCAGGACTCGTTTTTTTGATGTCATACCTAATTACTCCTTCAATGCCCCAAAAGTCAAGCCACTGATGAGGTTTTTCCGAACGATTATACCAAAAATTATAATGGGGATACTTACCAAGAGCGATGCAGCACACATCTGTCCCCAGGAGATTTCGGCAAAACCGATAAAATTATAAACTCCCACCGTAACCGTTCGGCGATTGACGCCGGTGAGTATCAGAGCAAAAAAGAATTCGTTCCAAACGAAGATAAAACAGAGAACAGCAGTGGCAATAATACCGGTAAAAGATATGGGAATAGTCACATGTCGTAAAACTCTTAAACGGGTACAACCATCAATCATGGCTGCTTCTTCCAATTCAATCGGAACTTCATCGATAAAACCGCGTAACACCCAAATGACAAAAGGAAGGTTGAAAGCCACATAGATGAGAACCAAGCCGAGATAACTGTCGTACAAACCGATTGATCTGAACATCAGAAAAAATGGGATGGCAACAACGATAGGAGGAATCATTCTCATGGAGAGAATATAGAAGGAAAGGGTTTCTTTTTTTGAAATTGGGAAACGCGAAAAACCATATGACACACCAAACCCGATCCCAATCGCGATCAAGGTGGAAATGACTGCGACAATGAGGCTATTCAAATAGTACTTTTGGAAGCTTGCTTCCTGTAAAACGTTCCGGTAGTTGTCGGTGATAGGTTTGAAGAACAGTCGGTAATCAAAAACATCTGAGCCGCTTTTAAAAGAGGTGATGACGATCCAGTAGATAGGAATGAAAAAAAGAAGAACAACCAGGACGACCAAAATATAAATAATGGTTTGGAGAATTGCTTTTCTTTTTGTCATTTTATTTCCTCTTTGGAAAAGAACTTTCTGAGAACGGTAATGAGAAGGCTGGAAACAAAAAGCATCACAATAGCGAGAGTGGCGGCTTCACCGAATTTCATAAATTCAAACCCTTTGAGATAGGCAAAAATATTCAGGGTTCGAGTATTATAACCAGGTCCCCCCTTGGTGGTAATGAAAATACTCTCGAAAGCTTTAAAAGCTTCTACTGTTCGGAAAAGAAGAGCAATCATGATGATTTTTCTCATCAATTTAAGAGTGATGAAGAAAAATATTTGGATAGAATTCGCTCCATCGATCCGGGCGGCTTCCATGGTTTCCTTGGGGAGATATTGTAAACCAGCTAATAAAACCAGAGTTACAAAGGGAGTCCATTGCCAGATATCAATAGAGACTACTGCCCAGATGGCGGTTTTAGGGTCGGTGAGCCAGGTGGCTCCACTGATATGAAAAAGGGTTTTTAGCACGTAATTCATTAAACCAAGGGTTGGATCGTACATCATTAAGAAAGATAGGGCGCTTACTACCGGAGGAATGATCATGGGGAGCATGAAGAAAATGAGGGCGATTGATTTTCCTTTAAAACTTTGATTGAAAAGAAGAGCAATCGCCATCCCCATGACAAATTCAAAACTCACCGCAAAGACAACGTAAAAAAGGGTATTCTTCAATGAGATATAAAATACATTATCCTTAAATAGATCAATGTAATTTCTCAAACCGTTAAAAGAGTTGGAGAAAACGCTATAGTCCCGGAAACTGGTATACCAGGTAAAAAGAGTTGGATAAAGACTGAAAAGAACAAGAAATATTAATCCGGGTAAAATGAATGCAAAGATCTCGACTTTTCGGGTCCTCATCTTTTGCTCCTTTGAGTGAAAGAAATGGTGAAAATCATCTTATTAATTGAATCAGGAGTGGGAACTTCCCACTCCTGATTACGTGAAGTCTTGGCTAATTATTTGTAATATCCAGCTTTTTCAAGAATTTCGTACACCTTCTTATTGACTTCTTTCATGGCGTCTTCAGCATTCTTTTGTCCGGAAATGACTTCCTGGAGAGCGACTCCCACGGTATTTCCAATCTCCGGGTATTCTGGAATACGAGGTCGGCAATCTGGATCGGCATATTTAACGTTTTCCATGAGGGCAGTTTGCCATCCTTCCAACCAGGGATAATCTTCTCTCCACCGGGGATCACTGTTCACCGAAAGACGGCTGACATAAATGGTAGGTCCGCCAATTGCCATCTGGACCTCTTTACTGGTCATCCATGTGATAAATAACCAAGCGGCTTTTTTGTGTTTGGAATCCTTATTAATCCCTACATACCAGGCAAAGGGGTCCATGGTAATTCCCGCTTTTCCGGCCGGTTGGGGAGCATAACCCCATTTCCCAGCAGTTTTAGATAATTTCGGGTCTTCAATCGAAATGGCAAAAGCCGGGGTATCAATTGTAATTGCGACTTTTTCTGACTGCAACCCGGATAAAATCTTCGACCATTCCCAACTGGAAACTCCCGGAGGTCCGTAATTCTTCAAAATGTCAGAATAAAATTTAGCTGATTGAATAACTTCGGGAGAATCCAGCATTGGTTTCCAGTTCTCATCCCACCATTTGCCACCAAACGATTTGAGGAAAGTAGTCCAGATAAACATGTTTAAACCGGCGCCAGCCATACCTCTCATGGCGATTCCATAGTAATCATCGGGTTTATTCAGTTTCGAAGCGTGATCCCACAGTTCATCGAAAGTTTTCGCCGGTCCGGGTATACCTTTTTCT
>CAYSWT010000185.1:0-3798 GCA_964434845.1 uncultured Atribacterota bacterium | reverse complement strand
GGGGTGACGATTAACATCGAATCCTGTGGCAATTTATAGGATAGACCCTCATGCCGTGAAACGGCACAATAGATGATGGAAATCCTTTCCCCCACTTTAGAAAAGGGGGGCCAGGGGGGATTTGAAATGGACGGTCAACCAATCGAATCCCTTTATCCAAAGGGAGAGGTCCGGATAGGGTGATGATTGAGTCTCTTTACACTTTTTACATTTCACTGTATTTCCAGGATAGAAAGTGGTTAGTCGTTGAAAAAATACTATCATCCTGAGTCGGTCAACTTGCAGCGTACAATTAAAAGAGTGAAAGGATTGGTGCCAGGGTATTTTTTGGCATACATGTCTATTCAGTTGAATTATTCATGGAGGTTTTACAAAAATGGAAGCCATGCCGTTGAATGATAAAGTAGCTATTGTGACTGGTTCCGCATCGGGCATCGGGCAGGGGATTGCGATCCGATTCGCCCGAGAAGGTGCCGATGTTGCCTGTTGTGATTTGAACCTGGAGGGGGCACAGAAAACAGTACAGGTCATTCAATCTCTGGGACGGAAAGCCATAGCGGTTCGGTTGGATGTGACCCAAAGTAAAGAAGTCGAAGAGATGGCAGGTCAAGTTCATGATCGGTTCGGCAAAATCGATATTCTGGTGAATTCCGCTGGGATCATCAAAGCCAATTTCATCACCGAAGTTCCGGAATCGACCTGGGATGCGATTATTGCGGTGGATCTGAAAGGAACCTTTCTTTGTATTCGCGAAGTGGTGAAATACATGATCCAGCAAAAAAGCGGAAAAATCGTGAACATCAGCTCCAAATCCGGGAAAAAGGGTGGTCTTTGGCTGGCAGCGTATTGTTCAGCAAAATTCGGCGTCGTTGGTTTAACCCAGAGTGTTGCCATGGACCTGGCTCCTTATAAAATCAACGTCAATGCTATTTGTCCGGGAAACGTTTTTTCGACACCAATGTGGGATTTACTGGATAAAGAATATTCCAGGAAATTAGGTGTTCCACCCGAACAGGTCAGAAAAATGTATGTGGATAAAGTTCCTCTCGGTCGAGAGTGTACGGTGGATGATGTGGCCAATGTAGCCGTTTTTCTGGCGTCATCATATTCTGATTACATGACTGGTCAAGCTCTCAATGTCACTGGTGGGCAGGAGGTTCATTGAACTGAACACAATCGGGTTAGTCGTCAATCCAGCAGCGGGAAAAGACATCAGAAGACTGGTGGCTCATGGATCAGTATTTGGAAACCGGGAGAAGATGAATTATACCATTCGCATCCTGTTGGGACTTGATCAAATTACCTCGTCTCGCGTCAATGTCTATTTCATGCCGGATCCGTATGAACTTATCGATACTGTCATTGCTGAAATCGGCCCATCACTGAGAAATATTTCTTTTCAAAAAGCATCCATTCCCGTTTTTGGAGATGAAGCCGACACGATACACTATACCCAGTTCGCAGTGAATGAGCAAAAGGTTTCAGCATTGATCGTCTTGGGTGGCGATGGAACCAACCGGGTCGTCGCTCGCTATAGCCAGATGGTTCCTCTTTTTTCTATTTGTGCTGGGACCAATAATGTGTTTGCTGAAAATATTGAACCGACCATACTTGGAATGGCTCTCGGTTATTATTTAAACGGACAAGTACTTCATGACCAGGTTTTGGATAGACGGAAGGTTTTACGAATTTTATGTAATGGAAAAGAAAGGGATATCGCTTTAGTTGACGCAGTATTGTTGGACAAAAAAGAAATCGGTGCTCGAGCCGTTTGGGATTCTTCTTTGGTGAAATTAGTGGTTGTCACCCACACTGATTCATTAAAAACTGGTTTGAGTACTCTTGTTGATCGGGTAATCCGGATTTCTGCCCAAGACTTCTACGGGGGGTATGTTGTTCCGGTGAGAGACGGCAAATTGATATCAGCGGCAATCGCTCCCGGTTTGGTTCAAAAAATCGGTATCGGGGAATGGGGATACCTTGAAGCAAAACAATCCATTCCAATCAATCATACCGATGGCATTATTGCCTTGGATGGTGAAAGAGAGTTACCGGTGCGATCTCATGAAAAATGGGAGGTTCTGTTGGATACTGAAGGTCCGATCAAAGCCGATATTAAGCAAATTATGGAACTTGCTCGTTGAGACATTGCTTCACCCTCCCTGTCGGCTTCGCCGATACCCCTCCGGAGGAGAGGATGAGTGAGGAATTTTTGCATATAAGACCATCGAATCGGAAAGGAGTGAGAATCAATGGCAAGCAAAATTATCATGCCCAAGTTAGGGCTGACCATGGAAGAAGGAATTATTAACAAATGGTTCGTCAAAGAAGGCGACCAGGTTGAAAAAGGCGATGCTCTATTTGAAGTGGCAACCGATAAAGTGAACATGGAAGTCGAGTCGACCGCCAGTGGGGTTCTTTTAAAAATCGTTGCTCGGGAAGGCGAAACCGTCCCTATTACCCAGACCGTAGCCTATGTCGGTCAACCGGGCGAGGTGATCACCGAAGGCGAGGAAGGGGCGGCAGCTGGTGTTTCTTCAGAGAAAAAAAAGCAATCAACTGAGGTTCCGGCAACGGAAAGAGAGAAGTTGTCTGAAGGAAAGACCGAAAGTGAAGAAGCACGCATGAAAGCATCTCCCTTGGCGCGACGATTAGCAGCTGAATACGCTTTTGATCTCTCTCAAATCAAAGGCACCGGTCCGGGAGGGAGAATCGTTAAGGAAGACGTTGAAGCCGTGCATCAACAACAACTCAAGGCGGTTCCTCCGGTAGTCAAGAAAGAAATGAAACCGACGGTGACGATACCAACCGCAGAGCTCCCAACGGAACGCGTGCCCTTGAGCCGAATGAGGAAAATCATTGCGGAGAGAATGTTTGAAAGTGCCCGAAGCAAGCCCCATTTTTACCTCCAAATGGAAGTATGGGCTGATGAACTCGTTCGTATGCGGGAGAGATTATTGCCGATCATTGAAAAACAGACCGGCTTCCGTGTCTCTTACAACGATATTCTCATCAAGGTCGCGGCCCGAGCTTTAGAAAAATTTCCTATGATCAATGCTTATTTTGTTAACAATGAAATCCAAATGAATGCTTCGATTAACGTTGGTGTGGCAGTTGCCCTTGAAGACGGACTCATCGTTCCGGTGGTGAAAAATGCCCACCAAAAGGGGTTGGCACAGATTGTCACCGAAACCAACGACTTATCGCGGCGAGCCCGGGAATCGAAACTCCTTCCCGATGAAATGAGTGGCGGAACCTTCACCATTTCCAATTTAGGAATGTATGGGGTTGATTCATTTACTGCCATCATCAACTCACCTGAGTCTGCTATCTTGGCCTGTGGTGCCATCAAGAAACGACCCTATTTCAATGGGGAAAGTATCATTGCAGCTCATTTAATGAATCTGACCCTCTCGGGAGATCATCGTATTGTGGATGGTGCACTGGCAGCGCAATTTATGTACTATTTAAAAACCTTATTAGAAGAACCTTTTGAGTTGATTGTTTAATTCAGGATAGACTGCCATGGTGCATGGCAACACCATGTGAAGATGGAAATCCTTTCCCCCACTTTAGAAAAGGGGGGTCAGGGGGGATTTGAAATAGACGGTCAACCAATCGAATCCCTCTCAATCTCCCTTTATCCAAAGGAAGAGGTTCGGTGAATTGAATTATTGAATATCCTGAATAAAATGAGTTTTCATTGTTTGCTGGTCACTCGTTACTGATCACTCGTCACGGAATTTCCAGGATAGACCCTCATGCCACTGCGTGGCACCAGATGAGAATGAAAACTTT
>CAYSWT010000184.1:0-3856 GCA_964434845.1 uncultured Atribacterota bacterium | reverse complement strand
GTACCATCTGAAAAAAGAAAACATATTGTAATCAGGTGTCAATTGCCTCTATAAAATCAAAAAATTAACAGTTCAATATTACTCCTTTTCGAAGAGATCCTTGGAAGCACCGCAAATCGGACATACCCAGTCATCGGGAATCTGTTCAAAAGAAGTACCAGGGGAAACGCCTCCATCGGGATCTCCTATCGCCGGATCATACACATAACCGCACACGGAGCAAATGTATTTGTCCATAGTCCTGCCTCCTCTTTTCTTTTGAAAATATAACCCTATTTTATCAGATTCCATTTCCACGATTGGAGAATTTTTTAAATAATAATTTATTTTGTTATCATTTGATAGAAGAGGTGGAGGGGGATTCCTTACTTGACATATTTGGTTGGGAGAGTAATATAGAATAAAAAATAGAAAGGAGATGAAAATTAAAAAATAAATTTCAAAAGTGTTTTATAGGTTTACAAATTTTAAAAAGGAGGGATGATCGATGAACTTGAAAAAAGTTTTATTATTTGCCTTTGTTTTTGCCTTTGCTCTAAGTCTGCTCATACCAGCTCTTAGTTTTGCTGCCAATAAGTATGTTTTCGCCTGGATCCCAAAAGCGCTGAATAATCCAGTGTTTGAGTTGGGGCGGAGCGGTGCTCTGCAAAAAGCGAAAGAACTCACTGAAAAGACCGGTGATACTGTCGAAGTTCTTTATGTGGCATCCGTCAACTCGGATGCCGCTGAACAAGTGCGAGTGATGGAAGATGTCATCTCCAAAGGTGTGAACGGCATCGGGGTTTCGTGCAATGATCCAACTGCTCTCAAAGACGCTATTGATAAAGCCATTGGTGCTGGAATACCGGTCATGACCTGGGATTCGGATTCACCCGACAGCAAGCGTTTCACCTATCTCGGTGTCAGTAACTACGAGGGTGGGAAGGCGGCGGCTGATCTGTTAGTAAAAGCGATGGGGACCAAAGGGAAAGTTGCACTCCTCACCGGTGTTCCCGGTGCTTTCAACTTAGAGGAGCGTATTCGTGGTTTCAAAGATGCGGTGAAAGAATACCCGGATATCAAAATCGTGTCAACAGTCGCTTGTGACGACGATATCAACAAAGGAGTCCAGGTGGTCGAAGAAACCATGCAGGCCAACCCCGATCTCAACGGGTGGTTTTTTGTTGGTTTGTGGCCATTGTTTGCTGAACGGGGCTCGATGCCACTCTGGGAAGCGGCTGCTAAAGCCGGAACACTGAAAACGGTGGCGTTCGACACTTTGCCGGTTGAACTTGATCTTCTCAAGGATGGATATCTCTGCGGGCTGGTTGGTCAGAAATATTGGGGATGGGGATACGACACTATTCAGATGCTCTACGATTATATTGTGAATAAGAAACAGTATGAGAGCTGGTCCGACTCTGGGATGGACATTGTCACTGCCAAGAACGTTGATGCCATGATCGAAGCCTGGAAGACTCAGGACTTTACCAAACCTCTACCACCAGCATTTTAATTCATTTTGTTAACGTGCAATCTTAAGGGATCGGGCTGAGCCCGGTCCCTTTTTTCTGTTTATTATAAAAATGAGGTGAAATGTAAAAAGTAAAAAGTATAAAGACACTCAATCACCACCCTTTCCCGGACCTCTCCCTTTGGATAAAGGGAGAACGAGCGAGATTCAATTCTTTGAAAGGAGCGTATCATGGCTTCACCATCCGGCTCTGAACCGGAAAAAGAAACCACTGTTGCTCAACAACCGGGTTTAGTTTCCGGAATTCTAAAAAACCAACTCACCACGATTGTCATTATTCTTTTAGTTATGGTTGCTTTGTTGGGGATTTTTACCAGAACGTTTTTGACTGCGAACAACATCTTCAATGTGCTGCGAGCTTTTTCCTGGATTGCCATCGCTTCTTTCGGGCAATCGATGGTGATCATCGGAGGGGGAATCGATCTTTCGTCTGGTTCAACCATGGCCTTCGCCGGCATCATCACCGCCATTATGCTTACCCATGGCTTGGGGGTGATTCTATCGGTGTTTATTGGATTGGCGTTCGGTGCGATGATTGGATTCTTCAACGGTGCCATGGTGAGCCGTACCAAGCTCCCTCCCTTTATCGCCACTTTGGGAATGATGAGTGTTCTGCGCGGATTTTGTTACGGTTTGACCAGTGGGTGGCCGGTGCGAGATCTCCCGCGGGCATTCCTTTACCTAGGTCAAACCGATTTGAGCCTTTTTATATGGAAAGTTCCCCTGCCGGCGCTTATCATGATTTTGTTTGTTATCATCTCTTATCTCTATCTGAATAAGACGAAAGTTGGGTATCATATCTATGCGGTTGGAGGAAATGAATACGCCGCCTCTTTGGCCGGAATTGACGCTCCCCGGGTTAAGTATGTCATTTACACCCTCTCTGGGTTTTTCGCCGCTATCGGCGGAATTCTTATGACCTCGCGCCTGGGAGTGGCAGCACCAACCGCAGCCCAGGGCTATGAATTGGATATCATCGCTGCAGCGGTTATTGGTGGGATTAGCCTTGACGGGGGTGAAGGAAACGTGTGGGGAGCGCTGGTGGGGGCGGCTATTATGCAGATACTTCGCAATGCCCTGGTACTGATGGGGTTCCCTGCCTATTGGCAGCCATCAGCGATTGGTGCGGTTATTATTGGTGCAGTTATGATCGACCAATACCGGAAAAGAAGAATATGAGGAGGATGCCCGGATGAACGAAGAGATGGTGACTGCTTCGACACCAACTGTGATGAGCCAACCCATCCTTGAGCTCAAAGGAATTTGTAAATATTTTGGTGGTGTCCATGCTTTGGAGGATGTCGATTTTGAAGTCTATCCCAATGAAATCGTTGCCATTGTGGGTGACAATGGTGCCGGTAAATCCACTCTCATTAAGATTATTGCCGGTGTTCATTCTCCTACTGCCGGAAAAATTATCATGAATGGACAATTCGTTGAAATTCCTTCACCGATTCATGCCCGGGAATTGGGGATCGAAACCGTTTATCAGGAATTGGCCTTGATCGAAACCCGTGATGTCCCCTCCAATTTTTTCCTGGGTCGAGAACCGACTTTGGGTAAGGCTGGGATCTTTGTTGATCGCAAAAAAATGGTTGACGATACCGTTCATACCCTCAAGGAACTGGGAATCAGCTTGCCCTCGCTGAACACTCTGGTTCGATATCTCTCTGGTGGTCAACGTCAATCGCTGGCAATCGGGCGTATCATGCCCTGGGGAGGGAAAATCATCATTATGGACGAACCGACCGCCGCATTAGGAGTGAAGGAATCCCGCAAGGTGCTTGACCTGGTTCTCAAGCTGAAAGAAAAAGGCTGCTCGGTGATTGTGATTAGCCATAATATGCGTCATGTTTTTAACGTCGCTGACCGAATTGTGGTCTTGCGCGGTGGGAGGAAGGTCGGGGAAAGAATAAAGAGTCAATCTTCGCTGGACGAAATCGTCAAATTAATCGTCGGAGCCGAGATGTTGTGACTGTTATGAAAATACGGTAAAGATTGTGGAGTTGTTGAATTTAAAAAAAGCATCTCAAAGCTGTCATTTCGAGACCTACAACTTACGGCGTGAGGGTCTCATCTTTTATCGAATCGATCTTAGGTAAGGGCGCAAATTTATTGCGCCCGGTCTCTAAATTTATTGTGGCGATACGCCATGGCGTGTCTAAATTGTCGTTTGGGAAAAGATTCATTTTCATCCACTCCTCGTGCCAGGGTATTTTCCTGGCATGGCTGTCTATTTTTTTCCCAGAAGAGATGTTACTCCTATGAGATGAAATAGAAGTATTTACCAGGATAGATGAAATATTTAAAATATTGGTAGAAATCGAACCGGCTTCGGCTATC
>CAYSWT010000183.1:0-3856 GCA_964434845.1 uncultured Atribacterota bacterium | reverse complement strand
ACAGGATCAATGACAAGTTCAATGATATTCAGCTATCACTCTTTTTCTGATTTACTCCTTTGTACTAATTGTCCAGCATATAATTTTTGGATGTAATAAATCAAAAAGTGCCATTGTTAATTATTTCGCTTTACTGTTAAAAAGGAAAGAAATATTTTTTAATTCTCATCTATAATTAACAGCAATCTCGGTATCCATTCGAAAGTTGATTATTATGCAAATAATATTATAGGCATATGTTTGGCTTTAAAATTTTTTTGTAAGCTCCTCAATCTACTTTATTAAAGGTAAAACAGAAACAGAAGGGGGAGGTGATAACGAGCGATACTATTTGTTAATTATTATTCATTCAAATTATCAAAGGAGGAAGATTTATGAAGAGTAAACTGGTAATATTAACCATTGTTATATCTATAATATTAGCAACAACTTTTGCCTTTGCTCAGGATAAACTCCTGGCTGGGCAAACTCTCAAGATTATTATGATCGCTGATCCGTTTGTCACCGCCTTTGAACAAATCAATGCCAAGTTTGAAGAGCTCACCGGTGCCAAAGTCCAAATGGATAGCTATCCCTATGACGCCACCCATGAAAAAGAACTGATTTCGCTTGCTGCCGGTACCGGCGATTATGATATCATCGTTTACGATATCCCCTGGGTTGGAGAATTTGTTGAAGGCGGATTCGTTGAAGACCTGGAGCCCTATATCGCCAAGGAAGATCCAAAGCTTATGGCCATGGACGATTACTTCCCGGTGGGCATCGAAGCCGGCAAGTGGAAAGGGAAACAATATGGTCTTCCTTTCGGGCTTTATTTCGTGCTCACTCATTACCGCAAGGACCTTTTTGATGCAGCCGGAGTTACCCCCCCGAAAACTCTTGATGAGATGAAGGAACGGGCAAAACTCTTTACCAATAACCCCAACTTCCCTGATGTCTACGGTATTTCCATGAACTTCAAACGGGGAGCACCGGTTGGGCAGGGTTGGTTTGAATATATTTGGAACTTTGGTGGAAAATACTTCAAAGGCGTTTACCCCGGATCAACCGAAGAAGACTGGACTCCAACCTTCAATACCCCGGAAGGGATCGCGGTTGTCAAATACTTCAAAGAAATGTTGAACTACGCACCTCCCGGAGCCTTGAACTATGCCTGGGATGAAAAAGCTACCGCTTTCCAGCAAGGTAAAGTCTCCATGATGTCGGAATGGACGGTTAGAACCCCGATGATGTGGGATGAAAAACTGTCCAAGGTTATCGGGAAAACCGATACCACCGTATTCCCTGGCGACAAGGATGGAAAGACTTCTCCTCCGGTCGGTGGCTGGGTGATGGGTATTGCCTCGAGTGCTCAGAATAAAGCCGCGGCTTGGGAATATATTAAATGGTTCTGCAGCCCGGATATGCACAAAGAATTCTGCAAACTGGGTGGACCTGCAAGCCGGTTCTCAGCGGCGAGCGATCCCGAACTGAACCAGGCTTTCCCATGGTATAAGACTATTCAAGAAACTGCTCCGCTGACCTTCGTAGATTGCCGTCCACGTATCCCGGAAAGTTTCGAGATCATCGACGTGGTTGGGCTCAAAGTATCGGAAGCCCTCCAGGATCAAATTACTCCGGAACAAGCAATGGCTGATGTACAGAGTTATGTAACCATATTAATGAAAAAGGGCGGTTATATGGAGTAATTCGTTTTGCGTTTTAGCAAGGAAGAGGGATGATAGTCCCTCTTCCTTGCTTTTTAGGGGGAAATAATATGCAAAAAAGAATGTCGAAAGTCGGTCTTATATTGATTTTTCCTTCTATCGTTTATCTTTTTTTCCTATCGATCTACCCAACAATTTATACCGTTTTTCTCAGTACCAAGGATTATAACCTGGCACGTCCTCATAAAGCTTTTACCGTTGGTTTAGGAAATTTCATCCGACTTTTAACCGACGATCTTTTCCTCAGGTCCATGCTAAATACTTTCTTTATCGCTGTTATAAGTATTATTCTTGAAATGGTTTTGGGGTATATGATAGCCGAAGTTTTTGACAAAAGACTTAAAGGCATGGAAGTTCTCCGCACCATCTATATGCTGCCAATGATGGTGACTCCGGTGGTTTGGGGGCTGGTGTGGGTTTATATCTTCAACCCCAATTTCGGTCTTGCCAATTATTTGTGTGATGTAATTGGTTTAGGGTTTCAACCCTGGCTGGCTGAAGCAAACACGGCTATCTGGTCGCTGGTTCTCATTAATATCTGGCAATGGACACCATTCACAGCGGTTATTTTCCTGGCGGGGTTATCAAGCATTCCCAAAGACATCTATGATGCCGCGAGTGTCGATGGTGCGAACTGGTGGAAAATCATTATTAAAATTAAGGTTCCAAGTTTAAAATATGTTGCCATGGTCACCATTCTTATCCGGCTCATGGATAACCTGCGTCTATTTGACCTGGTTTATTCCACCACGCAGGGAGGTCCGGGAAGCGCCACTGAAACCATGAGCTTTTTTATCTATCGGTATGGTTTTAAATTTTTCAACATTGGTTATTCTTCCTCGGCCGCTATCATCGTCCTTGTGCTGATCATATTCGTGAGCCAAAACCTTATCCGTTTCTTTTACCAAGGAGGAGAAATTGGTGAATAGCAGGAAAAAGAAAAAAAACCATATTTTTATTTACCTTCTCGCAGCTATTATTGTGTTTATTAGTATTTCTCCCATTATTTGGATTTTTATTACTTCTTTCAAAGCCCGGGTTGATATCTTTGCTATTCCACCGATTTGGTTTCCTAAAATCAATTTCGAAAATTATGTCAAGGAATTTACTGGTGGTTCCTCGCGCTTACCCTATCTCTTTAATTCCATCAAGGTTGGTTTGTTTAGTACCCTGATCGTGGTAATTCTTGGAACCTTCGCAGCTTATGGCTTGGCGAAGTTTCCCATTCCCGGAAAAAAGAATTGGGAGTTTTGGATTCTCAGTGTCCGTATGATGCCCCCGGTGGCGGTTGTTATCCCTCTCTATATGATCATGCGGAGCATCAAACTCCTTGATACTTCTATGGGGATCATTCTGGCTCATGTTGGCTTTAACCTTCCTTTTGCTATTTGGATGTTAGCCGGTTTTTTGCGGCAAATCCCCAAAGATATTGAAGAAGCCGCCCTGATCGATGGTTGCAATTGGTTTCAGGCCATGATCCGTATTTCTTTGCCGCTATCAACACCAGGTTTGGCAACCATCAGCATCTTCAGTTTTATGTTTTCCTGGAATGAATTGTTGTCTGCCCTGGTGCTTACCGGTAGAACCGCCAAAACTCTCCCAGTTGCCATTTCTGAATACTGGTCTAATACCCAAATCCGCTGGGAAGCAATGGCCGCAGTCTCGATCGTATACATTATTCCGATCATCATCGTCACCTTTATTATTCAGAGATACATCGTGCGCGGCTTGACTATGGGAGCGGTGAAGGAGTAACAAGGGGAATTCCTTATGTATAGGTGCCTGTCACCAAGTTATTAAGTTATTTCTTGAAAGAGAAATTGATCCATGGTACTGTCATCCAGCATGACAGTCAATAGTTTATTTAGGTATTATAAAATAAGCTCTCAAAGTTGAGTTATAATGTTATTTGATTCTTCATGCTAAATATGAAAGGAAGAAAATTAATGGACGAGAAAGAGGGTTTTGACAAAGCAAAAAAAAGAGTGATGGAAATCAAAGGATTTTACGTTCATTTTTTAGTTTACCTCGTAATGAGTATTTTCTTTTTAGTGATCAATCTGCTCACTTCTCCTGGAGTGTATTGGTTCTATTGGCCAATTCTTGGGTGGGGTATAGGAGTATTTTTTCACGCTATGGGAACATTTAAT
>CAYSWT010000182.1:0-3860 GCA_964434845.1 uncultured Atribacterota bacterium | reverse complement strand
TCATTGTTTGCTGGTTACTCGTTACTGATCACTCGTCACTGTATTTCCAGGATAGTAAAAGGTAAAGGATTTATAAAAACGAAAATTTTTCATTTTCAACTTAACAAATCAACGGCTCAAAAATTCAACAGTATTTACAAAATAATATACAGTATGTCATAGTATATAAAAAATATTGACAAATGTAAATTTACTTGATAGGATATTGTCAGAAAGACGTTGGAGGAAAGAGAAGGATGCAAGAGGTTAAAACGGTTCCGAGGTGTCCGATCTGTGGGAAGGAATATCAAGAAATTGATCTCGGGCCAAAAATAAATTCATTGAAAATCATCGGTGAAAAAATTCGGTTTGCCCCGGTTTGTGGATGTCTGATGAAAGAACGAGAAGAGGAAGAAATGAAAAACCATCAGCGGCTCCTGGAAGAGTCGGAAAAGAGTCTGATGATGAGATTGTTTGCCGACTCTCAACTGACCCGCCGTTCCCGTACCTGTACATTTTCCAATTTTTTTCCCCGAGACGAGAGAAATCAAAATGCCTTGACGATCGCCAAGGAATTTACCCAGCGATTCACCATTGAAAACCAGGAACAGCCCAATGGACTGCTTTTTTATGGTCCAATCCGTCGTGGGAAAACCCATCTGGCAGCGGCGATCGGGGTGGCACTTCTGCAACGTGGGCATAGTATTGTATTCCAAAAAATAAGCCGGTTAGTATGGCAGTTACGCGATAAAGCTCGAGGTGAAGGGAGCCAGGTCGACATCATTGAACCGCTTCTCCATTGCGAATTATTGATTCTTGACGATCTGGGAGTGGAGGAAGAGAAAGAATGGCTTCATTTTTTCCTCTACAGCGTTTTTGACGATCGTTTGGAAAATTTAAACCCGGTGGTTATCACGTCTAAATATTTCCCCGAAGAGCTGAAGAAACGCCTGGGAGAGCATATTTTCTCTCGTATCGAGCAAATGTGTCGTTTCGTGGAGGTGTAATGAATCGACAGAGTTTAATATAGAGAGATGTGATGAATAAGATTCATATTGGTGTTTTCATAAAAGATCTTCATGCCAGGCAGAAACCAGAATCACCAGGAGAGGATAAAAATATTTATTGTTGAGTTGTTGAGGTGTTGAGTCGTTGAGTTGGAATAAAATCAAAAAATGAGATCCTCACGTCGCAAAAAACGCTCCTCAGGACGACAACTTCGTTGTCGGATGAGATTGCCACGATCCACGTTTGGATGATTTTCCCAAGCGTAATATTTGATTCTTTCATTTATTAATCTTATGCCGTAGACTGTCGGTCTCGCAATGACAACTTTTATTTATCTTTATCAAATCAACAAATCAACAGTTCAACAAATCAACGGTATTTTCATAAGAGAAATGAAATTCAATAGATAAAGAAATGAGGGATGGAGATGGCAATCGTATTGCGTAATCGTCAACAACCTAATGAGACGATCTCGGTTGGTTTTTGTGGCGCAGCAGGGGTGGGGAAAACAACATTAGTGAGTGAACTCTATCAATATTATAAACAGCAGGGGTTCATTGTCGATATGATTGGAGAAGTAGCACGTAATATTTTTACACTCTACCGGCAGACTCATGGGGTCAGATCCTTGGATGAAATGCGCTCGATTCCCGAGTTGTATCTCATGTATCAAAACGATGTATTGGAAATTCAGATTACCCGTGAAACGAGATTGAGAGAAAAGGCTCCAGAACTACTTCTTCTGGACCGCACGGTTTATGATAATTACCTCTATACCCTGCTCTACTGCCGAAGAAGCGATCGCCCGGAAATGTTCGACCGGATAACTCAACGGGTTTATTCTTATGTGTCGAAACAGCCTTACGACCATATTATTTACCTTTTACCACATACTGTAAAAGAAAACGACGGTTTTCGCGCTCTTACCGATCTCGATAGCCAGCCGATTCAGGATGCTCTTTTACAATTGCTCACCAGTTTTTCATCGGATCGTATAAAATGGGTGACGACCGCCGCTCGCGAGGAGCGTTTTGGCTATCTGGTTTATTTGATCGATGTATGGTTAAAGAAAAAGAATCTGGTTCGGGTATGAAGAAAATATTTTAAATTGGCCAGTCTTCCTCTTATGCTCTATATAAATATTTATTGATATATTTGTTTTTATATTCTTAATAGTGAAAGGCAGATTATGTTATACTATGGTTTGTGGCTCATTTCTATAAAGGTGTTTTCGATTTTGGTTATTTGAGTTGAGATATTATTCGAATCACCAGCGAACGACCCGAGAATCATAATGAGGAGGACATTAAATGGATGCGTTAAAACTCGCCGGGCTCTGGAAAACGAAAGATAGAAATGGCAATGTATTTCTAAGCGGACGTTTGAACACTCTGAACAAAATCCTTATTTTGCCGAATATCGGCAAACAGAAAGATGAAGATCCGGATTATTTCTTTTATATCGCTCCCCTCAAACCGAAAAGACCTGATACCCCAGGAAAGAAAGAAGAAAATTCTCGGGATTTTCAACGTGACGTACCAAGCGATAAACCAAAAAGGGACGAGAACTTTAAAGAAACGTAAGGTTTATTAAGCAAATTTTTTAAATCGTGGGAGCACTTTCCAGGTTCGATTATGGTGGTATTCGTAGCAAGAATGATGCTCCTGCGGGCTTTGTGAATAATGTTTATCTGATTACCATTCAAAAAAATTTGATATATATAATCTTCTTACCCGAAAAATGAGTTACAATTAAAGGAATGAAAGTAAAAAGTGATTTATGAAGGAGGGGGGTTGTTTGATGGTTTGGTTAATAGAAAAGAACTCCGAAAAAAAAGTATGCTTCATTTGTGGGTATGCAATTCAACCCTACGTTCCCTGTGTATGCCGGGAAGAAAATGAGAATGTTATTGAATGTGCCCACCTTTCCTGCTTTAAAAAACAACACCCTGAAGAATTTGAAAAACTTCAGAAGTAGACATCCATGATAGAGCGTTTATCTAACAGTGGTGGCTACTTTACATGATTTGATGTCTTTTGATTTTTTCATCTTACGCCGTAGGCTATTCTAATTTATTCTGAGTAGAATAAGGGCTCAATTTGACCTCGCAATTCTCCGATTTGATGAAGGAGGGTGTCTACCTGGACAAATGCCCGGCCGTTTTTTATCTCCTGAATGAGCGCTGATAAGGATTGACCGTATAATCGGCCAACCAGCCTATCATGGGTGATATTTCCTTCGGCGAGAACCCCATCAAACCGCCCTTTTATTTTTAAAGGAGTTGGTGGTGGCGATTCGGGGAAGATCCAGACGACAAGTGGCCCCTCTTTCCCCGGAAAACCCAGACGGATGGTAGCCATTAATACATCATAAAGGTTATAAACTTCAATACGATAGGTGAGTTGTGTCAAATCCTCGTTTACTCCAAAAAATGCTTTCCCGTAAGCACCGGTGTTTTGTGGTGGAATCACCTCATCTCCGGTTAGGATGGCGATGTATTGAATATTTTCATTGAGAGGAACCGGGGCAATAGCGACAGAACTTCGAGCAAAGAAGAGAATTAGACAAAAGGTAATAATAATACCATATATTAATTTCATGTTACTTCCTCCTTATTTCCCTCAAAGGCAATGTTATTAAATAAATAAAATATTAAGTTTTAAGCAATATTCCCCCACTTTCGCAAAGGGGGATTTGAATTTAATGTCCAATCAATCGAATCCCTTTATCCAAAGGGAGAAGTCCGGACAGAGCGATGATTGAGTTATCTTTAAACTTTTTACTTTTTACATTTCACTGTAGTATTTTCATAATAGTTCATCAAAATGGAGAATATTTCAAATACCTATTGATTCTTATTATACAATATTCAA
>CAYSWT010000181.1:0-3861 GCA_964434845.1 uncultured Atribacterota bacterium | reverse complement strand
TGTTGAGTTGGAAAAAAGCTAAGGGGGAAGATTTTTTTACGACTCACGACTCACTCCTCACGACTCACGGAATTTACAGGATAGAATTGAAACGAAAAGGTGGGTATCATCATGAATCATTTACGAAAATTGGCTGAATTGTATGGAATTGAAACGAACTATTTCGATATCTGGGGACACCAGATTGAGGTTGAGGATGAAGTGATTTATCATATATTAAGGACCTTTGGTGAAGACCATTTTGATGATACTCATCTCGAGAAGAGTATACTCCGCAAGCAAAAAGAACTCTCTTTTCCGATTCCACCGGTGATTGTTACCTCCAACTGTCTTCTGGTTTTTTCACCCGAACCGGAATGGCGATCGGCACATATGATCCTTATCGGAGAGGATGGGGAGACGGTGGAGAGGAATTGGTCAGGAACGGGGGAATTACGTCTCACCCTTCCTCCTGATTTTAAATGGGGATATTATCGCCTCAATCTGGATATCCAGACCAATACCAAATCTCTGATATTCGATAGCCTTCTTATTTTTACTCCCGGATACTGCTATCTTCCCGCAGATAAAACTCGGTGGGGTCTCAACCTGGCAGTTTATTCACTTCAGACTAGCCGGAACCAAGGCATTGGTGATTTGCAAGATCTTGAAATGGTTCAAGATATGCTTGAAAAACAGGGAGGAAGCTTTTTAGGCATTCTTCCGCTCCACCTCATCGAAAACCGATTGCCCAACGGGATCAGTCCATACTATCCTCTGGATCGCATGGAATGGAACCCTATTTATCTCCCCCTGGATTGGGTGGTTCAGTTTCTGGGGATTCCCGATGGTACGTTGTTCCTCCAGCGACATATTTCCGAATTAGAGGTGATTCGTCAAGAAAAGTTGCTTGATTACCAGAAGATATGGTCTCTTAAGGATCACATTTTACGCAATCTCTATAAAACCTGGTTTGAAAATCAAGCCGGAACGGTTCCATCCAGTTGGAAGGAATTTGAAGTTTTTTCCAAAAGAGAGGGGGATCGTTTATTACACTCTGCTTTTTTTCAAGCCTACGCTGCGTTGCATGGTTGGAACTATCAATCCTGGCCTGAGGAATATCGGACAGGAAAGGCTTGTGCTATCGATCGCTTTATTCTTGAAAACCGGCAGGAGGTCTATTATTATGTCTTTCTGCAATGGTTGATGAATGAATGTTTATCGCATCTTTCTCAATCCCAGCGGATGATCGCTTTTGATCTCCCGGTAGGAACCTCTCCGACGGGGATAGAAACCTGGCTCAATCAGGACCTCTTTGCTTTTTCTCAGCGAGTGGGGGCTCCCCCTGATGATTTTTCTCCCACCGGTCAAGATTGGGGATTTCCACCGGTCAATCCCTGGAGGGATCGGGAAAGTTATTATTCCCATTTTATTTCTTTAATTCGGGAAAACATGAAATATTCGTCCTATTTCCGGATCGACCATATCATGGGATTATATCGTCTTTTTTGGATACCGAAGGGAGTGGATGTTCGGCGAGGAACCTACGTTCGATCGTTTTTTCACGATCTCTTGGGGATTATTGCTTTGGAAAGCCAGCGTTCCCGGGTAACGGTCATTGGAGAAGATTTGGGAACAGTTCCTCCCCAGGTTCGAGAAGCGATGAAGAAATATCGCATCCTTTCCACTCGGGTTTTATATTTTGAAAATGATCACGAGGGTTTTCTTCGCTCGCCGAAAGATTTTCCACGGGAAGCCATGGTGACCATTGGAACCCACGATATGCCACCACTCAAGGCATTTATCCAAGGAGAGGATATAAAACTTCGGGAGAAATTGGGATTATTTACTCAAGAAGCAGCAGTGAAACATCGGCAGAATCGAGTTGAGGGAATCAACAAAATGAAAACAAAACTCCAACAATGGGGCTATCTCATCGATGAATTGAACCCGACTGCGCTTCTAAAGGCACTGTTCCGTTATCTTGCTTCGACCCCGTCTTTACTCAAGGTCATCAATCTCGATGATCTCTTCGAGAGTGATATCCAGCTGAATCTTCCCGGAACGACCACTGAATACCCGAACTGGCGTCATCAATTGCAGTGTGAGCCAACGGATCTTGAAAGCAAAATCCAGTGGCTGGCACAATTCTTTGCCTTTCAAAGGAATGAAGACGAAAACCAGTCAACTGATTTCATCAATTTGTAATAGGACTCATTACGGAAATTATTGATCTCATCATGCTTGATGAAGGTTTACGCTTTTTATAAATAAAGCCGGCTGTAACTGGAAAGTTGACGATCGTTTAACACCGGGATGAGATGTCGGAGTTCGTCAGATACTTTTAAATCGATGGCAGCGGTAATCATCATCTCCTTCATCGGCTCAGCCAGGGAAACAATTTGTCCGTGGGGGTTGGCGATAATGCTTGCTCCATGCGATTGATGATAGTCGGCAACAAGGATTTCATCAGCTCCACAAACGTACATAAAATTATCCAACGCCCGGGAGCAGACTGCTAATTTCCAATGTTCGATGTCGCGTGCCAGCCAGGCGGTAGGGACGAAAGCGATACGTGCACCTTTGAGAGCCAGTATCCGGGCGGCTTCGGGGAAACGAGTGTCATAACATATCCACATACCTACCTTACCGAATTCGGTATCAAACACCGGAAAATCGGTACCATGGGTAAAAATTTCGGCTTCGGTAGACCAGAGGTGGACTTTTCGATAGATTCCCATTTGTCCATCTGGAAAAAACAGAACGGAAGAATTAAAGATTTTATCATTCCATACCTCAGCTATTCCCACGACCAAATATATTCCAGAATATTTGCTGACATCACTCAGGAAGTGAAACGAATGGCCATTTTGAGGTTCAGCGATGGATATGACTCGTTTTGGATCATATCCCTGGACGCACAGCTCGGGGAAAACCATGACGTCTATTTTCATCTCTTTCCCTTGTTGGACAAAACTCGCGATGGTATCTAAATTCTTCTGAACCTCACCCAACACCGGTTGGAATTGCACACATGCTACATTAAATTGATCCATTCAACTCTCCTTGTCGTTAAAATATGTTTATCAAAAATGTATTATACCATTCAATATGTACCTTCAATAGGTACCTGACACCAAGTTATTACAAAATCACACTAATTTTAGAATAAAGGATTTTATGACCGCCAATCCTGTTATTATCTATCAAATAGTTGCACCTTCATCCGGTGCTATATTAACAAAAAGTATTGGTGAAAATGTAACCTGATTCAACCTCCTGACGGAGAACAATAAGTGTGATTCAAGCTACCATAGATCTAATAAAGGAAATCATAATTCAGAGGAAAACCGAGCTTCGGATTATTCCCCAAACCTTGAAATACCAGCCTTTTCAAGTACTTTTAATTTTTATATGAAAATTTTCTAAATCATAATTGACAAGGTACCAAAAGATTGATAATATGAAAACGTTAAACCTACTGAATATGGTGATACAATGAGAAACATTACTATAAAAGATGTGGCTAAAAAAGCAATGGTTTCAGCAACAACTGTTTCACGAGTGATCCACGGTCATCCTAAAGTCAGCGCTGAAGTTAGAGAGAGAGTCTTAAAAACCATCAAATCGCTTAACTATTTTCCCAATGGCAACGCCCGGGCGATTGTAAATAAACGAACCAATGTCATCGGATTGGTCTTAACCGACATTTCAAACCCTTTTTATCCGCCACTCCTCCGTGGTATAGAAAATACCGTCAACAGATCCCATTTTAGTTTGATCCTCTGTAATACTGACGAAGACCCTGTCAGAGAAGAACAGTTTTTACGGATTCTTTTGGAAAAATGCGTCGATGGGCTGATCATCGTTCCGACTAAACTG
>CAYSWT010000180.1:0-3897 GCA_964434845.1 uncultured Atribacterota bacterium | reverse complement strand
ATATCCTGAATAAAATGAGTTTTCATTGTTTGCTGGTTACTCGTTACTGATCACTTGTCACTGTATTTACAGGATAGTACATTAAAGGATATTACTTCGTAATAAGCAATGAATGAAGGGAGCTGTCACCATTGCCTGCTGAATACATCTTGGGCGTTGACTTGGGAACATCATCTCTAAAAGCATCGCTTCTCGATTTAGATCATTCGGGCATCAAATCGGAATCGGTAGAACTCTCGGTTTCTTATCCTGATTCTTATTCTGCAGAACAAAATCCTTCCGATTGGTGGGATGCTTTCAGAGCGCTGTTACAAAAAATTAAACAACTGATTGGTGATTTACATTCCATTCGAGCTATTGGATTATCTGGTCAAATGCTCGGTCTGGTCAATCTTGATGAAAACGGCCAACCATTACGACCGGCATTGATCTGGTGCGATCAGAGAAGTTTTGCTGAATTAACTGAAATGAGAGGAAAAATCAGCGAAGAAGAATTATTGCAAAATACTGCCAATACTCCTCTTACTGGTTACTGGCTTCCCAAGCTTCTTTGGTTGCGTAAGCATGAGAAAGAAATATTAGATAAATCCCGGCATTATCTTCTTCCCAAGGATTATCTACGCTATCGGCTGACAGGAGAATATATAACCGAGGTATCAGATGCTTCCGGAACCCTTCTCTTTGATGTTGCCCGACGTACCTGGTCAGAAAAATTGATTCAGCTTTTTGGTTATAATTCCGTCTGTTTCCCTCGAGTCGTCGAATCAACCGAAGTGACTGGATACATCACTCCCAAAGCTTCACAGGCGACTGGTCTTCCCCAAGGAATTCCAGTTGTCGGAGGAGGTGGTGACCAATCTTCAGGAGGAATTGGCCTGGGTGTCATCGAAGGGGGAATTATGTCCTGTGTGTTGGGAACCTCCGGGGTGGTGATGGCACAAACCGATGAAGCCAAGATTGACCATAAAAATCGGGGTTTACACTCGTTTTGTTATTCAATCCCGGGAAAATGGTTTCTGATGGGATGTACCTTAGCTGCAGGGGGATCCTACCGCTGGCTTCATCACTCGTTATTGAAATTAAAAGACGATCTCAGCTATGACCGTCTGAATTCTTTGGCGGGTGAGATTGAACCCGGGAGCAACCGGCTTCTCTTTCTTCCTTATCTCATCGGTGAGCGAACTCCTCATTCGGATCCCAATGCCAGAGGAGTATTTTTTGGTTTGAATTATCAGCACGATATCCGGCATATGATCCGAGCAACCATTGAAGGAGTGGCGTTTAGCCAAAGAGAATCGATCGAAATTCTCCAGGATTTCGGGCTTCGGGCCGATCGTTTAATCGTCTCGGGAGGAGCAGCTCGTAGCCAGCTATGGTGCCAGATTATGGCTGATGTCACCGGAATCGACGTGGTTACCACCAATATCGATGATCCGGCGTCAGTGGGGGCAGCACTCATTGCTGGGGTTGGCACCAGAATTTTCGATTCATTCCGAACCGGTTGTGGAGTGTTTATCCACCACGGCGATATTCTTGAACCATCGGGAAACCGTTCGGTTTACGATGCACTTTTCATCAAGTATCAAGAGCTCTATCGTACCTTAAAAGGATATTACCAGGAGTTTCAAAGAATAGGGAAATAATAGACCGTCATGCTGCTTTGCAGCACCATATGAAAATGAAAATACCTTTTCGCAGATCAATCTCCCCCTTTAGCAAAGGGGGATGAAGGGGGATTTGAATTTGTTGGTTCACTAATCGAATCCCTCTCAATCTCCCTTTATCCAAAGGGAGAGGTTCGGTGAATGGAATTATTGAATATCCTGAATAAAATGAGTTTTCATTGTTTGCTGGTTATTCGTTACTGATCACTCGTCACTGTATTTCCAGGATAGACCCTCATGCCACGTTGTGGCACCATGTGAGTATGGAAATAAGAGGGTCTATCCTTATCGTTTTTTTCTTTTCAATCTTTTCATCTTACGCCGTAGGCTGAAATCCTGGTGTATTTCCAGGATAGAATACATTTCTTCGCTGAATGCCATTGTTTTGAGAGGAAGGTGGAATTAAAGGGGGGAGGTTAAAATATTTTCTCAAGGGGGTCGATTTCATGAAAAAATTCATCAATAAATATGAGAATCTTATTGAAGAAATGTTGGCCGGATATGTTGCCGCCAATTCGAAGAAAGTGAAGCGTCTCCCAACCGAACGAGTGCTGGTCCGTACCGATGCCCCGGTCCAGGGGAAGGTCGGGGTCATCACTGGTGGAGGCTCAGGACACAAACCAGCCTTCATCGGCTATATCGGTAAAGGGCTTTTGGATGCGGTGGCGGTGGGTGACATCTTCGCTGCTCCTCCGGTCCAACGCTGCTATGAAGCCATCAAAGCCGCCGATGGGGGACGGGGGGTTCTCATCTGCATCGGCAACTACTCGGGAGATACCATGAACTTCGGCATGGCGGCAGAGCTTGCTCAAGCTGAAGGGATTCCAATTGAAATCTTGGTGGTGAATGACGATGTCGCCTCGTCTCCCAAGGACCGGATGGACAACCGCCGGGGAGTAGCTGGAGAAGTGGTGCTGTGGAAGATCGTGGGAGCCCTCGCTCAAGAAGGGGCTGATCTTGCAACCTTAAAGGAAGTGGGGAGTCGCACCATCTTCAATACCCGTAGCCTTGGGGTGGCTCATACCCCCTGTATCATGCCCTCCTCCGGAAAACCAAGTTTCCAGATCGGGGATGATGAGATGGAGATTGGGGTAGGTCACCACGGTGAACCCGGTATTCAGCGCACCAAAATGATGAGTGCCGATGAGGTGACCACCCTCATCACCCAAAAGATCCTCGAGGATCTCCCCTTTGTTGCCGGGGATGAGGTGTCGGTTCTGATGAGTGGGTTGGGATCCACCTCGCTTTTAGAGATGTATATCTGCTACCGCAAGCTCCACCAGATCCTCTCTGATCAACGAATCACCGTACACCGCAACTACATCGGGGAATTCTTCACCTCGATGGAAATGGGTGGCTTTTCCATCACCCTCACCAAACTGGATGCTGACTTGAAACGCTTGATCGATGCCCCTTGTGACGGGGTGCATTTAGTGCAATACTAAATTCCTACCAGAGAAAGAAGAGAAGGGAATGAGAATGACAAACACCGTATCATACGAGACCATCAAAGGAGCTTTCGCCAAAGTTCTCGCCAACCTGGAGAAGAACCGCCAGTATCTTAATGACCTCGACTCCCCGATCGGTGATTCCGACCACGGGGAGAGCGTGACCGGTGCCTTCCGCAAGGTAAAAGAAGCGGTGGATGCCTTTCCTGCTAATCAGCATGATATCGGTTCCCTCCTCCAGGCCATTGGCAAAGCCATCATCTTCTCGGGAGGAGCCGCTATGGGTCCTTTGTATGGAACCGCCTTTCTTGATGCTGGGAAAGTAGTGGCAGGAAAGAGTGAACTCACCCGCGAAGATCTCGTCGCTCTATGGGAGGCTTTTGCCGCTGGGATGCAGCGCCGGGGTCAGGTGAAGCTGGGAGAGAAAACCATGTATGACACCATTTACCCCTCAGTTGATGCCCTTAAAAAAGCCCTGAGTGAGGGGAAATCTCTTGCCGAGATGGCTAAAGAAGCAATTGACGCTGCCAAAGCCGGGATGGAATCCACCAAAGACATGCTCTCGCTTCGGGGTCGTTCCAGCCGATTGGGAGAACGCTCAATCGGACACATCGATCCAGGATCGGCTTCCAGCTATTTCATTATCGAAGCTTTTTTTGGAAGTATGGTTGAAGGATAAGATAGACCCTCATGCTGCACAGCAGCACCAGGTGAGTATGGAAACACCAAAAGGTTGAGGTGTTGAGTTGGAAAAGATAAAAAGATGAGATCCTCACGCCATACTC
>CAYSWT010000179.1:0-3898 GCA_964434845.1 uncultured Atribacterota bacterium | reverse complement strand
TGAATGGAATTATTGAATATCCTGAATAAAATGAGTTTTCATTGTTTGCTGGTTACTCGTTACTGATCACTCGTCACTGTATTTCCAGGATAGACCCTCATGCCACGTTGTGGCACCATGTGAGTATGGAAATACCGGCGGTCTATCCTATCTTTTATTTATATTTTTCAATTTTTTCATCTTACACCGTAGGCTGCTATCCTGTCGGAGTTTACAGGATATTTGACGTTAAAGCATAATTTTACCAGTTCCACAATCTTATTCGTACTTATAAGAAACTCACAGCTCCATGATCTTATCCAATCCATAATAAAACTGGTTATCTTTTGCCATCCTGCGGATAGCCATTAGAATACCGGGCATGAAGGAAACTCGACTGAGTGAATCATGGCGGATGGTGAGCGTCTGCCCTTCTCCGCCGAAGATCACTTCCTGGTGGGCAACAAAACCAGAGAGGCGGACGCTGTGGATATTGACCGGTCCCAGGTGCCCCCCACGTGAACCTGGAAGCAATTCAAAGCTCTTTTCTTCATAAGCCTGATCCATGCCCTCAATAATTCCTTCCGCGGTTTTAATGGCCGTCCCGGAGGGTGCGTCTTTCTTCTGGGGATGATGAAATTCAATAATCTCCGCCCGCTCCATGTAAAGTGCGGCTTTTTTGGAAAACTGCATCATCAGCACCGCACCGATGGCAAAATTGGGAGCGACCAGGCAGCCGATGTTCCTTTCCCGGCAATCCTGTTCGAGTTGCTTGAGTTCTTCGAGAGTGAGGCCGGTGGTTCCAATCACCATATTCACCTTATGATCAAGATAAAGCGGTAAATTTTTTCTCAAAGCATCGGCATGAGTGAAATCGCAGACCACATCGGGCTGTGAACGGCGTAAAGAAGCCGCTAAATCCATCTCGACCATCACTCCGATGGCATCAATCCCACACATTTCCCCGGCGTCTTTCCCGACGTTGGCGACATCACACCCTGCCACTAAGACCATGTCATTTTGCTGCGAGATGGTACGAATCAATTCTTGACCCATTTTACCGGCAGCGCCGGTGACCAACACCCGAATCGTGTTCATTTTCTACTCCCCTCTATCGAATAGATGCTCGGGAATGATATCCCGGCGAACCAGGTCGTGCCAGCCTTCCGGACGAACCACCAGATAGGGTTTCCCCTCGCGGAGAAAAACTACTCCCGGTCGAGGAATGAGATTGTAATTCGACGCCATGGAGTAATTATAGGCTCCGGTTCCTTCCACGACCAGTATATCACCGGTTTGAACCGGATTGAGTTTGGTCTGTTTGATAATCACATCTCCCGACTCGCAGCATTTTCCAACCACTGAGACCAGTTCATTCTCTCCGTCCTGCACCCGGTTAGCCACTATTGCTTGATAGCGAGCATCGTAGAGGATAGGGCGAGGGTTATCGGTCATACCGCCATCGATGGCAATATATTTTTTAATTCCAGGAATCTCCTTCACCGTCCCCACTGTATAGATGGTGTTGCCGGCAGCATTGACGATTGACCGCCCCAGTTCGACAAAAAGCCTGGGGAGCGGATAGTTGAATCGAGTACATTCTTCTTTCACCGCGTTGGTGATCGCTATTGCATAGTCTTGAACAGAGGGGAATTTTCCCTTCTGTTCATCGAGATAGGAAACCCCCAGGCCCCCGCCGAGGTCGAGTTCAGCAAATACAAAACCAGTTCGTTCCCGGAAATTGGCCATAAACCGCACCATGGCGGCAGCAGCATTGATGAAGGGTTCCAGGGAATCGATCTGCGACCCGATATGACAGTGAAGCCCTATTATTTCCAAATATTCATACGATAGCGCCTGCTCGATCACCCACTGGGCAATTCCGTCCACTAACGTCAATCCAAATTTACTCTCTACCTTTCCGGTGGTAATGTAAGCGTGAGTATGGGGGTCAATGCCGGGCGTGATCCGGAAAAAGACCGGGAGCTTCCCTCTGGTATATTTCTTCGCTTCCTGGCAGAGCAGTTCCATCTCCGACTCGCTGTCAATCACCCAGCGCCCGATTCCGTTCTTAAGCACGATTTCTCGCTCGTCACGACTCTTGTTGTTGCCATGGAACAGAATATGATCCACCGGGAACCCGCTCTCCAGCGCGGTATAATATTCCCCTCCTGACACCGTATCCAGCCACATCCCTTCCTGATCGAGCACCCGGCACATCGCCGAGCAGAGAAACGCCTTCCCGGCGTAAGCCACCGTACTTTCGGGATAATTATTGCTCAACGCTTGTTGATACTCTTTCATATTTGATCGGAGCAAGGCTTCATCATAGACATACATCGGAGTTCCAAGTTCTTCCGCGAGTTTAACGACATCACACCCGGCGATTTCCAGGTGGTTTTTTTGGTTAATGGCTTTATTTCCGAGCATGGTTTTCCCCTTCGTGGCAAAAAATCATTTTGGAAGTCATAACATATGCAAAGCGGTTTGTCAATGGAGGGGGGTTTGACAGTTTTATATAAGGGAGTGGTTTTATGCCAAATTGAAATTTCTCTTTTTTAGAAAAATGGTTTCTTTATTCTTTTTTCATTTTTTCTTCAATAAATAGCATAATTTCTTCAAAACCAATTTCAGTGGTTTCTTCCAGATTGGGAGAATGTTTATGATGGGGGAAGGTTTTCATATTCTTATGGTGAGGAGCATTATCCCATCGAATTCTTAATTTTCCCTCTCTATCTTGCCAATGGTAAGAATAAAGATAATCTACATCAGAAACATATTCCCTTACATACAACAAACTTTCATCTACAAGAATGAGTTCGATTCTATAATAATAGAAATTATTCCCTTGCTTGAAATCCTGAATTTCAAAGGATTTTACGATTTTGCTTTTTTCAATGAACCTTAATATCTTGAGCATTCTCAATCTCTTTGATTCTTAATTCCAGGTCTCTTAGTTTCTCAATATAAGCCTTCCATTCGATGTAATCATCCCATCTTTGGAAATCTTCTTCCTTCTTTACCTCTTTTTCAAATATATTAAAGCTTACACCATATTTTTTTTCAAAAAACCTTATCTTTTCTTTAATAGGCGCGCTCTGGGAAATCACGTCGAGCTTTTCAAAAATTTTTATTTCTTGTTTAGATATATTTATTATGATTGAAATTCACCTCTTTTTTTTTAAACCGTCATTTAAACATTACTATAAATGAGAATCATTTCATTTTCAAATATTAAATCTTAATTTGTATCATATTACTAACTCAAGTTGATTGAAAAAGTTCAAGAAGGAAAGTGAGATCTCCCATCAGGGTGATATCCGGGATTTCATGCTACTCAAGAGTAACGGGAATTTTCGCCAGCTGCCGCCAGAATGGTGGATGAAACGGTAAATGGTATCTTTCTTTACCTGAAAAAGGGAGTTCCGGGAATGGAGGAAGTCTGAGACGCTCTCCCAGTAAAGGCTAAAAGGAAGATCATCTGAAAGACGTCTTTCACTGGGATGCCTCTCTCTTTGTGGATATGGCATTTTCGGAAGAGCTGGTTCAGTTAGAACTCCTTAAAAAAAGGAGGAAAACATTGGTGATAGCGTCCTTTCATTTTCATAATTTTCTGATAGGATAGACCCTCACGCCACGTTGTGGCACCATAGGATATGAAAATTTCAATTGTTGAGCTGTTGAGTCGTTGAGGTGTTGAGTTGGAAAAAAGCTGAGAATTAGAAAAATTGAAGATGAAGAGTGATTTTTTAAAGCTTTTTCATTTCCACAGCTTTTTACTTCTCACGACTCACTACTCACTTCTCACTGTATTTCCAGGATAGACCCTCATGCCACGTTGTGGCACCATGTGAAGATGGAAATACCAAAATGTTGAGGTGTTGAGTTGGAAAAGATAAAAAGATGAGATCCTCACGCC
>CAYSWT010000178.1:0-3924 GCA_964434845.1 uncultured Atribacterota bacterium | reverse complement strand
TAAAGCACTACAAACTCCCACTGCAACTGCTTCTTCGCCAATATAGGTATGGAGAGCACCCCGATTGATTCCTTCCCAGTATAACTGAATCGCTTTTTGTTCAAATTTTCGAATCAAATACATTTTTCGGTACATTTCAAACATTATTTCTCGATCGGGTGTTTCCACCAATATAAACCTCCTTCTCTCATGTTGTGGTAACAGGATGCTTAAGAAATCTAAGAAAACCTGTTTGAAAAAATATAAAAAAACAATAAGTTCGCATCAATTTCAAAAAAGAGCACAGGAACATTTACTCATCCACCGATAACCACCGGTAAATCGTAATTTCTCAGAATATCAGCAAGTTGCTGCAGATTCTCTTTCTTCGGGAGTTCAGTTTGTTCCATAAAATAGCTTTCACTAATTTGTCGGTATTTTGATAGACCAATGCGGTGATAGGGTAAAAGATGAACCGAGCGGATAAGATCAATACCAACTATAAAGCGAGCGATACTATCTATATTCTCTTGATCATCGGTATAACCAGGGATTATTGGGATTCGGATGAAGATGGGAATGCCCTTTTGACTGGATCGAATCAGGTTTTGTTTTATAATCTCGTTATCCACACCCAAAACCTGAAGGTGTTTTTCCCGGTCGAATATTTTCAGGTCATAGAGAAGATAGTCCAAATAACCGAGAGCTTTGTTTACAAGCGGCCAGGGAGCATATCCGGTGGTTTCAATGGCTGTGTTTAAACCCTCTTTTTTGAAGGCGGTGAGCAGTTCAAGAAGAAAATCCACTTGGTAAAATGGTTCACCACCGGAAATGGTCACCCCTCCTCCAGAGTTTTTATAAAAAAGACTGTCTCGGCTGACCACCTGAAGTACTTCATCGACGGTCATGATTTTCCCATAAAGTCGAAGCGCACCCGAAGGACAGGCATCAACGCAGATTCCACACGCATCGCACTTGTCACGATTGATAACCATCATCCCCTGGGAATTAAAAAAAATAGAACTATTGGGGCATACGCTAGCGCATACTTGACACCTAATACATTTACCAGCATGGTAACCAACCAGGGGCAAGGGATTTTTTGATTCAGGGTTACAGCACCAAGGACAGGTAAGAGAGCATCCTTTTAAAAAGATCATAGTTCGGATACCCGGTCCGTCGTGAATTGAGTATCTCTGAATCTCCGAGACCAGTCCCTGAGCTGAAGGGGCTTTCGTTTGTTGATTGAACCCCGTCGGTCGTGTCATACCAACATATTCTCAGTCCGTTCAATAATATCGTTCTGAATCAGCGGATCGAGATCCACAAAATAGGCGCTGTATCCGGCGACCCGAATCAGAAGATCTTTGTATCTTTCCGGATTTTGCTGAGCATCGCGTAATTTCTGGGCAGAAATGACATTGATCTGGAGCTCCATTCCATCCAGGTCAAAATAGGTACGGATCAGATCGATCAATTTTTCCAGGTTAGTTTCGTTTTCAAATACAATGGGACTAAACTTCAAATTAAGAATAGCCCCACCTGACTCCAGGATGTGTTCCAACCTTGAAGCGGAAAGGACAACCGCCGTTGGTCCATTGAGATCGGTAAAATGAGTAGGTGATTCGGTATCTGCCAGGGGACTAAAAGCCTTTCGCCCATCAGGAGTAGCTCCAATAGTTAATCCCCAAGGGACATTAGCGGCAACACTAGCAGTGGAATTGTGGAAACTCCCACCAATGGGACCCCTCCCATACCGGGTGTTACGATATTTCGAGACCTCCTTGAGCAGAACCGAAAATGCTTCCTGAGCGATAGAATCGACGTATTGGTCGTCATTACCGTACTTGGGAGCTTTATTGATGAGCATTTGCCGGACCTTCTCACCTTCAATCCCTTCGAAATTATTTTCAAGATGTTTCTTTAGCTCGGCTCCAGTAATTTTCTTTTCCTCAAATACCAGTTTTTTAATGGCTGCCAGTGAATTGGCGACGTTGGCGATACCACCGGTTTGACCACCGGTATAATCGTAAACCGCCCCACCTTCCTTGATTTCTTTCCCTCGCTCCATACAGTCCGAGACCAGGCAGCTGATCAGGGGAATGGGAAGATATCGCTCCCAGACCAGGTCTTGAATGTTATCGCGAATAACATGCTGCCGGACATAATATTTCACCTGGTCTTCATAGGCTTCAAACAATTCTTGGTAAGAAGTAAAAGTTGATAAATCCCCTTTCCCAGGATGGAGCTGGATATCAGTTCGAGGATCCTTCCCGTTATAAAGGGCAAGTTCTAGACACTTGTGCAAGTTGAACAAACAGGCTCCATATCGACCTCCCCATTTCCCCTGAACGCTTGGTTCCACGCACCCTACCAAGCAATAATTACGGGCATCTTCTACAGTCACCCCCCGGTTGATCATTGCCGGGATGATCACTTCATCATTGAATAGACTGGGCATCCCCAATCCTTGTTTAATAAGTTCAGCACAGCGGCGGAGATATGGTTGTGGTGACCGTTTGTGAACCCGCGCGGTAAAGGTGGGTTGAAAGAGTTTGAGCGATTCGGTGACATCCAAACATAGATAGGTCAGTTCATTGCAGGCATCTTCTCCTTGCGGGGTTTGCCCTCCGATGGTGAGATTCTGGAACATAGGGTATCCGGCATTCAATCGGGTCTGTGACCAGCAGCGCAGTTTGGTGAGAGAGGAAAGCTTAATCCAGAACATTTGGGTCATTTCAAAGATCTCTTCATCAGTAAAAGTTCCGGTTCCAATATCCTTTTTATAGAAGGGGTACATGTACTGATCGAATCGCCCTATAGAGACTGAATGACCATTGGCATCGATCTGAATGGCGAGCTGGACAAACCAGATTGACTGCAGCGCTTCATAAAAGTTTCGAGCCGGAAATTCTGGAACCCGTCGGCAGATTTCGGCAATCCGTTCCAATTCCATTTTGCGGAAAAGATCGTTTTCTTTATCAGCTTCCTTTTGGGCTAATTCAGCAAATCGGTGGGCAAATTTGATGACTGCCCGAGCAGCGATAATTACCGATTCATAAAAATACTTTTTCTTCAAACCGTCTGGGTCGGCAATGTCTAAACTGCTGAGTTTTTCTTCAGCATCATGAATGATACCGCTAAGACCATAATGAATAAGCTTAGGATAGTCGACTGCAATATGACCATCGCTATTTTCCAGATTCCATTCGTTATCGATCACCCCAACATAATTCTGGCCGGCCAGCTTGTTCTCTTCGGTCCACATGGCATGATTCATTTCCTTAATGGTTCTTCCTTTCCAGAAAGGAATGATCTCAATCAATTTATTCCTGGTTTCTTCATTAATATCGAAGGGATCCCCTGAACGCTTCACAAATTCGGTCATTTCTTTTTCTAAAAAAATCACATCAAATTCGGGAAATACTGGGGCAGCACGTAACTTACTTGAATGATTGCCGACCAATAATTCACCTGGTAGGATGTAAATCGACATCTCGCTTAATATTTTCTCCAGAGCTCTGGCTCTGAGAATTCCTGCTGGTTGATTGGCAAACTCTTGATACGCCCTGGTAACAATCAGAGCTCTTTCCGGACAGATTTCGGGTCGAGTATTAACCACCATTTCTCTAAGATTTTTAATTCGCTGGTTAGTGTTTCTTTTCACCGAACCTTCGCTCCTTCCATTTTTTGCATTACCAAAAACCGAATCAAAAGTTGCAAAAAAGGAAACTGTTTATGATCGATTAATTTTTTTATTATTTCAACCAAAATGCTAACAATATATAATTGGAAATGTGATAAAAATATTTATATAGTTGTATATAATTGTGATCTCAACATAAGAATAATATTTAAAATTCTTTGGAATTTTAGCGAGGAGTATTTCTAGACATTTGTTACCCTCGCTACCTTTGATATTCGATAATCTACACGATATAATAT
>CAYSWT010000177.1:0-3938 GCA_964434845.1 uncultured Atribacterota bacterium | reverse complement strand
TACCAGAAGGGTGGGAGGAGATACCTCATCGGTCGGGAATATTGGAGTTCAGTTCTTTCCACTTTGGCTACCAAATGCTCCGAATTCCCACTTTTCCAATCTCACCCCATGGCTATCCTTTAAAGGATAGACCGCCATGCTGCTTCGCAACACCATGTGAGGATGGAAACACCAAAATGTTGAGTTGCTGAGAGGTTGAGGTGTTGAGTTGAAAAAGATGAGAATGTGAGAAGATGAAGGTGATTTTTTAAAGCTTTTTCACTTCCACACTTCCACAGTTCCTCAATTCCACAGCTCTTTACGACTCACTGTATTTCCAGGATAGACCACTATGCTACAAACGTGATGGTTTTAGTTATAAAAAATCAATTTCTGAAAAGTTCTTTTATCTTTAATCCCCAAAAAAAGAATGGAAGGTCATTGGAAATAGTCTGTCATTTTCCCAATTTTCTGGTAGGATAGATATAAAAGGCCTCTTTGTTTTTGAGAATTGTTTGATTGTCTTAGGTAATACCAGCCTTAAAAAACCCTATAAAATCAAGACTTTCATAGATTTTATAGGGTGCGATAGTTGAGTCAATAATAAAAAGGAGGCTATCATGAATCGTTTAAAACCAACATTACCCAGAGAAATTTATGAATTCCCGGATGGAAAAATCCGGCTTGTAAACTGGAGGGAAATCCCACCCATGGAGCTGGGGAATTGGGCTGGTCTTCATGGTGATATGGAAACGGAGCTTATTATCTGTCGGGAAACCGCCGGTTCCAAGCTCACCGTCATGGGGCGATCGGTCTTTTTTCCAGGATCTTACCATGACCCCCACTTTCATCTGTACGCCGAGGAAGTCATATATTGCTTGAGTGGCAAGGCGATTGCCGGTGGTGATAAGGGCGAGTATCAGTTTACACCAGGAGATATCCAGTTTTCGGCCATCGGAGAAATTCATTGGCTTCGGAATCCATTTAATGAACCCCTCGAATTTCTTTGGATTTATGCGGGAGCCGCAATGCCGGATGAGAGTGGGTATTGTACACAGGATCTTTTTGATGATGCGAATACCATTATTAAGAAAAATGAAATTCCACATTAGGAGGGACCATGGAAAATCTAATCGCAAAAGCAAAAAATGTTCGTTCTCTCTTTGATCTGGAGGGGAAAGTTGCGGTGGTGACCGGAGGAGGGAAAGGTCTCGGTGAAGCTATGTCGTATGCTTTGGCTGGAGCAGGTGCTGATGTAGTGGTGGCCGGAAAAACTCTGGCGAATGTCGAGCAGGTGGCGAAGTACATTACGGAAATGGGATGTCGCTCATTAGCGATCGAGGTTGATGTGCGGGACTCTGATCAGGTTGCCCGCATGGTTTCTTTAGTCGTTGAAAGGTTTCAAAGATTGGATATTCTGGTAAATAACGCTGGTTATGCCGATGTCAAAGAGATAACCGAATTTCCTTTGGATCTCTGGGAGTATATTATGGATGTCAATTCAAAGGGGACATTTCTCTGTTCGCGTGAAGCCGCTAAGGTTATGCTACGACAAGGGAAGGGGAAAATTATTAACATCTCCTCACTCCAGAGTTTTGTTGGCCGACCTGGAGATCCTGCTTATGCAGCCAGCAAGGCGGCAGTTAATCTCATGACCATGTCCATGGCATGTGAATGGGCGAAAAGGGGAATCTGTGTTAATGCTATTGCTCCCACCTGGTGCTGGACTGATTTAACTGCTCCTCATCTCAGCAAACGAAATTTTTACCAGAAACTGCAAGAGCGGGTTCCAATCGGACGCGCTGGGAACCGTGAAGATCTATTTGGTATTGTGGTTTTCCTGGCTTCAGAGGCCTCGGATTTTATCAATGGAGCAGTGATTCCGGTAGACGGAGGAGCAATGGCATGTGACGGTTTTCCGGTCATTCCTTCTGATGAAAGTTAACATTTCAAGGAGGGGGGAAGGAACCATAGGATAAATGCCCAAAGAATGAAAATATTGGAGGTCTTTCTTTCAATTTTATTTTTTTTGTTATAATATTTTACACTATATGTTGATCCTGGTATTTTTAAACTTTTTACCTTTTACATTTCACTGTATGTTCTGGATAGACCCTCATGCCGCGTTGCGGCACCATAGGATATGAAAACTCCGACGCAATAGATTTTTATGGTGGGTAACGACACCATCCGTCATTCCCGAATGTATTAATCGGGAATCTAAGTCTTTTTTACTTTAGACCCCTGATAGAAACATTCAGGGGTGACGATTAACATCGAATCCTGTGACAGTTTCCAGGATAGAAAATGCAAAGAGGGGATATTGATTTTGTCTAAGGCTATAGAATTGACCTTTTATGAAGGTGGAGGAGTCAATTGTATCGGGGGAAATAAATTTCTTCTCCAGGCGGATGATACAGCGATTTTTCTGGATTTCGGCCAGAGCTTTTCTCTGGAAAAAAAATTCTTTGATGAGTTTTTAAATCCACGAGCAGGAGCCGGTTTGGGAGATTTGTTCGCCCTAAATTTTATTCCCCCGATTAAAGGGATCTATCGCGAGGACCTGGAAGTTCCAGAAAAAAATTGGTGGGAGAAACTTACTTCTCATCCCCAGTATCAGGAATTAGAGGTAGATGGAGTTTTGCTCTCCCATGCTCATCTGGATCACTCCGGATATATTTCTTTCATTGATACCAGGATTCCAATTATCACCGGCCTGACCACAGCGACCTTGGTGAAAGCCATCCAAGATAGCGCGCGAACCACTTTTCAATCCGAGACCTGCTATATTACCCCTCGAGAATGTACACCAGAAAATCTTTTAAAGGCAACCTCAACTAAAATTCCTTATGAACAGCGCCAATTCGTGGCATTAAACGCTCATCCTCTTTCACGGGAATTTGAAGCGTTCTGGAATCTCACGCCGACCAAACGAGAACTTTCTTTTTGTCAACCCCAGACTGTTCCCGAAGACACGATACGTTTAGGAAATGTATATATAAAACTCTGGCCGGTGGATCACTCTATTCCGGGAGCGTGTGCTTTTGGAATCCACACTTCACTGGGGTGGGTGATTTATACTGGGGATTATCGATTTCATGGGAAAAACGGTCATCTGACCCGGAAATTTGTTGAAGAAGCAAGCCGGTTGAAACCGATTTTACTCATTACCGAAGGGACTCGAGCTGTTCTGGATTTTCAAACTGATCAAAAGACATTGACCGAAGATGATGTGGCCGATTGTATCGAAAAAATTATTTCTCAATCCAAAGGACTGGTTATTACCGATTTTGGAGCGAGACATGTCGAAAGATTACTGTCCGTCCTTCACGCTTGTATTCAAAATGAAAGAAAGTTGGTTATCACTACCCGGGATGCGTATCTGCTGGAATCACTCTCTTTGGTCAATCACTCGGAGATTCCCAATCCTCTGCAAGATGAACATTTGGCGGTATATATTAAAGCCAGGGTCTCTCCCACTACCTGGGAAAAAGGTGTGATCGAAAAATATCGTTTTCGGTCGGTGAGCCCCCAAGAAATTCACTCTCACCAGAATGAGTATGTTCTCTGCTTTTCTTATTACGACCTGAATGAACTCATCGATATCGAACCCGAACCAGGAGGATCGTATATCTTTTCTTCAACGGAAGCCTTCAACGAGGAAATGGAAATTGATGCCGAAAAATTGCTGAACTGGATCCGTTATTTTCAATTTGAGCTTTATGGACATCCAAATCGAAAGAACTCTGAAATGATTACTCATAATCAGGACTACATCCTGCATGTGGGTGGTCATGCTGGCCCAAAAGACTTAATTGAGACTATCGAGACCATCCGCCCTCAATACCTCATTCCGATCCACACCGAATCCACCGTGTTTTTTAAAAAGCGATTTGGGAACCGTCCGGATATCCGGCTTATGGTCCCTGCTCAAAACCAAAGCTTCATTATTGAATGAG
>CAYSWT010000176.1:0-3996 GCA_964434845.1 uncultured Atribacterota bacterium | reverse complement strand
AGCCAGCTGGTTCCAGAGGTTTTCACGTGAAAAAGACCTTCCGTTTCCTGGAAGAAGACGGGATAGATGCTGAATTTATCACTCCCGGAATGAAGGCTTAACCGGTAACCGCCGATATTGCGCACGATGATCGCCTGCCGACGGAGATTCCACTCCAGCTCTTTTGGATCGCCACGATAATCGATCCCCTTTTCAAAGGATCCAGGAAATTTGAGTGCCAGGCTCTGAAAATCAATACCGCGCCGATGGAGCTCCTCGGCGACCAAAAAATGGGCTTCGAAGGAAGTCACGGCATCGCTTTCGTCCAGTGAAATCTCCAGATCATAATGCGATATCCGCTCGTCAAGCAAGGTATTCATGTGCTCGATAAAATCGATAACCGGGAAATACGCCAGAAGTATCGGCAGCAGGTTTTTTTCGCGGAAGTCTATTTGAAAACCATTGGCAAGGGTGAGGGTCCGATCGAGATAGCGCTTATAAACCGCCAATTGCGGAGATGATAATCGCTCGAAAGCTTCGACGAGTTCTTTTTCGGATTTAGATAGAACACTTCTCTCCATTACCTCACTGGCATCCAGTGTATAAAAACTGAAGCCGCTCTCCATGGCCTGAAGCAAGCGAGATTCGTCTTTGATATGGTCGGCATCTGCCCCGAACTTGCCCCGATACCCACCAACAAAGACTCCCCAGGCGGCATCCACCAGAACCGACTGAAAAGAACGACCGGTCTTTTCCAGTTCCCGGGGAGATTGTTGGGCGATCACCGGAAAAGCATCATATTTTTTCAACGCATTCAAATGAGCTGCTGAAACCAAACCCAGCCGGTCACCAGTGCCAAAAGAGGTTATCACTCCGGCAGCGGTTGGCTTAAAAACAGGAATCTCATTAGCACATTTCTGAAGATTACAAAAATCAAATGGGTAGAGGGTAAAATATTGACCATTAAGAATACGTGGGTTTTCCAATAATGGTTCTTCAAAAATGGGATTCTTCTCAGGACTCCAAACCCCGAAGTATTTCTCTTCCGGGCTGTGTACCGGTATCAGGAGAGCTTGAAAGGGTTGGTACTCCCAGGTTTTAGGAATGACCCTCAGCTCGGTCCTTCTCTGAGCAGCAATTTCTTTCACCAGATCAATGGTCGCTTGAATCACGCTTTTCTCCTCCATCATGATATTATTGAGCCAGGTTATACTTTCACCAATACCTTTAACTCCTCATTTTTCCATTTTTCCGCCCGTTCCAATGCGGTTCCGATCGAACCAAGTGGATATTCGCTGGTAATAAAAGATCCCGGGTCGACCTGATGGGTTACGATCAGATTGAGGGCATGGGTGAAATCCTCCATAGAATAGGTTCGGGAAGCAGTGAACACCTTTTCCTGAGCAAAAATCTTTTTTACATCGAGATATTTTCTCTCCGACTCCGGTACCGCTACCATCACCAGCTTGCCGCCCGGCTTCAGTAAATCCAGAGCCACGTCCAGGGTTTCCTCACTCCCGACCACATCATAAACGATATCATACCCGTTGGGAAAAACCCGGTTTTGACTCAATTCTTTAAGTCCATTTTGAGAAGCGTTAAAAATATGGTCTGCTCCCAGATGACGAGCCCGCTCCAGCCGCTCTGCTATCACATCGATGACCAGAATCGGCGCTGCCTGCAACACTTTGGCAACCTTTAATATCACCAATCCGATAATCCCCCCACCGATAATAGCAATCGCACTCCCTTTATTCGTGCTACCCCTCCGGTTGCAGTGAACTCCGACCGCCAATGGTTCAGTAAAGGCAACCTGGCGCGAATTCAATCCAGTATCGACTAGTACCAGGTTCGATGCCCGGACAACGGCAAATTCGGCAAAACCGCCATCCATATGAACACCATACAACCTGACCTGGCGGCAGCGATTGACGTTTCCCGTGCGGCAGGAATCACATTCACCACATCCTACTACCGGCATCACCACCACCAATTGTCCGGGTCGAAAAGTTGGATCCCTCGATTCCATCACTTCTCCACAAAATTCATGCCCGGGAATGAGAGGGTAATGGGCGAAAGGATTACGCCCACGGACAATAGCCAAATCTGAACCACAAATGCCGGCGTAAAGTACTCGCAGTTTCACTTCTCCAGTCTGCGGTTCACCAACTTCCACCGGTTCTAAAGAAAAATCCCCCGGTGCTCGACAGACCAGGGCTTGCATCGTACTTTTCATGATGTTTTGAGCCTCCATACTTTATCTTGTTAGATAAATATACTGAATCATTCATCTTTTATCCACCGATGCCGGGGATCATCGAAGGGATTGAGAATTCTTTTTTCACCGGCCAATGACCAAAAATAGTAGAGTTGATATCCGGGTGCTGCAACTACCGGATGATAACCCCCGGAAATGACGAAAGTGTCTCCGTTTTTCACAATAAAGGCTTCCTCGATCGCATGATTTTCATTATACCAGCATTGGATGCCAAAACCCGTTTGTGGGCGGAGACAATAATGATAGACTTCTTCAAGTTCATACTCATCAGGGGGGTTATTCTTTTCATGTCGATGGGGCGGATAGCTCGACCAGAGACCAGGTTGATTAAAGGTTTCCCCAACCAGTACTTTCCCGGCGGGAAAATCGCTGTCTATAATGGTGTGTACGATCCGTTCATAGGTTCCCTTTCCTACGGTCTTTCTCTTTATCTGCTCAGGAGGAATCAGAGTTGAGGGTCCGGTTTTTTGAGCGAAAACCTTCACCACTAACACGATGCTTTCCCGAAAAGCCTCAATCTGGTAACTGGTTTGGGGAGCAAGATAAAATGTCCAGGCGGGATCGATGAACAGATTTTTTCTTTCACCGGTTTCACCAAGAATGGTCGCATCAGCTTGAAGGCGAACCTTTCCTTTTAAAAGCACCAGTACTGCTTCTTCCTGTCCCAGTCTTTCCGAAAACGACTGATTCTCTTCCAACTTCAACCGGCCAAAGCGTTCCCATTTCAAGGGACTGTTATTTGAATCAGCAATCATTTCCAGTTGATTTGCCTGAAACTCCCGATTTCGAAAAAATATCATCATCTTGCCTCCTTTTTCAAAATCTCATCAACTCTTTAATCCGGTTATGGCAATCCCTTTTATAACATACTTTTGAGAAAAGACATACGCTATCAGCATGGGAAAGGTGGCGATGACTGAAGCCGCCATGAGAGGACCATAGTTCATGCTCCCATAAGGATCTTTAAATAGAGAGAGTCCCAGTGGAATCGTCCGGAGATCTTGAGAATTAATCACGATCAACGGCCACAAGAAATCATTCCAAGAGCCAAGAAATAAGATAAGGGTGACGGTTGCAATCGCGGTTTTGATAATTGGAGCCACAATTGTAAACACAATGCGAATCTCACCGGCTCCATCCAGGCGGGCAGCTTCAATCAGATCGATCGGTATCGACTTGATACTTTGGCGAATTAAAAAAACCCCCAGAGCGCTACCCAGATTAGGTGCCAGGATTCCCCAATAGGTATCAACCCAACCGATTTGGGATATCATAATATAGAGCGAAACCGAAGTGACCTGGAAGGGAATCATAATGGTACTCAAAATTAAAAAGAAAAAGAAATCTCGTAAAGGAAAACGGTAGATCACAAAAGCATACCCAGCCAGGAGACCAAATAACACCGATATTCCCACCGATCCCAAAGCCACGATCAGACTATTTAGATAGTACCGGCCGAAGGGCGCGGAATCAAAAGCCGCCTGGTAATGCTCCAAGGTGAGATAGCTGGGAATCCATCGGGGCGGGAAAGCCACGATATCGGTAACCGGACTGATCGAGGTAATAATCATCCAATAAAACGGTAGAATCATTACTATTCCGCCTACGGTAATAATGAGGTATAGTAAAGGTTTTTTCACAAAAGCTACTTTACTGATTACCGGTCGACTCATGAATATTCTCCTCTATCCTGGAAACTGTCACAGGATTCGATGTTAATCGTCACCCCTGAATGTTTC
>CAYSWT010000175.1:0-4045 GCA_964434845.1 uncultured Atribacterota bacterium | reverse complement strand
TAGTATTGTCCCCTCTCATAAAGGAGGAGCGGTAAAAATGAAAAAAAATCTTATATTAATTGTTCTCATCTTTATTCTGTCTATTGGTGATAATCGGTTGCCAAAAGGCAATCACCCCTACTCCTTCTCTTCCCCCCGTTACCAACCCTACCGCCCCGATATCATCTAACGGTTGCCCAACCACTTGGAAAACCGTCATTCGAACCGTCTACAGTGGGATTGCCGAAAATTGGGAAGAGGCGAAGGGTTTTTACAATTTCTATTTCTATACCAATGCCGATCCCTACGATTTTAAAATTAATATTACCTTTGATAAACCTTTTACACTCCTCGATTATTCTCCCTCGAATTGGAAAGTCTATGTGAAAAGATATGTTCCATTTATCTATGGTCCGTATTCATTAGAGGGGATATACGATCATACTTCTCTAACCGACCCGGCAAAGATGGCACTTGAAGGCAAAGTCCATTCCGTTGAAGTCAATGGCAAAAATATCATTTTAAACGTTCGTCTCTATGAAATACCTCTTCATAACTTTTATTTACTTGATGGCGATAGCCGGTTTGAGTGGTCCTATCGGGGCTTGATCTGTAATGTCGACAATTACAAGAATTATATTTATGGTGCGAATTTGAATACCATGGTCAAGAATCTAGATTTAATGGGTAACTATTTTAGAGAATCTGCTTTAAAATATGCTGATGTTGTGTATTGGAAATATATTGGCAATACCCTTTTCATGGATGAAACCGGTAACATCTGTAATGATTTTTGTGGGGCATCTGACGAAGAATGTTGTGAACTTCCAGTCTGTGAGACCTGCGTGAATAATTGTCCGTTAGGGAGTAACTGCCAATAAAAATTTATTCTTCTTTCTTTCCTTAACAAAACCTGGGATATTTCATCAGCCCAGGTTTTGTTATTTATTCAAAATTTCTCTGTTCTTTGTGTTATAATTTTTTCCATGCTGAGCATTGATACCAACACCCAATGAACAGAAAGCCGAAAAGTCGATTCCGTCGAGTTATTAAAGCGTTCATCACCATCGTCTGTATTTTAGTCGGTGGTTTCCTTCTAATTAAAATCCTCCCTTTTAACTCGGTTTTTTCGCCCTTCTTCCACGTTTATTCCAAGGTCTATACCAAGCTCATCGAGCCGCTCATCGACAATTCGGAGCGGATTCTCATCTTCGCCCCCCATCCCGACGATGAAACCCTCGCCTGCGGAGGGACTATCCAGAAAGCTATAGCCCAGGGGAAAACGGTGAAGGTGGTGTTTGTGACCAGCGGGGATAGTTTTGGAAATGATTATGAAATGACTCATTCGTCCAAAGATAATCCCAAAGATGTTGATTTGGGGTATCTGCGTCAGAAAGAAGCTCTACAAGCAACGGAGATTTTAGGTCTGACAAAAGAAAACATCATTTTTTTAGGATATCCCGACCGGGGAATGGAACAACTCTGGTGGTTGTATCGTTCGTGTAATCAGTGCTATCGTTCGCCTTACACCAGAACCGACAAATCGCCATATCTTTCGGGATATACCCTTGGTGCGCCCTACTGTGGCGATCAGGTGATTCAGGATATCATGGATATCCTCGAAACCTATAAGCCCCAGACCATCTATCTCCCTCATGCCTCCGACTTGCACATCGATCATCGCGCAACCTACAATTTTGTCAAAGAAGCCCTGCAACGCTTGCGCCAGAAGGGGTCAAGTTGGATCGATAACACCAAAATCTATCTCTATCTCGTTCATTTCGGACGAATGAAATGGCCACCGCTGTGGGGATATGCCCCTCAACTTCGCCTCTATCCGCCCGCGCAACTCATGTCCATTCGGCAATGGACCGGTTTTGAACTCTCTGAAGCGGAAATCGTTGGAAAAAAGGGCGCGATTGATAAATATCGAAGCCAGCAAGAAATTCGGGAATCCTTGCTGGCTTTTGTCAAAATCAATGAGGTTTTTGCAATCGATATCGACTACCATCTTCCCCTGAATGGAAGAGTGACCATTCCTGACGAAAGAGGGGAGTTTGCCCTCCCCAAACTCGTCGGCGGTGGAGATATAAAATATATGGATGTGATTCAAGAAGGAAACAACATCACCCTTCAGCTTCACTACGACTCTGGCATACCGCTCCGGGTACGCTATCGTTTTTACCTGATTGGATATAGCGGGGGAGAAGTGGTTTTTCGGGAAAGCTACCTGCTCTTTGATAAAAATCGCCCGGTGCGCATCCAGGGCGATTACCTGTCATCTCTTCCAGTGGTTTCCAACGGGAGGGGTTGGGTCGCACTTACCTTCGACTTTGACCATCGCCCCTTACCCGAAGCTCTCTTCGTGTGCGCCGAATCTTCCGCTCCCACCAACCTGATGCTCGATCGCCTCCCCTGGAGCATGGTGATTCCGGAGAAGGAGGAATAATATGAGCGCAATAAATCAAGCCCGTAAATGGGTTTTTAGGATAGAAGCCTGCCAATCATCCATCCGTCATTCCCGAATGTATTTATCGGGAATCTAAGTCTTTTTTACTTTACTTTAGACCCCTGATAGAAACATTCAGGGGTGACGAATGAAATGTAAAGTAATAATTGGTGAATAAAAGGTAAGATCCCCACGCGAAAAAGCCGAAGCGGATATGGGGAGACGCGGCGAAAAACCGAGGGGATGATACAGCGAAAAGGAAAAGGCACCCTCCCCGTTGCTCCGCAATACCCTTCCAAGGAGGGGAATTAAAAAAGATAGAATCATTATGTCATGTAAATCGCTTTCTTTTTTATACTTTTCCAATTCCACAATTCCTCAATTCCACAGTTCCACAGTTTTATACGATTCACTGCCTTTTCAGAAGGGTAATAATATAATCCCGGTGGGGATGGTGGGTGACGTCTTCGAAGACTTCCTGGAATCGGCCTTTTTCTCGATAGATGTCATGGATGATTTTTCCGGAAGGGTAGAAATGGCAGAGGAGGAAATACCCACCAGGGCGTAAATGCCGGTAGAATTTATCTTCCAGGAGAAGGAGGATGTTTTTCCCCCCTAAGTAGTAGAGGATTTCCGAAGCCAAGATGAGGTCAAAGGTCCCATCGATATCCTCTTTGGTGATATCGAGCCTCTGCAGGCGAATTCGGTCTCCGTAATCTTTGAGCCTTTCTTGGGCTCTTTCAAGTGCAGTCGCCGAGATATCAACCCCCAGAACCCTTTTCCCACTCTCTAAGAGATACTGGGTGAACAATCCTTCACTTGATCCGATCTCCCAAACCGTTTCCACTTCATCAGGTATCGCCTGAAGGGTTTTAAGATATTTCTCTTTCTCGAACTCATAATTCTCATAATTCCAGGGATCCGGTTTTTTCCGATAAAGTCCCTCGAAGTGTTTCTCGGTAAAATACATGGGAAGGAAAGGGGTAAGCAATCGCCAGCCTAAATTCTCAGACGCCGATTTGATTCTGCGCATCAAATCATTTAATTTCATCTTCATGTATTCGTCCTTTCCAATGAGTTTATTCTTGAAATGCAGTGAAATGTAAAAATTTAAAGATTCTCAATCATCACCATATCCGAACCACTCCCTTTGTCCAAAGGGAGATCGAGAGGGATTCGATGTTTTTAGTATTTAAATTTATCTCTAATTTTATATCTTTCACCGACCCTTTCAAATCCCCCCTGACCCCCCTTTTCTAAAGTGGGGAAAAGAATCTGTGATACCGAGGGTGTTTTCATCCTCTACTGGTGCCAGGACATTTTCCTAGCATGACGATCTATCCTGTAAACTCCGACAGGATAGCAGCCTACGGCGTAGGATTAAAAAACAGAAAAGACTAAAACTGAAAGGATAGACCCTCAAAGTTTTCATTTTCATCTGGTGCCACAACGTGGCATGAGGGTCTATCCTGGAAACTGTCACAGGATTCGATGTTAACCGTCACCCCTGAATGTTTCTATCAGGGGTCTAAAGTAAAAGAAACCATAGATTCCTGATTAATGCATTCAGGAATGACGTATGAAGACGTCACCAATCCTGTAAACTGTTAGGATGGC
>CAYSWT010000174.1:0-4102 GCA_964434845.1 uncultured Atribacterota bacterium | reverse complement strand
AGCTAATAACAGAGGGAATAACAAAAATACTCCTACAATAGGTTGACACTATCAAAGAAAATTTGTTTCTTGACATTGTCATTTTTTCAAACTAAAATGTATACAAAATAATATTTAAAACGTTTTAAATGACTATGCCTATCACCCTAAAAGATGTATCTAAATTAGCCGGGGTCTCCCCTGCTACAGCATCTTTAGTACTTAATAATCAAAAGGGAGTCTCCGAAAAAACAAGACAAAAGGTTTTAGAAGCGGCTCAAAAGCTAGGATACAGGCCGAATATCTTAGCCCAAAGCCTGATTAAAGGGAGAACCAGTACTGTTCTCCTCTGTGCCTTCATTAAAGAACAAAATAAACTATCTTCCTTTTATGGGGAACTCATCAATAGTCTTCTTGCTGCTATATCTTCACAAGGATATTATCTCCAGATAGTAGTCAAGGGAGAGTTTTTCAACGGTTACCCTCTGGATAAAAGAGCGGCTCTTTTAGACATTGCCCGCAATCGCCTTTTTGAAGGCTTGATCATTCTTTCCCATTGGCCCATTCATTACTCTGAGGTGAGCGATTTGGTTAAGGAAAATTTCCCCTTTGTAGTGGTGAACCAACGAGTGGATGGTGAAGGAGTAAGCTACGTGGATATTGACCATTACGGTGGAGCCAAAGAAGCTGTTTCTTATCTAATCAGAGAAGGACATCGCCATATAGCCCATATTCGAGGACCAATAGAACACCTTCATGCCCAAGAGCGGTACCGTGCCTATGTAGATACTCTCCTTGAACATGGCATTTCATTAAAGAAAGAGTACATTGTGGAGGGAAATTTCCGTCGTTTAAGTGGCAGATTGGCAATGGAAAAACTTCTTGAACTCAAACCTACTCCAACCGCAGTTTATGTCGCCAACGATAAGATGGCAATTGGAGCACTTCAAGTGGCAAAAGAAAGGGGCTTTTCTATTCCTCAGGATTTGACCATTGTTGGGTTTGATGGCATTGAGGCAGTAAAGTATACTGATCCACCCTTACCAACTGTGGAACAACCTCTTGGGGAATTAGGGAAAGTGGCAGCCAACCTACTCATAGAAAATATCAAAGGGGGGGATAGAAAAAAGATTATATTACCCTGTCGATTGTTCACCTGGGATAATCTTACCAGAAATACGTAAAAAAGTTAGGATAAAAGCCTCATCCGAATCTTACGTTAATTCAGGGGAATGAAAATATTTGCAATAAATATGGAAAATTTGTGATTCATAAGAACTTTAATGAACTTGAGGTTAAAAAGAAATAATTTTAAGGAGGAGAATTGTCATGAAGTATAGGTGGGGATTTTTAATATTCATGGTTTTGGGTTTAGTACTATTGATTCCCCTCGCATCCTTTGCTCAGCTCCCGGCGGGAATTTCCCGTGAAGAAACACTCATCGTCGACCAATTAACCGGTCGAGTGGGAATGCCTAATAATTTCAACCTGTGGGCGGGCTGGAGAAATCAGGATCGGGGAATACAACAGTTACTCCTTGAACCACTGTGGACAGTTGATTATGCCACTGGTGAAATCATCTGCGGCTTGGCAGCAAATCTTCCTATTTATAACCAGGATTTTACCCAGATGACCATCAACCTACGGAAGGATACATCCTGGAGCGATGGAGTTCCGGTCACTGCTGATGATGTTATTTATACAATTGAAGTCCATATCAACACTCCTGGGCTTCTCTACCATGGTCCTATGGCTGAATATGTTGAAAAGGTTTCTAAAACTGACGACTATACTGTGGTCGTCGATCTGAAGATACCAAACTCCCGCTTCCATACCCATTTCTTAGATCGATGGGGGTGCCTCCGTATCATGCCTAAACACATTTTCGAAAAAGTCGAAGATCCATTGACCTTTGAATACAACCCTCCAGTGGGGAATGGACCGTATGTTTTGTACGATTATGATCCAGCTGGTTTCTGGACTCTTTGGGAGCGAAGAGAAGATTGGGCAAAAACTCCAACTGGAATACTTTACGGAGAACCAAAACCGAAATATGTTCTTTTCCGATGGTATGAGAGTGAAGAAGGAAAAATCCTCTCCCAAATCCGTCATGAGTTAGATATGGGTCAATATTCTCCAGAAGGACTGCGAGCGGTTCTTGATAAGAGCGATACCGCTCGAGGTTGGCGAAAAGAATGGCCTTGGGTTGTGAACATTGATCCCTGTATAACCGGCATTATGTTCAACAACTTGGTCGAGCCATATAACAATAAAGAAGTTCGTTGGGCTTTGACCCTGGCCATTGATATTGTGGATTATATGGCAATCGCCTTTGACTTAATGGCCCCTGTCAGTCCCCTTCACCTTCCACCTGTTCCTGCCTACTTAGAAGCCTACTTTTTACCAATGCAGGATTGGCTAAAAGAATTTGAACTTGATTTGGGAAATGGAGAAAAATTCAAACCCTATGATACCGACGTTCCCAATAGAATCGTTAAGGCCGCTAAGGAAAGAGGCTATCCAATACCGGAAGATCCGGCTGTCATTCGTGAACTATTTGGTATTGGTTGGTGGAAGTATGCCCCCGATGTTGCCGAAAAACTTCTCATCAAAAATGGCTTCACAAAGGATCAAGATGGAAAATGGCATCTCCCCGATGGTTCACTCTGGAAAATTTCCATTGTATCGAACGTTAGCCCATCACATCATTCGTCGAAAAATGCGAATGCCGCAGCTGATCAATGGAGAAAATTTGGAATTGATGCTGTAGCGACGTTAACCGAAGCATTCGATACCTTAGTTCTTAACGGAGAATTTTCAGTCTCTTCACAATGGCCTGCTGCCGAGCCATGGGGTGCTGGTGTGGATCTTTCAAGAACCTTTGATCCCTGGCATTCACGTCTCTTGACACCCATTGGTCAACCAGTTGCACTCGGACCTGGTGGTGCAGCACGTTGGTCAAATCCAGATTTAGATAAAATTATTGAAAAATTGGAATTAACCGATCCCTTTGCCGATATTAAAACAACTACTGAACTGGGCATTGAGGCTTTAAAAATCCTCGTCGAAGAAATGCCGACTATCGCTACATATGGATACTGCGGTGCCGTTGCCTGGGATGAAGCGTACTGGACCAATTGGCCAGGAGCTGAAAACCCCTATAGCCAACCTTATCAACACTGGCCGAACCTAAAATACATGCTTCCGTTCCTACAAAAAAAATAAAATCAAACTGGTTGAGACTTCCTGGCGATTACTCGCCAGGAAGTCTTTTTAAGGGGGTTTATCATGAGATTTTTCAGGGATTATCTTATCCCAAGGTTAATTCAATACATAGTGGTCATTTTTTGTGGAATCACTGCGGTATTTTTCATACCCCGTATGACTGGACAAGATCCAGTTTTGGAAATTATTGCTCAAATACAATCACAAGGCTCCCAGCTCGATCCCACTGCAGTTAAAAGTTTGATGGTAACCTTAAAAGAACTCTATGGTTTGGAAGGAACTCTTTTTGAACAGTATATTAATATGTGGAAGCGCGTCTTTACGCTTGATTTTGGTCCTTCTTTTTTTCAATTTCCTACTCCAGTTGCTGACCTTCTCAGAACGTATCTCCCCTGGACAATTGGATTATTTGTCACCTCAACTCTATTAGCCTGGGCATTGGGAAACATCTTGGGAGGAATTGCCGGATACTTTTCTCATAAAAATTGGTCAAAGATTTTAGATGCAATCATCATGGTCATCCGACCAGTTCCTCATTATATATTCGGTGTACTCGTCCTTATTTTGTTTGCCTTTGTCTGGCAACTCTTCCCGGCTGGTGGAATGATGCTAGGAAGAAGAATGGTGGTGAATTTCAAATTTATTCTGACCATTTTGCGTTACTCATTCCTTCCAGCATTAACCCTGGTGATTCTCGGAGGAGCATCCTGGTTTCAACAGATGAAACTCCTGGTACAGAATGTCAAGAGAGAAGATTTTGTCCAATACGCTCAAACCGGTGGAGTAAAAGAAAAGCTTATTATTTCTCGTTACGTTCTGCGAAATGCTATGCTTCCACAAATCACTCAACTCGCTTTAGCTTTGGGACAAGTATTCAGCGGTGTTCTCATCGTTGAAA
>CAYSWT010000173.1:0-4151 GCA_964434845.1 uncultured Atribacterota bacterium | reverse complement strand
AACATTCAGGGGTGACGGTTAACATCGAATCCTGTGACAGTTTCCAGGATAGACCGCCATGCTGCAAGGAAAAGAAGCCCTTCTGTTGCCTCTTTTGGTTATTTATTCCCTTCTTATCCATTGACACAATTTTGGAATCTACAAAAATGTGAATTGAATAGATATAATTCGAATTATCTTTTCTCACAAAAAAAAATTCCAATTATTGTAAAATACAATAGTTTTGTATTACAATGATAAGGGTGAATAAAATGAATACGTTGAATGATTGGTCGGAATTACGCGAACTTCTCCGTAAACTAGTTCGCAAGCTGGGAGGGCTTGATAAAACTCAGTTTTCCTGTTGTGGAATTACTCTTGCCCAATGTCATGCTTTAGTGGAAATCGGCCGAGCCGGGACCCTTTCATTAAATGATCTATCTGAAAAATTAGGGTTAGACAATACAACTCTTAGTCGAACAGTAAATAACCTGGTTCAAGAGGAGTTGGCAACCCGCAGTTTGAACCAAAAAGATCGCCGATACGTTAATATCACACTCACCTCAAAGGGATATGATCTTTTTAAAAATATTGAAACCAATATGGATCAATATTATCAAAGAATTATGGAATCTATTCCGTTTGATAAACGAAATCAAATCATTGAGAGTTTAAATATTATTTTGCAATCAATGGAACAAAATCCATGTTGCCTCAACAAAGGAGTGAATCACAATGAAATTCAATGTTAAAGAAAAAGTCAAGGAACATTATGAAGAAATTGCCCAGCACGTCAGCTCCGGATCTTCCTGTTGCTGTGGGAGTAAAAGTTCCTGCTGTGTCGATTCATCCAGCCCATTATTTCTCTATACTCAAGAGAATTTATCTGACATTCCCAAAGAAGCGCTCTCAGCATCATTGGGATGTGCAAATCCCCTTTCTTTTGCAGAACTGAAATCGGGTGAAATTGTTCTTGATTTAGGTAGCGGGGGCGGTATCGATGTTTTTATCGCTGCGAAATATGTCGGTCCATCTGGGAAAGTCTATGGTCTCGACATGACCGATGAAATGCTCACTTTAGCAAAGAAAAACCAGGCGAAAATGGGGGTTCAAAACGTTGAATTCATTAAAGGATATATAGAAGAAATTCCTCTCCCTGATAGGTCAATTGATGTTATCCTTTCCAACTGCGTGATTAATCTATCTGAGGATAAAGAGAAATCTCTTTCCGAAGCCTTTCGGGTTCTTAAAAATGGTGGTCGGTTGACTATCGCAGATATTGTGGTTTTAAAAAAGATTCCAGAAGCTCTTCGTTCTCAAGCTGAACTTTGGGCAGGATGCATTGCTGGAGCTCTCTCCATCGATGAATACCAAAACATCCTACGAAGCGTCGGTTTTGTTGATGTATCAATAGAACCGGTTTACTTCTATACCAAGGATATCATTTCCTCCATCCTTTCCAGTCATCCTGATTCAACCAAGAAGATAGCAAATATTAATCTTGATCTTGATCTTCTGGACGGCGCTTTTGCCGGAGCTCAAATCAAGGGGAGAAAAGAAATATGATATTAACTGTATTTTCTTCAAATCACCACCAATTAAGACCCGACTTCGCCGCTTTTTCTCGACTGATATCATTCAAACCCTCACCATTGAGCCATTCTGATTTTGAGTTCAATCTTTTCTGGTAGGCTTTACTCATGTACGTGAGAGTGAAAACTACTAAAAATAGTCCCAGAAAAAGTATTCAGATTATCGAATCCCGCCGGAGGGGAGAAACTGTCTCCCAGAAAATCATCCGGCATGTCGGTATCGCCACCACTGAAGAAGAGGAGCGCCAGCTCGTTCTCCTGGCTGAATCCATCATCCGTGAGCTCAAAGAAAAACGTCAACCGTCGCTTCCTTTCCCGTCTTCTCCCATCCCCCGTGAACTCCCTCTCACCAAACCCCATCCGGTCGATCTCTCATCGGTGTGGAACTACGGCTCAATGGTGGAGGGAATTCCGGAAATCGCCAGTACCATCTTTTTTGACCTTTCCCTCGATCACATCTTTGGCCGAGGGAGCCGGGGACGGGGGAAAACCCTCACCTTCCTCTCCCTCCTCATCGGTCGTATATGACCAAATGTTTCTTGGTTTTTCCTGAGAGAAAATTTAAGAGGAAATATCAATCTGTAATACCATTGAATATGAAGATGATACAGATAAAAATGAGGAAGATTAAATACAAAAAACAGGAAATTCCTATCTCAGTATTCAGACGCTAACAATTTTATTTTTACTTCCCTTGGAGAGATTTTCTGTCTAAGGGAAGTATTTATTGAAGCCTACTTATTCATCATTTCCTGGATGTATCGCATTCCTTCTTCGGCAGTAATAGCGGGATATATACTGATGTTATAAAAATCGTCCCACTCCGCTATACCATTCATCATTAATTGGGCATTATCTGTTTCAACAATCTGAACTACATTTGGAAATTCGTTTGCTAGCCAATACTCCGCTTTGAGTTGAACACCTTCTGGAGCTTTCCATGTCATTCTTCGTTGGATTCTATCTTTTTCGGTTCCACCTTTTACATTACAGAGAATAACAAATAACATAAAATTCCCCTCCTTGTTAAAATAATTGGGTTTGTCCATTCTTGGATATTTTTATAGAAATAGTGTGGGAAAAATAGTGATAAGGTTTTCGAGTAATTAAAATTATAACGCTTTGGGTTTTAATTGGAAAGCTTAGTACGATTCTTTTAAAGCGGCCTTATTTATATATGGAATTTTTAATCGTTTTAGATGTGGTTAAAATTTTTGGCTTTATGGATAGAGCTGGTGCGCCCGAAAGGAGTCGAACCTTCAACCTGCGGTTTAGGAAACCGCTGCTCTATCCTTTGAGCCACGGGCGCACGTGAAGAACATTATTATTTTATACAAACCGGGTGATTTCTACAACTATTTGGGGCAGAGAGGGAACGTTGGGAAACCATTCCCGACCGGTGAGATCCATGGCGATGCGTTGATAGACCCAGCTGATGGCCTGAAGGAGTTGCTCGGGAAGAGGCTCAGGTTGGCTCTTGACGTAATATTTCCATCCGATCTGATGCCGTGATTTCATCTGTTTCACTTCTTCATACCAAGTCGTTTTTCGATAAAATTCACGGGCAATTTCTTTGCTCAGGTGGATATTATTCATCATAAATCGGCACTCATCGGGGGTTCCCAGAACATCGATGTACATCAATTGTCTTTCCGGATCAAAGCCGAGCTCGATTTTCCCATCTTCGTTGGTGAGACCGATTCGCTTCATTTCCTCAGTGATGAGTTGGTCAGCGAAGGTAATAACTTGTTGGATATCGTGAATATCCTGATGATCAATGATGCGGAGTTGCTCCACTTCGTTCCAGGTTAGATATCGGTCCTGCTCCTCCAGTTTGGTGGAAACATCGAGAATGGGTGAAGAAAGTTTCTCTTCGGGCGACGGCAACTTCTCCAAGCCGTATTCCTTTAAATTTATGGCTCCGCTTTCTACTCGTTTGCGAAAACTGGCCCCGGCAGGTATCGAATTACGATAGATGAATTCAAAGGGAATGAGAAAATTCGTCCGTTCCTGGTGATAAACTCCATAATCATATTGATTCCCAATCTGGGTGGGATGTATGACTTGGACCAGGGAAACATGCATGACGGAAGAAGGAGAGATGAGCTGAGAGAGTTGTTTAACCTGTCCATTTTCTTCCAGGCCTAAATAATGGGTGATATACCCTAAGCTGGTTAACTTTTCGAAAAAATAGGCACCAATGAGACAGAGCGATTCTCCCTTCCGGGCAATATGATCAGGCATTTCTCCCCAATCAAAGACTGAATATCGATCTGAAAAAACGAACTTCCCGCGTCCCATCTGGTTTTCTCGGGGAGAAGTCATAACATACAGGTCTTTCACGCTACCCATGGATATTTCTCCTTTCGGTTTGAGCTCTACGAGTCACATCCATTACCAATGATTATTATATATGATTCTGTGATTGGTTTTAGATGAATTATGCAGATATTGAAAGAGTTCCATTTTTTATTTTTATTCTCTCATTTTCAGGATAGACCCTCATGCCACGTTGTGGCACCATATGAGGATGGAAACACCAAAATGTTGAGGTGTTGAGAGGTTGAGTTGTTGAGTTGA
>CAYSWT010000172.1:0-4185 GCA_964434845.1 uncultured Atribacterota bacterium | reverse complement strand
TATTGGACAATTGTATTATTTAAAATAACTATTGTCAATAACACTTTTGATTATTGACATATTTTAGATAAGGTATTTTAAAGATATTTCGTGAAGAGTTTTTTATTGTTGGTCTTTTATAGAAAAGAATTAATTTATATCAGGTAATGAAAACGGATGTTTTCAAGCGGGATAAACTTAGTTTTTTGGTATGAATCGTAAGCAAGGAGAAGTTATATGTTATGAGAAACAACACTCCGAAATGGGATATCGATTTCAAATGGAAGAAAAATCTCCAATAATGAACTGGCCATATTAACCTATGTTATTGGCTGGGTTTTTTGCTCTTTTGTGGTTTTTCTTCCGGGTGATTCCTAAGCTTTCGCGGATTTATTGCCCTTGCTAACGGGCTTGCTGCACTACTGGCGTGGATGTCTATCCTGTAAGCTCAATTTCGGGTTTGATAAATCAAACCCATACCAATATCATTACAATTGTAAGGGCGCAAATTTATTGCGCCCATCTTTTTTAGTGTAGCAACATGCCATGGTATGTCGATCGTTGGGTTTTCATCTTCACATGGTGCCGCAATGCGGCATGGAGGTCTATTCTAATTATTGACCTCTCAACCCTTGACCGCGCCGAAAGTGAGACCACGCACGATGTATTTCTGGATAAACAAAGCAAGAACCACAGGGGGACCCATGGCCAAAATGGTACGGGTTGCAATAAACCAAAACTGAACCCCGCGGGTATCTTCAGCACCGGCGAGATAGACCGGAAATGTTCGAGCTTTAAGTGAAGTGAGCGCCAGAGCGAAAAGGAACTCATTCCAAGTAAACGCCACGCAGATTGCCGCAACCGCCACCAGAGTCGGAACTGCAAGAGGGAGAGATATTTTCCGAAAAGCATCAAAATCACTGCAGCCATCGACTGCTGCAGCCTCCTCTAATTCCGGAGGAAGCTCTTGAAAGGTCTGTCGCATGATAACGACTGCAAAGGGTAAAGTGAAAGTGGCATTGATAAGAATAAGCGCAAAGATGTTATCGAGAAGATGGAGAGTTCGCATGATGAGAAAAAATGGAATGACCACCGCTACTGGTGGCAATACTCTTTGGGAGAGAAACCAGATGGTGAGGTCACGATTTTTTATCCTTTGAAAACGATATCGAGCCAACGCATAGCCCGCCGGAGTCCCAAGACTCATGGCTAATGCCGAAGCGATAATAGCGACCAAAATACTGTTGATTAATGCGCTGCGACTTTCTCGAGTCGATAACTCCACTTTCCAATTTTCCGCGGTTGGTTTAAATTGAACAAACGGGATTGAAATTCCAGATATGGTAAAAGTTTCAGCCGGCGGTTTCAAGGAGGTGACAACCCCCCAATATAATAAAAACAACGCCCAGCAGACCACAATTACTACCAGGATAAAGCGTATCACGTTGAAAATAGGGGACTTCTTCTTCACCACTGCCATTTTTCCCTCTCCTTTACTCGTATACCTCTCGAATTCTTCTGAAAAAGAGGTTAACTATAACCATGACAATAGCAAGCAATAGATATGAAAGAGCTGACGCGTAACCGAAGTCAAAAAAACGCAATCCAGTACGATAGGTATATAAGGAATACACTTCGGTAGCCGTTCCGGGTCCTCCACCAGTCAAACTGAAAATTATGTCAAATATTTTAAATGATTCAATAAGACGCAGGAGCAATACGATGATGACCACCGGTTGGATCATAGGGAAAGTAATTTTACGAAATATCTGCCATTCCGAAGAAGAATCGATATAGGCAGCATCGTATACTTCTTCTGAAAGAGATTGGAGTCCAGCCAAAATAACAAGAAAACAAAAGGGAGTCCACTGCCAGATATCCAAAAGAAGCACTGAAACCCAAGCCCAGTTTGGGCTGGAAAGCCAAGGGATCTTGAGATTGAATAGCGACATAAGAATGCTGTTCACCGGTCCACCCTCTTCATAAAAAAGAGTGAGTCCCAGATATCCGACCGCCACCGGGGTACAGAAGATGGGCAGAATCAGGAGTGCTCGCCAGATGGACTTTCCTTTCATTTCCTGGTGGAAAAGGAGTGCCAGGAGTAAACCGAGAATGACTTGAATGGTTACTGTCACAGCAACGTAAACCAGTGTCACCCTTAAAGAATTCACTAATTTATAATCGCCAAGAATACGCCCAAAATTAAAAAGACCAACGAATGTCAATGGTTTCCCGAGACGAACTTTAAAAAAACTCAGACTTAATGAATAAATAAGAGGAAATATAGTAAAAGCAAGAACCCAGATAATTGAGGGGAATATAAAATAATATTTGATTTTTTTTGATCTGAGAGCAGCCATTTGGAATCCTCCTTACGAGGAGGGTCTTGTTGACCCCTCCTCAAATCATTCATTTTTTCAGTTACGGAGTATATCCAATAGCTTCCTGGTAGGATTTCAACTGCTCTTCCCGGCCGATTCGATTGGTAACGTCTTCCCAATCTCTGGCCGTACGGTTCAAAGCCTCTCGGGCATCAATTTGCCCGGTGTACGCCTCAGAGAGGTGACGATCGAGAGCGACCCAGTATTCGTTTCCACCCGGAATACGGAGATAGGGAGCAATATGAGGAGCAAAGAAGTTATCATAGTATCCCTGGAGGTATTCCTTGGCATCATCAGGGTTGAAGCCATTAGCGATATAATCATCCATAGAGGCAGTTCCATTGGGTGGGAGGAAATGGAACTTCACCCCTGGGTCAACACCAGTCCATCCCCGGCACGCATTCCAAAAGCTAATCTTGTTGGTTGCATGAAAAGCAAGGAGATGATAGACCACTTCCGGGTGCTTGGATAGACTGGAAATGACACCGTGCCATGAACCTCCGGTGGTATTTCCCCAAACGTTGGGTTTATCGAGTTTTATAAAAGCGTTCTGAGAACGGTCGTAAACTTCCATCGTTCCGGGGAGTACTGAACAACCTAATTTCCCTTTGATCTTCGACCTGGTTTCATCCTGAACCAAAGATCCAACATCACCCCAGGAAAAAGTAAAAATAGCTTTCCCTCTCAAGAAATAATCCCATGCTTCCCCCAGACTCCAGGCTACCTGGGCATCTGGTCCAGTTTTGGCAAGCTTTAGTTGAAATTCCAGGGCTCTAATGTAACCCTCGCCATTAATAAGTGGGGTCATATCTTCGGGATCAAACCAGTAGACATTGTGATATTTATCGACTTTATCTCCAGGTAGAATGCAGAATGGCGCTGAGAGTGAAGCATAGTGATACATCCCTTGCGCTCCAACCTTGAGGTGCATAACAATTCCAGAATCGGGTTCACCGTCTCCATTCCAATCCCAGCCAGTAAAAAATTCTGAAATATCGTAGAGTTCATCCCAAGTCTGGGGAGGAAGGTTGTATTCATACCCCTTTTTCTCTTTAAATTTGGCTTTAAAATCGGGGTTGGTCAAAATGTCTTTTCGATAATAGAGAATCTGACCATCACTATCGTTCAGAGGTCCATACCATTTTCCACCCCAGGTATAGAGATTTTTGACCGACGGAGGCATTGAATCGGGGTCCCATTTCGGGAAACGCGAATCCTTCATATAGTCGTCAATGGGAACAATGTAGTCTCCAACAGTTAATTCTCCCATCCAGTCGGAACCGATAAAGAAACCATCAAATTGCCCAGTGCCGGTCATCAAGTCGGTCATCACTTTCTGATAATGCTCAGCATATGGAATTTCAATGATGTTAAGCTTGGCTCCGGTCATTTTTTCCCATACATCTCTCCACTCATAGAGAGGACCGGAAATACCGCCTTTTGGACCTGACTGGTTGACGGTAATATTAATTGTTATTCCTTCGAATTCTTTTTTATCAGATGTAGCTATGGCACCAAGTTCTTCATCGGTGAATGTAATTGATTCCCCTGAGACATTGGTAAGAGTTTGATCACAGAAGGCAACTGAAGTAAACAAAAAGATGAACAAAAATACTAAGCATATTAACCCTTTTCTTAACATGAGCTATCCCTCCTCATTAATTCTATTAATTATTTTTTACCAAAAACAAATACATTTTTGCTCGATATTTTTCACCTCCCTTTCTTTTTCTTGTCATTCTTAAACAGTTTGTAAGAATCTAACTCATTTTATAAAAAAGATACCTTTACTCCATCTCTTTGTCAAATCAATTATTCTATCCTG
>CAYSWT010000171.1:0-4222 GCA_964434845.1 uncultured Atribacterota bacterium | reverse complement strand
ATGTATTGCCCGTCCTGATAATGAAAATGGTCGAAGGTATCCTTTAACCGATCACTTGATGGCAGTTGCCAAATCTTTGGGAGACCCAAAGGGTAATTCTTTTTCCCGTCTTGGTTTTTTAGCGGGGCTTCTTCATGATACCGGTAAAGCTTGTACTCCGTGGCAGGATTATATCCGTCGATCATCAAGAAGCCGAAAAAGGGGAGAACCTCATTCCTTTCTTGGGGCTATGTTCTTTGCTCTGTTATTGGATGAGCTTTTGAAAATATGGCAACTATCACGAAAAGAAAAAAATAAAATCATTCATACCGGTATAAATTTTCTCTTTTTTATTTATCATCATCATGGTCCAATAAATGATATCATTCTCGTAAACCCACCCTGGCAAGGACAATTCTCTGCTGATGCTTTTGATCAGCTTGACCTGACTGGTCTTCTTGACATGGTAATCCAGTATTTTCCTGAATTAAAAACGAAAAGAAATGAATTAATTTCTCGAGAATACCGGCAGCAGCATGTGGCCGATCTTCCTTGGCAGTTATGGCAGAATACCTATTTAGGTTACGTTTTGGACATCAAAGAATCAGGGAATGTTTATGTGGAAAGTTCCCGGCTATATCTACACAATACTCTCGACAATCATCGTCTTATTCAAGCCGATCGTTTTGATGCGGCAAATATTTTTCCGTGTGAGGCTGCTCAGACTATTATTTCACCAGACCAGGCAGAGAGGATTCTTTTTCAGATCAATGACTTCACCAATGAACGTCGGAAACAGTTTGCAATAAAAGGTGCTGATGAAGCAATTTTAGAAAAAAGGGAAACCTGCCGTTTAAATGCCTTAAAAATTTTTCAAAAGGAAAATGACTGTCGAATTTTTACTCTGGAGCTTCCAACCGGTTATGGAAAGACACTGACCGCTTTGAGCGTAGCTCTCCAATCGATAACCAAGGGTTTGCACAAGCGAATCATATATGTCGCACCCTTCATATCAATCCTCTCGCAATCTGCAATTGAAATCAAATCATTCACGGGTCTTGAAGTGTTCACTCACCATCATCTCTCAATTTTAGAAAAAGACATATCAGAAAACCACGAAAATGATGAAGAAGACATCGTTATTGAATCATGGCTCTCACCGATCATTGTGACTACTTACAATCAGCTATTTCGAGCGCTATTTCCAAACCGTGCCCAACAAACCCTACGCATGGCTGGACTTCGTGATGCATTTATTATTATCGATGAACCACAAACTATAGATACCCGAACATGGAATCCTTTTCTTTCTGTTCTAGAAAGCATGGTACATGATATAGGTGCTCGCGTCCTTTTGGTGACAGCGACATTACCAGAATTGTCTGGTGGAATACTAACTTCTCGATGTTGTCGGCTTGCTCAAGAAAGGCCGTTAAAAGATCGCTATCGAGTAAAGTTTCTCGGTCCGATGGATGAAGACAGTTTGGTGAATAAAGTTATCAATTCTTCATCTCAACAGCACTCGGTTGCAGTCATCATGAATACTATAAAGGATGCCGCCGAAATCTACTTACGTCTTAACGACTATTTTAAAAATCATACTGATATTCGGCTTACTTTTTTGTCTGGTAGGATGACCCCTCTTCATAAACAACATCGGATCAATGAAATTAATAATCTTCTTAAAAATGGTAAAAAAACGATCGTGATTTGCACTCAAGTTTTGGAAGCCGGGGTGGACTTAAGTTTTCGAGTTATCTATCGAGCTCTGCCGGTTTTTCCTTCAATCATTCAAGCTGGTGGGCGATGTAACCGACATGGAGAAGGAGAGCTAGGACAGCTTTATGTTTTTTCCTTTCTCCGGGGAGGAGAAAAGGAAACTCGCCAATATGTCTATCGAGATCGAGTTCAATGTGAGGTGACAGATCTTTGTCTGAGTCAAGTGGAACTATCAACTGAAACTCAAATCTTTTCTCTAATAAATACTTTTTACTCAGAATGTTTTAAAAGGAAAGATGGTTTGGTTACACTGGAAAGCCTTGTAAGGGCTGCTTCTGGATATCCAACTGAGGTAGGTGGAATACAACCATTTGGTTCGGATGATTTTTTCAAATTTGGCATTTTTGTTCCTAAGGTTTTTGATCAAGTTCCCCAGCAAATTCAGAAAACCCTTGATTATTTTGGGTTGACAGATATTGAAGATATCTGGAATTATTATGTTTCGCCAGGTTTTTTATCATCGCTTGAATTTACTGATCGAAAACGTTTTATGGTTCTCATCTATCAATTTATGGTTCAAGTGAACGAAAAAGAGGCCCAGAATTACAGTTATGGAGTAGAGAACAGAGAAATCCGAAAACTCAGTTATCCATCACTCTATCGCCCCGATATAGGTCTTTCGCTTCTTAAAGCTGATGAAATAATGATGGAACAATTTTTTTAGGAGGCTATTTTGGAAATTAAAATCAGTGGGACGCTCATCTGGTATTACTATATTTGTAACCGGGAAGTATGGCTCATTTTTCACCAGCTTACTCCAGATCAAGACGATACTAACCTACTTTTGGGGAGATTTCTTAGTGAGGATGCCTATCCGCGTGAAAAAAAAGAGATCATGATTGGTTCAAGTAAAATCGATGTTTTCCAGCTTCATCAGGGTGAACTGTTGATTGGTGAGATAAAAAAGAGCTCAAAATATAGTGAGAGCGCCAGAATGCAGCTCGCTTTTTATCTTAAAGAACTCTTGAAACACGGGGTCCGTGCAAAAGGTGAGCTAAGGTTTCCTCGTGAGAAAAAACGGGAATCGGTTATTTTGGATGATACATTGAATTCTGAATTAGAGCAGACCGAGAAAATAATTCGAGAAATTGTCGTTTTATCTCAGCCTCCTCCACCAAAAAAGAATCGATACTGTCGTCATTGTGCTTATAACGACTTTTGCTGGTCATAAACTTGACTGGTAGGGCAATTTTGAGAAAATTTTTAAGGATGGACTCATGAAAAACCGTATCTACATTTTTCAAAGTGGAGAATTGAAACGAAAGGATAATACCCTCTATTTCGAAAATGAACAGGGGAAAAAATTTATTCCAGTTGAAAACACCTCGGAGATTCTCGTCTTTGGAGAAGTAGATGTCAACAAGCGTTTCCTTGAATTTGTCACTCAAACTGAGATTATTATTCATTTTTTCAATCATTATGGGTATTATATCGGTAGTTTTTACCCCAGAGAACACTACAATTCTGGATATATGATTCTGAAACAAGCAGAGCATTACCTCGATCCAGAAAAACGCATCAATCTAGCTCGACTCATTGTGAATGGAGCCAGTGAGAATATTCAAAAAGTCCTCAGGTACTATTCCAATCGGGGGAAAGACGTTGGCGATATTTTATCGATCGTTGCTGATTACAGTCTCAACCTACAAACCGCTGATGATACCAACACCTTGCTCGGATTGGAAGGAAATATCCGCAATACCTATTACCAGGCTTTTGAACTGATTATTGATAACCCTGATTTTGCTTTTGATAAACGAAGTAAAAGACCACCCGAAAACGCCTTAAATTCCCTAATCAGTTTTGGCAATTCTTTATTGTACGTTGAAGTCCTGCGTGAGATTTATCAAACACATCTTGATCCCCGCATTGGTTACCTTCATACCACCAATTTTCGAAGTTTTACCCTTAATCTCGATATTGCTGAAATATTTAAACCGATCATCATTGATCGTTGTATCTTTAATTTATTGAACAAGAAAATGATTAAACCCAGGCATTTTCTCAAAGAATTGAACGGGATTGTTTTAAATGAAGATGGCAGAAAACTCTTTATTCAGGAATTCGATTCCCGATTGAAAACCACTATTAACCTTCCGGGAACCAAGGATCAGGCATCATATAGCCGAATCATTCGGCGTGAACTTTATAAATTGGAAAAGCATCTCATGGAAGAAAAAGAATATTCTCCCTATGTGAGTGGTTGGTAAACATGTATATCATTTTAGTCTACGACATCGGTGAAGAACGAGTCACTCGCATTCTCAAAATCTGCCGAAAATATCTCACTTGGGTTCAAAATTCGGTTTTTGAAGGAGAAATCACTGAAGCTAACTTAGTCAAATTAAAAAATGAGCTCAAGAAAAATATAAAAAAAGTGGATGATTCAGTTATCATTTATGGTCTTCGAACCACCCTTTACTCTTTTCGGGAAACTCTCGGTAAAGAGAAGGGTGGTGAAGAG
>CAYSWT010000170.1:0-4224 GCA_964434845.1 uncultured Atribacterota bacterium | reverse complement strand
CCGCCAGTATTTTCATTGTCATATGGTGCTGTGTTGCAGCATAGCGGTCTATCCTTCATTCAGTTCAAATTCCAACCCCTGGTTCATGCTCGGTAAGAAAGCGAATGATATCTTTCATGGGTTTTATGCCTGTGGTAGTCCCTATTTCCATTACACAGTGGCTTCCAACCGCGTTGGCAAATTTTGCACACATATTCACGTCCCAACCCTTGACCAGACCGGTTAGAAATCCTGCACAGAAAGAATCGCCTGCTCCTGAGGTGTCGACCACTTGAACATCATTATAGGTCGGTGCATAAAATCCCTCTTTGGAAGCAGGCTTCACATAACATCCATTTTTCCCAAGCTTGACCACCACATTTTTAACTCCTTTGGTTTGAAAGAGCCGCGCCATATCTTCTGGCTTGTCCTCTTTTGACAATTCTCTTGCTTCTTCATAGCTTGGTAAAAACCAGTCAAGGTAGACGAGCGAACCTTTTATTTTATCCATCCATTGTCCGGTAGAGTCCCATGCGGTATCCATGCAGCATACTACTCCGGAATCAGCAGCAAACTTTACAAGCTTTTCTGTCCCCTCGCCATCGAATTCCGGCATTAAAAATGTTCCTGCGATAAAGAGGATTTTTGAGTTCCGAACAATCTCAATGTTTACATCTTCAAATGAAAACCTGGAGTTTGAGCCCAGGCAGTGGAGAATTGACCTTTCACCGTCTCGGCTGATGGTTACGACCGATGCCGAAGTCGGTACCCCTCCATCAACCTTCAGACCACTTATGTCAACCTTTTCAGATTTCAAAACCTCTTGAAGAAACCTTCCAAATCCGTCATCTCCGACTTTCCCGATAAGAGCTGTCTTTATTCCCATTTTCGAAAGACCGATGGCAGCATTGGTCGCACACCCGCCTACCTGGAGCTGAAGTGTATCAATTACTTCCAACTTCCCTTTTTCCGGCAGCTTATCAACTGGTTTTGCCAGCACATCTGCACAGAGTATTCCGACACAGGCTACTTCAAACATACCATTCCCTCCCCGCAACCTTAGACCAGGAGCAGTTCTGGATTTTCCAGCAATAATTTCATTTCCTTAAGAAATGACGCACCAACAGCTCCATCAATGAGTCTATGGTCAAAAGAAGCGGTTATGGTCATCATTTGCCTTGAAGTAATCTGACCATTCCTGCTTACCGGTTTTTCAGCTATTTGTCCCACGGCAAGGATGCAGCTTTCAGGCTGATTGATTATGGCAGTAAAGCAGTCAATTCCGAACATGCCTAAATTCGAAAGAGTGATGGTTCCTCCGGTCAGGTCAGCCGGTTGTAATTGGTTATTTCTTGCTTTATGAATGTTGTTCATGTTTTCACGGGCGATCTCAAGAATGGTTTTTTTATTGGTCTGTCTCACTACTGGAACAACCAGTCCTCCTTCAACGCTGACCGCCAGCCCAAAATGAACATTTTTGTAAATTGTAATTTTTTCTTCTCCATACCTGGCATTAATGAAGGGATATTTCTCAATGGCTTTTGAAGCACATTTCATAAGAATGTCATTAAAAGAAACCTTTATTTCATCGTCTTTGAGAAAATCATTCAATTTCCGTCTGAGACTGATACATTGAGTCATATCTATCTCTATTGAAACCATGAAATGGGGAACTTTGGTTACGCTTTCAGTCATGCGCTTTGCGATCGTTTTTCTCATGGGTGAAGTCTCGATAAAATAAATCTCTTCCATGTCCGATGTTTCAGATTTCTGAAGGTAATTCAACACATCTTCCCTTTTTATGACTTTCTTGAATAAACTGTTGGCTACTTCCTCAATGTTCACTTTTTCTTTTTTTGCCACGTATCTTGCCGCCGGAGAAGCAAGCACCCTTCCATTCCCTTCTTCGCTCTCTGAGATTTTCTTTTCAATTTCGCTCTCCCTTTTTAATATCGGCTGATCATCATCTTTCCCTTGAATCGGAGTTTGTTTGGTGTTTTCCGGAGGCACTTCACCTTCATCTCCAACGTACCCCACAACTTCGCCGGTTGCAACCACATCACCTTCTTGATAATACCTCACCAGCAGAATGCCCCCTCCATAGCTCTCTATTGGCAGAGTCGCCTTGTCGGTTTCGATTTCGAAGAGGACATCTCCTTTTTGTACTGTATCTCCCACATTCTTGTACCACTTCACCAGGACTGATTCGTTGGTTGTCTGTCCTCCTGAAGGCATGATTATTTTAGTCAGCACTGTATTCACCTCAAATAAGTTTGGCTTTGTTTTCACTTCCGAATATTTTGATGAACCGAACCACCTCATCGGCCATCATGTTTCTCGTCCTGGCCAGCAAGTCAAGTTTTCCGCCCTTGCCAATCACTTCATGAGGGTCTATTGTATCAACATTGTTCTCTCTTAAATAGTCTTTTATGGTGTTTAAGAAAACTCTTTTCAGCGCGGTACCAACATTCACTTTACACATCCCCAGCTGAATAGCCTCCTTGAGCTCTTCTTCAGAAACCCCTGTCCCTCCGTGTAAAACCAGTGGAATCTTTATTCTCTTTTTAAGGGTTTTGATGAGTTCAAAGTCAAGGTTACATTTGTTCATTTCCAGTAAATGCACATTCCCCACGGCGACAGCCAGGGCGTCTACACCGGTTTGTTCTACAAAATATTCCGCTTCTTCCGGGTCGGTCAGTCTTCCCTCGGTTATGGTGTTGGTAGTAATTTCAGCGGTAGGAAGCTCACCTATCTCTGCCTCAACATCTGCATCGCAGAAGTGAGCGGTTCTGACAAGATATTTATTTATTTCTATCAGGTGTTCGATTGAACTTCCTTCTTTGGTATACATGATAGCATTGAACCCGGCTTTTAAGGCTTTAATAAGAAAGGGAATGCAATCTGCCTCATTCAAAAGGAAAGCCACCGGGACTCTTGCCTGTTCGGCAATTGATTTCCCGAGACTGCCGTAATGATAGATATTCTCTTCAACCTCTCTCTGGTCATTGCATAAGAACGTTCCTCCAAAACCGATTATTACCGGAGAATTGGTCCTCTCGGCAGCATCAATGACTGAGAGGATCGATTCAAGGTTCCACGATTCAAAGTAACCTACCGCATATTTGTTGTCCTGAGCGTGTTGTAAGAGAACTTTCATAGCTACCAATGCCATTTTAATACCTCCATAAGGATAGACTGCCATGCTGCCTTGCGGCATCATCTGAATATAAAAATACCTTTTCACCAATCAATCTCCCCCTTTAGCAAAAGGGGATGAAGGGGGATTTGAATGAAATGATTAAAAAATCGAATCCCTCTCTTATCTCCCTTTATCCAAAAAAAGAGGATAGAGAAGGGCGATGATTTAACATCTTTGAACTTTTTACATTTTACCTTTTTACTTTTTACCTTTCACGGTATTTTTAGGATAGGTGACGTCTTCCATCCGTCATTCCTGAATGCATTAATCAGGAATCTATGGTTTTTTTACTTTAGACCCCTGATAGAAACATTCAGGGGTGACGATTAACATCGAATCCTGGGCAGTTTCCAGGATAGACCGCCATGCTGCTTCGCAGCACCATGTGAGGATGAAAATACTTTTTTAGTAATCAATTCTCCCCCTTTAGAAAAGGGGGCAGGGGGGATTTGATGAAAAAAGCCAGACAATCGAATCCCTCTCAATCTCCCTTTATCCAAAGGGAGAAGTTTTTTTGCCTTTTCATTTCTACAATTCCACAGTTCCACAATTCCACAGATCTTATCGACTCACGGTATTTCCAGGATAGAATGCTCAACTTTACGCTTCCATCAGCCTTTTGACTTCTTCAACAATCCGATCAACCGAAGGGACAACATAATTTTCCATAACCGGCGCAAAAGGAATCGGAACATCATAGGTTGCGACCCTCTTAATCGGTGCATCAAGATGATAAATGGCCTCTTCAGCTATATACGCTGCAACTTCAGCTCCCCACCCGTTCCTTTTTGTATCCTCTTCAACTATCATAAGCCTTGAGGTCTTGGTAATTGATTTTATAACCGTTTCATAATCAAATGGCACGAGTGTCCGGGGATCAATCACTTCTACGCTTATCCCTTCCTTTTCAAGGACTTCAGCTGCCTCAAGTGCTCGATACATCATAAGGAGAGTAGCGACAATTGTTACATCTTTCCCCTCACGCCTTACTATTGCCTGCCCGAAGGGAATAAGATATTCTTCGTCTGGTACTTCACCAACCGGAC
>CAYSWT010000169.1:0-4250 GCA_964434845.1 uncultured Atribacterota bacterium | reverse complement strand
CCAGCTGCCACTAAAATGGCAATGATAATATTCCAACCGGTTGAAAAAAACTTGAACCAGGTAAGGAGTGAGTGAACCAAGCCACCAATAATAGCGATTATAGCCGCCGGAAGGGATTTTTTCGCTTCGGGGATAAGTAGCGCGATAAAGAGAGCATAGAGCGCCATTCCCATGCTCGCCTGTAGGGTTCGGGGTATGATGGCGCCAAATAAGTAGCCAATAACGGTTCCTCCAACCCAGCTCACATAGGCCGAATACTGTAATCCCATAATAAAATGAGGTCCACGGTTCTGTTTCTGAGTCGAGAAATAGGCAAAGGACTCATCGGTCACTCCAAAACTGATAAGGGGAAGCCATGATCGATCGTTTATCGGAAAAATGGTCGAGAGATATGAACTCATCAGAAAATGCCGGAAATTCATGATAAAGGTGACGGTGACAATCTGCATCGGGGACACGCCGAATTGTATCAGCTGAAGTGCCATGAATTGGCTGGCGCCGGCAAAGACCAGAGCGGAAAAAAGAAACGCTTCGATGAGGGTCACACCGGTCGATTTTGCCAGAAGCCCGAAAGTCACCGCAACTGGTATATAACCGATAAAAATCGGCAACGATGCCATCATACCCTGTCGAAGTTCGGAGATTTGACCTGTTTGAGCGCTTAATGAATTGTTTATCATCATAGATGTCCACGCCAGGCAAAAACCCTGGCATCAATAGAGAATGAAAATATTTAATGTAAAAATGTTGAGTTGGAACAAAATCAAAAAATGATATCCTCACGTCGTAAAAAAACGCTCCTCAAGACGACAAATTCGTTGTCGGATGAGATTGCCACGAGTTACGCTTGTATGGTTTTCCCAAGCGTAATATTTGGTTCTTTCATATTTTAATCTTACGCCGTAGACTGTCTTGCTCGCAATGAAAGATTCTTTAAACTTTTTACATTTTACCTTTTACGTTTCACTGTATTTTCATCATAGGCATTAGTATAATAGGTAAAGAAGTAATATATCAACTTCAAAGTGGGTGGAGCGACATGAACGAAAGGGAAAGAGTATTGAATACAATTGAGTTCAAGAAAATCGACCGGGTGCCGTATCATTTGGATTTTACGGTTCCGGCTCGGAATAAAATGATTCAGTACCTAAAGGACCCTGATTTTGAACAGAAGATCGGGAATCACTTGGCTTTTATTAAAGCCCTGCCCCCGGACGCATTCCAGGAAGTGAAATCCGGATTTATCCGCGATGAGTGGGGAGTGGTGTGGAACCGCACTCTGGATCCAGATATCGGCAATCCCATCCCGGTATTCGACCAACCGAACTTGAACGGGTATACCTTTCCCGATCCCGATGACCCCAGACGGTTTCAAGCCTTACCGGCTTTTTTGGAAAAAAACAAGAATAGATTCTGTATTCTGAAAATGTCCTACTCGCTCTTTGAACGGGCTTGGTCACTACGCGGCATGGAAAATATCCTGACCGATATGGTTATGAATCCCGATTTTGTCGAAGATTTAATGGATCATATCACCAATTATAATCTTAGGGTGATCGACAAAGCTCTGGATATTGGTTTCGATGGTGTTTATTTCGGTGATGACTGGGGTTGGCAGCGAGGGCTGATCATGGGTCCGGCCATGTGGAAAAAATTTATTAAGCCTCGGATGGGACAAATGTATTCCCTCATTAAAAAGAAAGGAAGAAAAGTTTTTCTCCACTGCTGTGGAAAGGTCGATGAGTTGTTTCCCGATTTGATAGATATCGGTCTGGATGTCTTTAACCCCTTTCAACCGGAAGTAATGGATATTTTCACCATTAAAAAACAGTATCAGGGAAAATTGTCTTTCTTTGGAGGAATCGGCATTCAACGCCTGCTTCCTTTTGGAACCGTCGATGAGGTGAAAAAAGAAGTCAAAACTATTCTTTCCAAAATCGGCCAGAGCGGGGGATATATTGCCTCACCCTCCCACGCCCTTCCCAAAGACATCCCTTGCGAGAACATTCTGGCAATGTTAGAAGTAATCAACAATCAATGAAGAACTTTATACACTAAAGTGATAAATCAATCGCAACAATGATGTTGCTCCCATGCCCCTCTATCACCTTTGCTAAAGTTCTCCCTCGAATAACCGATAATCATCAATAAATAATAACTATTTTTTGGCATTTATTGTAACCCCCCCCTATCTTGGTAAAAATGGGAGGGAGGAGACTTTGTTTCCTGGGACTATTTCAATTACACCTTACTCTTTCCGAACCAAAGGCAGGTAAAAAATATGAAAAATAAACGATTTTTTTTGATTTTTCTTTTCTTAATCACCGCATGGTTTCAGATTGGCATCGGTTTCTCCATCTCCAAACCGGTATCATTCACCCTTATCCACGTGAACGACACTCATTCCCATCTTGATCCGGAAACCTATACCATTCCCATTAACGGAATCCCCACCAAGGTTCAGATGGGAGGACTGACTTTCCTGAAAACCGCCCTCGATCGTATATCCGCCACCGATAAAAACATTCTTTTTCTTCACGGTGGTGACGCAGTACAGGGCACAATGTATTTCATACAGTTTAACGGTCAATCGGACCAAGCCTATTTCAATCGAATGGCGGTAACCGCCATGACCCTGGGAAACCATGAATTTGACCGCACCTCCGCCTTCTTAGCCGGGTTTTGCGACGGATTATCCTTTCCGTTGATTTGTAGCAATATCGATACCGCCGCTGACCCGGCTTTGAAGGGAAAATTTGCTCCATATATCATTCGGGAAATTGACGGTGAAAAAATCGGGATCATCGGTTTGATCACTCCTGATGTCATTATAAGTTCGAGTCCGGAAAAAACCGTTCATTTTTTCTCCCCGGAAGCTCGCGCCCAAGCCATGGTGAATCATCTCCAAAAGATGGGTATCAATAAAATCATCGCCCTCACTCATCTTGGGATCGATGCCGATATTCAGCTAGTCCGATCGGTTAACGGGATTGATTTGATCGTGGGCGGTCATTCCCACACCATGATGGGTGATTTCCAGGCTTTTGGTTATAATTCTCCTTATTCTTACCCGGTAGTAGAAACCTCACCCGACGGAAAAAAAACTCTCATCGTCCAGGCCTGGGAGTGGGCAAAAGAATTAGGGAGAATCCAGCTGAATTTTAATGATGACGGGGAAATCACCAGTTATAAAGCGAAACCCATTCTGGTCATGGGAAATGAGTTTCAGCAAAAGTGGCAGGATACCAATAAAGATGGGGTAGTGAATGACAAGGACGGTTTTACTCCGGTAACGCCTGAGATAGCCTCCGATCTATATCGTTCGATTTTACAGTATATTATCCAGAGTGATCAGGCCGGGATCTTCACCGAACCAGCTTCGATGAAAAAAATCTATTCACGGTTTGCCGATGGGTTGCTGGAATTAAAAAGTACTGTGATCGCTCAATCTACCGTTGATCTACTCCGAAATGGTTCCAACACCGGACCGGGTCCGATCATTGCCGCCAGTATGCTCCAGAAAACCTCATCAATGGGAGCTCAAATCGCTCTACTTAACCCCGGAGGCGTCCGCACCGACCTTCCGGTCGGCCGGATCACTGTAGGTACAGTTTACGAATGCCTTCCCTTCCAATCAACTCTCGTCCTCGTGGACCTCACCGGCCAGGAACTCACCCAGGTTTTGGAAGACATGGTCAATTTCTCCATCTCAAAAAAGGCTTATAACGCTAATATTTACGCCTATGTGGCTGGCATCCGTTTCCATCTACAGCCCGCTCAACCCAAGGGTTCACGGGTTTCCCAAGTCGATATAAAACAATCCGACAGCAACTATCTTCCGATTCAACCGGACAAGAACTACCGTTTGGTCACCAACAGCTTTCTCGCCCAGGGAGGAGACGGCAATGCCACCTTGAAAAAAATCCCTCATCAGCAAAACACCGGTCTGATCGACGCCGATGTGTTTTTAGAATTTATCAAGGGGAAGACACTTCAGAACCCAACTGAAGAGTTGATCGTAATCAATTGATTCAGTGTAAATTCAATTCACTTTCTTGACAAAATACCCTCTCTCGTAGAAGCAGCACTTTGCTGCGACTCATTCGCACTGAAAAGGTGCTCCTGCAAATACAAGGTTTTTATTCCTTAGATGGTGCTGCCAAGCAACATGAGGGTCAATCCTGAAAATACAGTTAACAGTGAACGGTAAACTGTAAACAGTTTTAAAAATCACCCTCATCCTCACCCAT
>CAYSWT010000168.1:0-4414 GCA_964434845.1 uncultured Atribacterota bacterium | reverse complement strand
GAGCTGAAGTTTCCAAATGAGAATTAATTTCTTGCCAAGTCATTAAAGATGGTCCGTCAATTTCCTCGGGACGTTGACAATATTGCAGTTTCTGATCATACGAAAGACGGGAAAAGATTACTTTTTGGAGTTCTTCTCGTTGTTCACGGGATAATTCTTTTTTAAGTTGTGGTTTTTCAGTATTATTACTATTATTAAACCACAGGGATCTCTCTTTAGGATTGAAATATTCATAAAGAACTTCAGCAGAAATTGGTTTATTTTTCCTCCGCCATAAACCTTCTTCATCCATGGTGAGGAGTTGCAGGAATATTTCTCGGTCTTTTTGAGGATTATCAGAAGAAGGTAAAAGAAGCCCGAGAATGGCAGCACGGACTACGATGAGAGGTTTTCGTCCCCACCATTTACCAAGACCAGTAAGCGTTTGACTTGAACCGGCTTTTCGTTCTTTGTAACTCTCTTTTGAAATTTTGGAAACGGTGAATTGGGTTTCGATGAATGACTTCTCATTTTGGTTCATTGGGATCATCCTTATTCATATTCAACGTTTTTTTGTTATGATACTCGGCAATAGTACTAATAAATGTAGGGGAGTCTATAGAATTTTTGGGAGCTTTATTCTTCTGATCCGTATTTTTATCTTCATTCTTTTTTGGTGTTTGAGGTTTTGATTTTTTTACATGAGAAAGACGTTCCGCCTCTTCCTCCATCATGAAAAGTAAGTTTTTCCGCTGTTCTAAAGTAAAACCACCGGGAGCGATTGGATTTTCAGTGAGGGCAAAACGGATTGCTTTCCTCCAGCCTTTATTGCGGCCGGTGAGGGCATGGCCAGTCGCAGCGTTAGCCATAGTGTAGAGCCACCAGCGTTCCTCAGGAGCCAGTCCCTGCCAATTTTGCACTGCCACTGGAATCAATAGGGGATCGGCATCTTCAATCGCCCAAGCAAGGACCACCAGTTCTTTACCCAGCAATCGGGAGACGTAGTTCGACCCAGTTTCCCACTTACTGACTTTAAGGTTCATGGTACGAAGGCGCCGATTGAATTCTTCTTTTAGAGGATCAGCAATGGCATTCCATCTGATCCGGGAAAGAATAACCCTTAATGAACTATCTTGGCTTCCGGAAGCAAAGGTTATTTCTAAAGGCCTTGATTGATCTTCCCAAGTATAATTTTCGCTGATATACACATTTTCGGTACGAGAAGAAGGAATTGTGACTTCAAAATGATGCACTGTTTCTTCGGGAATGAAGCCAAACCCAAAGATCTTTTTTTTAATGGTCATTCTTGTACAACCTCATCAGCTTTGAATTCAGTCTTCACATCGGCAATCCAATCATAAAAGAATTGACCACAATCAAAGGAAATAGCTTGAGCTTCAACCGACACCTGCCCATCAGGAAGAAACTTGCGGAGATTTTCAATGGTTTCTTCTACAGTTTGACCGTTCAGAGATATATTTGTTCCATAGGTTAATTCCAACCATTGGTCAGAGCTATAACTTATAATAATTCTCGGTCCGGGAATCAATCCCGAAAATTTTTTCAGTCGATTAATAAATTCATAGGATTCTTGGGTAGTTTTGAGATGGTGAATTCGTTTCCAAAGAACAGGCCGATCGGGATCAATGGTTACCGGTTTACCATCCCAAATGATATCAAGTCGGTGTTGATCGGACATAATACCATCTTTTTCAGCGACTGCTAACACGCATACAGTTCCAGGTGGGACGGGGAAGGGAGCAGCATAGGTGGCACCATTGGCCATCGGATTTGAACCATCGGTAGAATAATGAATGGTTCCAGTTGGTATAGCTTGGAGCTCAACCATCTTATCTTCACCACTTTGATATTGTCGCGATTGGATAGTAATACGATTTTTCCAAATGATAGGGGTTCCAGGATTATTTTGATTTTTTGAATCGACTCCAAGGAAAGAAACCATGAGTTCACGGGTAGTAAATAACTGATAATTTTCAACTGGAAGTGATTTGATAGTCGCTTTCGCTCCAATTTCATAATAAATGGTATCACAATGAACTGGAGTCAGCCGAAGGGTTACTTCTCCAGTTTTATCATCTCGTCTGAGCTCTTGAATCTGAATCGTAGGTGCTGGCGGAGGAAATGGGCCTTTCTCAACATAACCACCGTTTTCTCTCCAGATATCTTGATGAACTAAAGTATCTTTCAGGTAATCAAGCGCATCAGGTCGGTGCCACTGCCATTCAGTTTTGATGGCAGCTCTTTTCTTTACTTCGTTCCACGCCATAGTTTTTTGGGTAAAAAGCCGGGCTTCACACTTTTTTCGGAAGGTATCACTGGAAATATCCTCAGTGAATTTTTGCTTTGTTTTTAAAGTCTCCCGGATTTGCTGTTCCCCGCGATACTCATTGCTGGTAAAATTCATCAAGAAATCAGTGCTGAACAATTCCTCGGAATGAGGATAGACTAAGGTCGTAAAAGTTTCACGAATAGCACTGAGCAAACGGAGACGAATTTTATCGGAAAGATCACGAGCAGTCATTTTCTGTGGATCATTATCGGCAATTTTTTCTCCTTCCATTTGTTCTAAAATAAAAGAAATGGCTTTATACTCGCGGGTGACATCAAGGAGATGATCCATGGTTTCTTTCTGTCCGGTAAGGAAAAGAATACGGTTTTTGTAATCAAGGTCCTGGTAAAACTTTTTTAATTCGGGATTCAAACCTCCACTGTATGGTTCACAAATAACCAAAGTGACCTTCTCAGCGGTAATATCTATTTCATCAAGAGCAGGAAATGTTTGAACCTCTTGATAGCAATCTTTCAAAGTTGGCTGGAAAAGTTGAGCGAGGAACTTTCGGAGTTCCTTAATAGAGGATTCACGGTTATAGGAAGTAGATATCGACTTGATTTGAGCGACTAAATTTTTTACATTTTTAAAAAACAATTTTCCCTCGCGAGTTGAGTGAAGATACCAGGTATTGGTGACAATATTTCCCAGTATATCCTTGAAAGTTTTAAGATCACACCCGGGAGCAGCAAGAAAAGTGGCAATTTCTGCCATAGAAAGACCAACCAAGGCATTAGGAATATTAGCCAGAGATGAAACCAGTATGAGCTTTGTTATATCTTGAGCAAGGGTTGAATGATTTGGTTCGTCGATGAGTTCTGCCGCTGATTGCCCATTCGAGGCGATATCGTGACTAATGGCATTTTCCAATGAGGGATTAATACTGGTAACAAGAGCTAAAGTTTCACGATCATTGAGATTCAAATGGTGGGGATGAATGAGGAATATTTTTTCTGCGAGAGGTGGATTACCAGAATAAAGGTTTGAAACGACAACTCGCATCAGTTTGATGAGCCCCCTGGTTTGCTGGAAACCGGGGTTTTCTCTGAATCGAGCATAAAGATCTTTTATTGCGGGATGAAAGGGGTAGGATTCGCAAATATTCTGAGCAATTTTTTCTGGATTGGCACTGGTAAAATCCATCTGCTGAGCTTCCCGAACCGCTTGGGTATAAGCTTGGGCAACTTCTCTAATTTCTTTATTATCCGGCATAGTTTCAAATAATCTTTTTCGAAGAATGTGATAGACTTCGTCGGTATTCAGGCCAACTGGTTCAAGATCGAGTGCTGATCGACCGATTTCCGACTCAAGGTTTTCTAATGCCCGATCAATATACTGAGACCCACCTTCATAGGAACCTCGAAGGTCAGATAAGACAACGCAAACGTTGGAAAGTTCTTGTTTTCCCACAGCAACGAGGAGATTAGCTAAAGCAGTGGTCGTGATATTTGCGAGATTTGAATCACCAATCGTTTTAGATTTAGCATTTTCAAAGTAAGGAGGAAGTTCATCTAAAAGGATGAGGAGTGGTTCACCATGAAGAAGTCTGATCCAGGCGGTTTGCCCCGGAGCAGAAAGAGGAGAGTAATATTCGTTGAATTGGTCTTTTTTACCCAGTTGATCGGCAATGGTTCCCCAAATACCCAGTGGAGCGTCACTTTCTCTCCCAGTAAATGCCATCACTCTAACCGGTCGGTTGTCATATTGAATTGACATATCACCAATTACTTTGGAGCGATACTGGGGATATTTTGCTAATAAACCAAGAGCAATCAGATTATGAGTTTTCCCTCCACCCATCGCTTGAGTAAGCCGAATAATTCCAGATGCTTCTTTACCTTCAAAACGGCGAAATGCTTCACGAAAAAGTGAACGCATCCCATCCGTACGATAGTTCTCATTAAAGAAATCTCCAGGATTGATTTTTTCTTCAATGAGATCAGTGAGATCAAGCACTACATCCCGACGACTTTTGTTAAATACACTTTCTCGTGGAATGCAGAGTTGAGCAAGTGTTCTCATTCTCAAATCCCCTTCCTCTGATATTGTCATTAAAAATTAATGGATACCTATACAGTATAAAAT